>NZ_JAUSTU010000011.1:0-163667 GCF_030813005.1 Anoxybacillus andreesenii
GGCAAGCCCCCAAAGATATCGCTCGACTTGCATGTATTAGGCACGCCGCCAGCGTTCGTCCTGAGCCAGGATCAAACTCTCCAATAAAGAGTTGAAATAGCTCATAAAATTTGTTGTTTTTAAAAACAACTAGAATTAACGTTGACGTATGATTTGTTTAGTTTTCAAAGAACAATCAACTTAAAAATTCGCTCAAGTTTGTTTCTGTCGCTCAGAGGCGACTTTTTAAATATATCATGTTGATTTAAATTCGTCAACACTTTTTTAAAACTTTTTTAAACAGTTCCATCGGCTACAAAAACATTTTTTTGTTGTTTTGCAGCGACGGTTATTAATATATCAAGTATTCTCAAAAAGGTCAACACCCTTTTTAAATTTTCTAGGATAATTTTTTTGCAACCTGATAGTTGCGATGAAAAACTTCTCTTCCCTTTGTTTGGACATTGATTACTTCTATTTCTCCACGCTCAACAAGATATTCAAGTAGCATTCCAAGATCAACCGAATACTCCGCAAGCTCTTCATGAATGAGCATTTCATTAAAGGTCCAGCTTTCTTTTTCCTGTAACACTTGTAAAAGATGACTTGCACCAATATTTGTTTTTGAATGAATGAGAAATTCACTTGCTAAAAAAAGAAGCTCCAGTCTTTTGTCCATCGATTCGTCACTGTTGATGAGTTCAACATATAATTTGTATATTTCGGGCTCAAGCTGCTTTACCTGATTCCAAACGGTTACCTCTGGGTGAAAGCCACTTTCGATCACTGCTAGCCTTGCTAAATGATGCAAGGAATGAATAACATGATTGTAAGCATCAAGATAGTGATGGTGTTCAAAGAACGCCTTTCCGTCCATATATCTACGAATCAGTTTCGCAAATTCGAGACCCATCTTGATTTTTCGTCCATAAAACGGGAACTCCTTTAATTCCTCCATTAATGCTGCGACATATTCATTGCGATCAAATAGGACCTTCCCATTATATAGCCAATCAAAGATTCTTTTATTTGAGCCCAACAAGATCCAAGTTCTCAATTGCTTTTCTGTGACTATATGTAGAGCTGCTTTTTTATCAAGATAAGAATAATGTTTGATAAACACAGGCTGCTCCGCTTCTTTTACAATGATTAAAAGAATTGCATCAAATGTGTCGGTAGTTGGAATCGAAAGATGGCTCTTCTCGATCATGAGAACCCCTAAAGTTTCTGGTTGACTTGCTCTTTCCTGATATATGGAACGAAGAATGTTTTCCACGGTCATTCCCCCATTAATGTGTTAGCCTATATTTTCGACGATCTAAAAATGATTTCCTTCTTATTTTGACGTTTTTCGCCTAAAGCTTTCTTAAGCATTTAATTCGTCTTTCGTTTTATGGTATAGTATTGCTTTAGGAGGGTACAACCATGGCAAAGTATTCAAGTAAAATTAATAAAATTCGAACGTTTGCATTGAGTCTCGTCTTTCTCGGATTTATTGTAATGTATCTCGGAATATTTTTTAAAGAAAAGCCTATATTAATGACAATCTTTATGTTGTTAGGCCTTTTGTCCATTATTGCGAGCACGGTTGTTTATTTTTGGATTGGAATGCTCTCAACCAGAACGGTTCAAGTCATTTGCCCGAGCTGTCAAAAGCCAACGAAGATTTTGGGACGAGTGGACATTTGCATGCACTGCAACGAACCATTAACACTTGATCAAAAGCTTGAAGGTAAGGAATTTGACGAAAAATATAACAGTAAAAAAGAAACATCTGCGAAATAACTCGGCACCCACCGGGTTATTTTTTATATTGCCTATGTTCATGTACAGTGTTAATTTTTAGCCTTATACGTGTACGTGAACTGGTTTTATTCGGTACGAAAACTCTCGAGAACGTACACGTATAAGGCGGTATGTAAATCAACAACAAAATATAACAGATCCATATTAATAGAAAGCAAACTCAATTATTACGAGGCATATTGATTATCCATTTAAAGCAAAAAAAAATAACTGATAGCATAAACTATCAGTTAATGTGCTTCCTTGCCTGCACAATCAGGACAAGTGCCGTAGATTTCCATACGATGATGGCTTACCTTAAAGCCAGTTACATGCGAAGCGAACTGTTCAACCTCATCCAAACCCGGATAATGGAAGTCGACAATTTTGCCACACGATTCACAGATCACATGGTAATGGTGGGTGGTAATAAAATCAAAACGACTTGAAGCATCTCCGTACGTTAATTCCTTGACAAGGCCAACCTCGCGAAATACCCTTAAATTGTTGTAAACTGTTGCCACACTCATATTGGGAAATTTGCCTTCCAATGCTTTATAAATATCGTCTGCAGTTGGGTGTGACATAGAGCTTATTAAATATTCAAGTATCGCATGACGTTGTGGAGTTATCCTAACCCCAGTTCCTTTTAAGGTATCAAGAGCTTCTTTTAATTCGTTCTGTGACACCGCCATGCACCTCATTTCTAGTATGAATTCTTATTTTATAATATTTATAATTAGTGTACTAGGTACAATCCACTTTTGTCAATATTTCTAACTCATGTACATGTACAACTTATTAATACCCCCTTGTTAAATCAATTTGGTTAATATATTGATTGCCTTTTTTAATATATGTATGTAGGTTTTGTTCAAATATTTCAAATGACCGAGGTAAATAATTTTTTGTCAAACTAGAAATATGAGGTGTCACAGTCACATTCTCCATCTTCCATAACGGGTGCTCCTTTGGTAAAGGCTCCATTTCGAATACATCTAAATAGGCATGAGCAATTTGATTTTCCTCCATGACCCGTACGAGGACCTCATCTCTAACTAAATTTCCCCTCCCAATATTAATAAAAACAGCCGTTTCCTTCATTAGCTGAAAATGTTCATAAGTTAAAAGATAAGTGGTTTCCACCGTACTTGGGAGGACAGATACGATAAAATCAGCACGAGGTAGAAGCAAAGGCATCTCCTCCAGCCTATACAATTCGTCCACATAATCAACAGCGGAGCCGCTTCGATTGATTCCAATTGTTTTCATTCGAAACGCCTTTGCAAGTCGAGCAATCTCTCCACCGATCGCACCTACTCCTAAGATCAATAGCGTTTTATCACCCAATTCCTCCATTGGGACTCTTCTGTCCCAATTTGCTTCCTCTTCCCTTTTCCACAAGGTCTTTGTATTTTTGACATATTGGAGCATCATGCTGAGAGTAAACTCTGCCATTGGAATCTTATGAACTCCTCGCGCATTAGTCACAATAATGCCTTTTTCCAAACAAGCAGAAAGTGGCATCTTTTCAAGACCAGCTGACATCACCATAATCCACTTTAATTTGTCTGATTTCCGAATATGTTCCTCGGTTAAATCCTCACCATATGTAATAAATATTTCTGCATCCCAGAAGTTGTCCGCAACCCTCTTCATCCCCTTAAAGAATTGAAACTCCAGATCAGGAAATGCTGTACGAATTTGCTCCTGAAGCTTATCACTCGGTAAAACAGAAGATATGATTTTCATTTCATTCATCCCCCTTCTTTCTATATTATATTTCTACCATTCAAGTCATGATCCTTTAAAAAATAAAAAAAGCAGGCCAGAAAGACCTGCAAATAACATTTGTCTGAGGAGGTATGCCCTAATATAAGGATATTCAATACTTGTATAATTGAATGGACATACGCACACACTTCATAAAAAAGGGCTATAAAATAATATAATTGCATTCTTACTAGACACTTATTGCATTTCTAACACCAAAAGAAGCAAGCTCTGAAAAGTATGAATGATATTCATGAAGCTTCCCTTCGTAAATAAGCTCTAATGAAGGGATCTCGAGAAAATCATCGGGTCTCATTAATTCTGGACATTTGCTTAATAGCTCAAATCCACTCATATTTAATACAGTTGCAACAAACTGAGAACATGTATAAGCATTATCTCGTTTTAGTCTCAGATTAACCGCAATCGCAAAAATCCCAAGTAAATTGTATTTATAATTAGCAGCAAAACTCTCAAACTGGTAAATCACTCGCAGGATTTGATTATATTGCTCTTCATTTACGGTCATTTTGTATAGAACACATTTCGTTTCCTTTTGATGAAAAAATACCCCTTGATCCATCCGCTCCTTCACAAATCCACCTGAAAAAGGATTCCGATAAACCCTACGTCCAAAGCTGTATAGATTGTCTAAGCCTTCATCTAGAGCGATAGAAATGTGATTGTATGGAAATCTCGTATAAAACTTGATCATTTTTGAAAACCAAGTCCCCGTATCTGTTAAGAGGATGTAGATTGATTTTTCATTCATTCAATATCACCACCTAAGTCGAAATTCTGCAACATCCAATCGTTCTTCTTATGCCGAATCTATAATATTCCCTTCATAGAAAACTCATGCCAAACTCGAGTAAAATTTTCATCATACATAATAGACGTATAAAACTGCCTAATTACTTCACTTTTTTTGAAATTTTTTCAAAAAAAGTTAAACTATGCATAGGTATGGTGACATTGACATTTAAATTCTCCAACGTAATAATTCTACACTTTATTGTCTATATCCTGTTTGAGAGCCAGATCAATACAAAAAACATTCATGAGCTACAGTTCTCAACCAGTAAGGTTGCTCACAAAAAAACACCCAAAAGGGTGCATAACCAATCAAGTTAAATTTTCCTTTATAAACTGCAAAGCTTCATCAACATGGCCTTTTACTTTTACCTTACGCCATTCCTTTGCAATTTTCCCTTCCTTGTCGATGACAAATGTGGACCTTTCTATCCCCATGTATACCTTGCCAAACATCTGTTTTTGTTTCCACACACCATAGCTTTCCGCTACATGGTGCTCTTCATCAGCGAGGAGCAAAAATGGCAGGCCATGCTTCTCAATAAACTTCTCATGGCGAGTAATTGGATCTGGGCTTACCCCGAGGATGACAGTGTCAACCTCTTCAAAGCTTTGATGCTGATCGCGGAAATCACAAGCCTGCGTTGTGCAGCCAGGTGTCATATCCTTGGGATAGAAGTATAGTATAACATTTTTTCCTCTGTAATCAGACAGCTTGGCCATCTTTCCATTACTTGCCGGTAGCTCAAAATCAGGCGCCATTTGACCAATTTCAACAACCATATGTATCCCTCCGCTTTTTTCCATATATTAGATGGGTCTATCATAGCTTAAGCGTATCTAATTCAATGGTGAAAAACAAGTGGAATGCACCTACCGCTTATTATCTAAAACAGTTCTCGCAACGAATGCAGCAGGAATCGTGTAGCCAATAAGGGCCTCTGATACAGCTATGACCCTTCCAATACCAATAGGGGCGATATCTCCATAACCGACGGAGAAGAGCGTAATAGCACTAAAATATAGACTCGTCTCTAGTCTCCCTAGGAAGGATTCCTTCTCGGTGGTGTAGTGTTCATCAAAAACTTGGTAATGATGCATTTCTAATAATGCGTACATAAGTCCAAAACTGATCATAATCGTTGCATAAATGGCCCCAAGAAACAGAAAATTCTCAAAGGATACAAATTTTCCTTTGATTTTATAAGGGGTAAAAACAATACGTATACTCGAGATAATACAGATGATGATTAAGATTAACGAGGTATATAAGACCATCCTACCCTTCATCCCTTGCAGTAGCATTTATTTGTTCATTTATACGTAAAATTCAATCTTTTTAGAACTGCATGTCCTACGATTCCATTACGGCGAATTAGTGCTAAAATAACATCGTACACAATTAATTGACCCGATTTAGGAGGATATAGAATGAAGTTTACCAATTCTGAACGCTTGCATGAAGAGGCCCTGCAATACATAGTTGGGGGTGTTAATAGTCCATCCCGTTCCTATAAAGCTGTTGGTGGAGGAGCTCCTGTTGTCATGGAAAGAGGTCAAGGCGCATACTTCTGGGATGTCGATGGCAACCAATACATTGACTATCTTGCGGCTTATGGCCCGATTATTACTGGACATGCCCATCCACATATTACAGAGGCCATCAAAAGAGCGGCCGAAACAGGGGTTCTCTACGGTACACCAACACCCCATGAGGTAAAATTTGCAAAAATGCTCCAGGAAGCAATGCCGAATCTTGAGAAGGTTCGTTTTGTTAATTCTGGGACAGAAGCCGTGATGACAACGATTCGCGTGGCGAGAGCCTATACAGGAAGGGATAAAGTCATTAAGTTTGCCGGCTGTTATCACGGACACTCGGATCTAGTGCTCGTTGCTGCTGGCTCAGGTCCTTCCACTCTTGGTACACCGGATTCAGCTGGCGTCCCGCAAAGTATTGCGCAAGAGGTTATCACCGTTCCATTTAATGATATCGAACCATTTAAAGCAGCCTTACAAAAATGGGGAGACCAGATTGCAGCTGTTCTTGTTGAACCAATCGTCGGTAACTTCGGAATCGTGGAGCCGAAGGAAGGCTTTTTGCAGCAAGTGAATGATCTTACTCATGAAGCTGGCGCTCTTGTCATTTACGATGAAGTCATAACCGCTTTCCGTTTCACCTATGGAGGAGCTCAGGATCTCCTAGGTATTCAGCCTGACTTGACGGCAATGGGAAAAATCATTGGTGGAGGGCTACCGATCGGAGCCTATGGTGGCAAGAAAGAGATTATGGAGCATGTCGCACCCCTTGGACCTGCCTATCAAGCAGGAACCATGGCTGGTAATCCCGCCTCCATTCAGGCAGGAATCGCTTGTCTAGAGGTATTAAAACAGGATGGTGTCTACGACTACTTAGATGAACTTGGCGCATTGCTTGAAGAGGGAATTGTCGCTGCTGCTAAGGAATATCAAATTCCTATTACCATCAATCGTCTAAAAGGTGCCTTAACAGTCTATTTCACTGATGTAAAGGTCGAGAACTATGAGCAAGCAGAGAACACAGACGGACAGATGTTTGCAAAGTTTTTCAAGCTGATGCTCAAGCAAGGAATCAACCTCGCACCATCGAAATATGAAGCTTGGTTCTTAACGATCGCCCATACGAAGGAAGACGTGGAAGCAACGATCCATGCTGTACAGAACGCATTTAAAGAACTAGCTGAAAAATAAGCAAAGCGGAACTTGAATTGCACCTCTAATTGTGAGACACCTGTTCTAACAATTGGAGGTGCAATTTTTTATAGGAAATTTTTCGCTTTGAAAAAAGAGCTATTGTTAACTACTGTAAAATGGTTTAAAGTATGTAATATTGCTGTTTGATCTTAAGAAAGGAATTAGTTAACTATGAAGCTTGGTGCCCGCATTTTTAAAACGGGGATTGCGATAGTTCTTGCGCTGCTGCTTGCTCAGGTTCTCCACCTGCCTTCACCAATATTTGCTGGAATTGCTGCCATTTTTGCTATTCAGCCAACGATATATCGCTCTTATTTATCGATTATTGAGCAAATACAAGGAAATGTCATTGGAGCCCTTATTGCTGTTGGTTTTGTTTTGACACTAGGAAATAGTGTGGCTGTGGTTGGAATAGCCGCAATCATCGTCATAACTATTAATCTAAAATTAAACATCTCAAATACCATTAGTCTTTCGCTCGTAACCATGATTGCCATAATGGAGGCTCCTGGGGATCAATTTATCCAATTTGCTATCATTCGTTTCTTAACGATCATGCTTGGAATTCTCTCGGCTTTTATTGTTAACCTTGTATTTTTACCACCAAAATATGAGAATAAGCTATATTTACGAATTGCTACTGCTACAGAAGAAGCGACTAGATGGATACGGATTAACTCACGCCACGCCTCAGAGCATACGTTTTTGAAAAAAGATATCAAGAAGCTGAAGGAAGATGTGATTAAGCTTAATCAGCTCTACATCATGTATAAGGAAGAAAGAAATTATTTTAAGAAAAATGGGATTGCGAAAGCAAGGAAGCTTGTCATCTATCGGCAAATGATTGAAACAACGAAAAAAGCGATTGAAATCCTAAAAAGGCTTCACCGCTTTGAGAATGATGTTTCTCAATTACCGGAGGATTTCCACCTTGAAATCCAGCATCAGCTTGATTTCTTAATCGATCGGCATGAACGAATCATGTTGAAATTCATTGGCAAGGTAAAGCCCCAGACAACCCTTGAGGATGATAAATATTGCTTAAATCGCAAGGAATTGTTCAGTCTTTTCATCGCCAAGCAGAAGGAAATGATTGATGAAGATGACATCACCTTTTTCCATATCATGCAGTTAATCTCATTTATGATTGACTACGAAGAGCATTTAGACCATTTGGATGTGCTTGTCACAAGCTTTAGGTCTTTTCATAAAAAAGCGAATGAAGTGAATATTGAAGAACCGACTCAAGAGTAGAGCAGCTGACCAGTCAGCTGCTCTCGTTTTTTAGTTTACCTAGTTTTTCATCCGTGGATCCAGTGCATCCCTCAGTCCATCCCCCATTAGGTTAAAGCCTAAGACGGTAAGCATGATCGCAATGCCAGGAAAGACCATCGTCCATGGCGCTTGGATTAAAAATGGCCTCGCATCCGCTAGCATTTTCCCCCATTCAGGATTTGGAGCCCCTGCACCTAATCCCAAGAAGCCCAGCGCAGCCGCTTCTATGATTGCCGTTGCAATCGCTAATGTTCCTTGAACAATGATGGGTGCCACACTATTCGGCAGCACATGATGAAAGAGGATACGACTATTTTTCATTCCAACCGCTCTTGCGGCCACGATATATTCCTCTTGCTTTACACTTAATACACGAGAACGGATTAAGCGGCCAAAGTTCGGTACATTGATAATCGCGATGGCAATGAGCGCATTTTTCAAGGATGGTCCTAGGACAGAGACAATGGCAATCGCCAACAAAATACTTGGAAATGCGAGCAAAATATCGAAGAAGCGCGAAATAACAGCATCCACCCATCTTCCATAATAGCCCGCAATAATCCCTAAGAGACAACCAACAATAATCGACCCCATTACGGCTACGAACCCTACCCATAGAGAAATTCTTGCCCCATACACCACCCGTGAAAAAATATCTCGTCCAAAATCATCCGTCCCAAACCAATGCTCACTCGAAGGGGATAATAGACGTTTTGCTAGCTTCTGTTCATTAATCCCTTCTGGAGCAATAACCGGTGCAATAATTGCTACCACGATAAAAAATAAGACAATAACCGTTCCGGCCACAGCGATTTTGTTTTTTCGAAAGCTCCTCCAGGCCTCTAACCAGGGGGAGACAGCTTTTTCTTCCATTGATTCAATCGGCAGCTGAGCATTCTTATTCGTTGTAAGCTCCATATCCTCTCCCCCTACCTAATCATATTTAATTCTCGGATCAATAGCGGCATATAATAGGTCAACAATTAAGTTAATCGTGACAAAAATCAACGCAATGATCAGAATACCTGACTGAATGACTGGATAATCACGATAATTAATCGCTTCGTATATATAGCGACCAATTCCAGGCCAGCTAAATATCGTCTCTGTTAAGATTGCTCCTCCCAAAAGCAGTCCCGTCTGTAAGCCGATGATGGTCAGAACAGGGATGATTGCATTTTTCAAGGAATGCTTGTACACGACCCAGAACATACGAAGCCCTTTTGCTCTTGCCGTGCGAATAAAATCAGACTTCATCACTTCAAGCATGGTCGAACGAGTAATTCTAGCGATGATCGCCATCGGGATCGTCGCCAGCGCAACACTTGGTAGTATTAGGTGCTTCACAACTACCCAGAGCTGTTCAAAATCACCTTGCAGCAAGGTATCGATGATGTAGAAATTGGTCATCGACTCGATCGGATCTCGAACGTTTTCCCTGCCAGAGGTCGGCAGCCAGTCAAGCTTAATCGCAAACACCCATTGCTCCATTAACCCTAACCAGAAGATCGGCATCGATACACCAATTAAGGCAAGAATCATAGCGATATAGTCAAACCAGGAGTTTTGGAACCATGCACTGATAATTCCTGCATTGACACCGATTACGATAGCAATCAGCATCGCACAGAAGGCGAGCTCCGCTGTTGCCGCTAAGAAAGGCCAGATCTCCTCACTGATTGGCGATTTCGTCCTTAAGGACACCCCTAAATCTCCCGTTAATAGGTTTCCTAGATATTGAAAAAATTGGAGATACCAAGGCTGATCAAGGCCAAGCTGCTTCGTTAAGGTTGCTACCGCTTCCTCAGTGGCTAATTGTCCAAGAATCATCCGTGCTGGATTTCCTGGAATCGCCCTAATCATGAAAGAGACAATTAATATAAGACCTATTAAAACTGGTATTGATGATAGAAGGCGTTTGATCGTATAAGAAAGCATATATACACCTCTCTAAAAAGAAAAGGGAGTCATTCTTTCAACCCCCTTTTCCTCTACCTTTATTTTGGCTATTTAAGTAATGGTTGCTATTTAGACAGCCTTTTTTAAGAAAAGGGCTTATTTCGTGTATTCAACAGATGATAGTAAATCAGAGCCTGTCGGATGAGGTAAGAAATTGGAAATATCTGATCTACCTGCTAATAGTGGGGTAGAGTGAACTAATGGAATCCACGGTGCATCGTCCTTAATAATGACCTGTGCCTGCTTGTATAGCTCCTCACGCTCAGCCTGGTCTGGGCTGGCTTGTGCTTTCAGAAGCAACTCGTGGACCTCCGCATTCTTGTAATAGGAGTAGTTGTTGGACCCAATCGAATCCTCATCTAGAAGTACATATAGGAAGTTATCCGCATCTCCATTATCCCCGGTCCAGCCAAGAAGGAAGGTATCTGCTTCTCCATTCGCTGCTTTATCGAGGTAAGTACCCCATTCATACGTTACAATTTCCGCTTTGACCCCAATTTCAGCAAACATATTTTGTAGTGCTTCGGCTACCTTTTGTCCCTCTGGCATATATGGTCGCGGAACTGGCATAGCCCATAGTTCCATCTCGAATCCATCAGGATACCCCGCTTCAGCAAGAAGTTCCTTTGCCTTCGCCGGATTGTAATCATAATCCTTCACATCTGGATTGTAGCCAGCCACTACTGGCGGCATCGGGTTGATTGCTGGTTCCGCTGCACCGGCATAAAATGCATCGATGAGCGCTTGCTTATTAACCGCATAGTTCAGTGCTTGACGCACTAGCTTGTTATCAAGTGGCTTACGTGTAGACGTTAACCCTAGATAGCCAATATTCAATGAAGGACGTTCAAACACTTGAAGGTCCGGGTTGCCATCAATGGTCTCCTTATCACTGAAATTCACTCCATCAATCAAATCAACCTCGCCTGACATGAGCGCATTCAGACGAGCGGAGTTCTCAGGAATAACTCTGAAAATAACCTCATCAAGCTTTGGTAATCCTTCCTGCCAATACTCTTCATTTTTCACAATCGTGATGCGATCGTTTTCCTTCCATTCCTTAAATTTGAATGGACCTGTTCCAACTGGGTTTTTGAAGAAATTTTCCCCGTGCTGCTCAACAGCTGCTGGGCTAGCAATTCCAAATGGTGACATCGCTAGATTTTTGTAAAATGGTGCAATTGGTGCGGTTAATGTGAACTCGACGGTATACTCATCAACCGCTTTGACCTCTGCAATTCTATCCCCAAATTGGGAGCTGTAGTAAGGGAACTCTTCGCCAGTTCCTGATTTCCAACGCTCAAAGTTAAATACGACTGCGTCTGCGTTGAAGTCTGTGCCATCATGGAACTTTACGCCTTCGCGAAGCTTAAGCGTATGCTTTAATCCGTCTTCACTTTGCTCCCACTCTGTGGCAAGGCCCGGATGAATTTCTGTATCCTGCGGACCAAAGTTAATCAAAGTTTCATAGAGATTCTGTGTAACTTTAAATGCTTCCCCTTCTGTAGTAGTAGCAGGGTCAAGGGAAGTAGAGTCTCCTCCACGCCCGAAGACAAGCTGCCCACCAGAAGCAGTTTCCTCGGTTGATTTCCCATCATCATTATCCTTCGGTTCCTTGGCATCATTGCCTGCTTTATCCTTAGCACATCCTACCAAAGCCAAGGAAAGCACTAATAAGAATACAACTGCCCAAATTCCTTTCCGTTGTCGCATGTTGATCCCCCTTTGTTTTTTTTGAGAATATTTCTCCCTCTTTATCATCAATGCTGATTATCACTGTTAAATAAATGACAAGCAGCAAAATGACCTGGTTCTATCTCCTTAAGTTCTGGTCTTACCGTTTTACAAACCTCCATACATTCACTACAGCGGGTATGGAAAGCACAACCCTTAGGAGGGTTGGATGGACTCGGCAGATCCCCCATTAACAATTCACTTTCCTTCTGTACATCTGGATCCGGGATTGGAATGGATGCAAGTAAGGCCTTCGTGTATGGATGGGAAGGCTTTTCATACAGCCTTTCTGCCTCGGTCATTTCTACTAATCTTCCTAAATACATAACCCCTATTCGATCACTTATATGCTTGACTACCCCGAGATCATGGGCAATAAAAATATAGGTTAGTTGAAACTCCTTCTGAAGATCCTCAAGTAGATTCAAAACCTGAGACTGAATCGAAACATCTAGTGCAGACACGGGTTCATCCGCTATAATGAGTTTTGGCTTTGTCATTAGGGCGCGGGCAATCCCAATACGCTGTCTTTGTCCGCCGCTAAATTGATGAGGGTAGCGCTTTGCGTGATAGCTATTTAACCCTACCACCTCCAGCATTTCCTTCACCCTCCGTTTTCGCTCCATCTTGTCCTTGATTCCATGAACAATGAGAGGCTCTTCAAGAATTTTCTGGATCGTGTGTCGCGGGTTTAAAGAAGCGAATGGATCTTGGAAGACCATTTGAATTTCCTTTCTCATGCGCCTCATTTCCTCAGCATTTAGCTTCGTCAAGTCTTTCCCTTCAAAGAGCACCTGTCCCTCTGTCGGCTCTATTAATCTCATTAGCGCTCGTCCGGTAGTTGATTTTCCACAGCCTGATTCTCCTACAAGACCAAGGGTTTCCCCCTTTTTCACATAGAAGCTAACATCATCAACTGCCTTCACTTCCCCTATCCTTTTGCCAAATATTCCGCCTTTGATAGGGAAGTATTTCTTCAGGTTATCTACCTTTAACAACACATCACTCATGGGCTTCACCTCCTGATTCATGCAGGAAGCACCGAACAGCATGCCGATCTCCGTATGGATAGAGTGGCGGGTTCTCGTTAAAGCAACGGTCAAAGGCCTTATCACAGCGTGCTGCAAAACGGCAGCCCTGATGAATGGAGCCTGGCCTTGGCACATTTCCTGGGATGGAATATAATCTCTCTTTCTTCTCCCGCACATCTGGAACCGATTCTAGTAAACCGATGGTGTATGGATGCTTCGGATTTTTGAAGATTTCTCTTACGCTTGCTTCCTCGACAACCTGTCCCGCATACATAACAATCACCCGTTGACAAATTTCAGCTACAACGCCTAAATCATGGGTAATCATAATGATGGCCGTATCTAGCTTTCGATTTAGTTCCTTCATTAATGAGAGAATCTGAGCCTGAATGGTCACATCCAAAGCAGTTGTTGGTTCATCAGCGATAAGTAGCTTCGGATCACAGGATAGGGCCATCGCAATCATTACCCTTTGCCGCATTCCCCCGGAAAGCTGATGCGGATATTCCTTCATAATCTCTTCAGCCCGGGGCAGACCCACGAGCTTAAGCATGTCAATCCCTAGCCTCGTAGCCGCTTTCTTTTTCACTTTTTTATGTAGCATGATGCCTTCCGTAAGCTGATTCCCAATGGTGAATAATGGATTTAGGGAGGTCATTGGCTCTTGAAAAATCATCGCGATATCATTCCCTCTAATTTGACGCATTCTTCTTTCAGAAGCCGGAACGATATCTTCTCCATTTAAAAGAATTTCCCCACCAACTATTTTTCCAGGAGGCTGCGGAACTAGCTTCATAATGGAAAGAGAGGTGACACTCTTACCACAGCCAGATTCACCGACAATGCCGAGGATTTCTCCTCTCTTTACGGAAAAGCTAATATTATCAACCGCAGGAATCTCCCCATCGGAAGAAAAAAAAGAGGTTCTTAGTTCTCTCACATCTAAAACTGGCGCTTGAGTCACAACTTTACCCCTTTCAAAAATTCTATTTCTCTAATATTCATCATTTTACAAAAGAAATAAAGTTCCGTCCACTATTTTTCTGAATTATTTTTATATACTAAAATTTCTGAATTATTTTGTCGGAATATGAAAAAAGGACGCTAAAGCTATATGCCTTAACATCCTTATTTCGTCAATTTTCGAGCTGTTGAATTTGAAATAGCTTATAATAATTCCCCTGTTTTTCCATTAGTTCATGATGTTTCCCAATTTCTACGATTTCACCGTTCTCGATTAATACAATCCGATCGGCATGTGTAATCGTTGAAAGTCGGTGAGCAACAATAAAGGTGGTTCGATTTTTTGTTAGCTTTTCTAGTGCTTCCTGAATCAAATGCTCACTTTCTAAATCCAATGCCGAGGTTGCTTCATCAAGAATTAGAATCGGAGGATTCTTAATAAAAACCCGTGCAATAGCTACACGCTGCTTCTGTCCACCTGAGAGCTTGACTCCTCGTTCTCCAACCTTTGTATCATATCCTTCTGGCAAATTCATAATAAATTCATGAGCATTGGCCGCCTTTGCAGCTTCTAATACTTCTTCATCGGTTGCATCTGGCTTTCCAATCAAGATATTTGATTTAACTGATTCGCTGAAGAGGATATTGTCCTGTAAAACCATCCCGATTTTATCCCTAAGTGTCCGAACCTTGAGGGAGCGAATATCCACCCCATCAAGGAGAATTCTTCCTTCTGTCACATCATAAAATCTTGGAATCAAACTGACTAGAGAGGATTTACCGCCGCCACTCATCCCAACAAGAGCAATCGTCTCTCCCGGGCTCACATCAAGAGAAATATTCTTTAGAACCTTTTCTTCCTTTTCATCATAAGCAAAGCTTACATTTTCTATTTTGATATGCCCCTTTACATGCTCACAAGGAATGGCATCAGGACGGTCATCAATATCATATTTCTCGTCCATAAATTCAAATACCCGGTCCATTGAAGCAAATGATTGAGTCAAAGTGGTAGAAGAATTGACCAATCTCCTTAATGGATTGTACAGACGATCAATATAGGCAATAAAAGCAGCCATTTCTCCAACTGAAAGCTCTCCTTTGATCGCCTGATAGCCGGAGAAGCCAATAACAAGAAGTGGGGCAATATCCGTAATCGTATTAACTACGGCAAATGCTTTGGCATTCCACCTTGTGTGGTCAATTGCCTTGGTAAGAAAATTACTATTTTGCGCATCAAAACGCTTTTGTTCCTCATCCTCAATCGCAAAGCTTTTAATCACCGGCATTCCTTGAACACGCTCATGCAGATAGCTTTGAACCTCTGCAAGCGCCTGTGACCGTTTTCTTGTTAAGCTTCGCAAATTCCCGAAAAAGTACTTAATGGAAAAGGCATAAAACGGAAAAAGAATAACAGAAACGATGGTCAAGGAAACATCCATCGTCAGCATAATGATGACAGCGATCACGATCGTGGCCAAGTCCAGCCACAAATTCATTAGTCCAGTAATGACAAATACCTTCGTTTGTTCGACATCATTAATGACCCGAGAAATAACCTCTCCCGCTTTTGTATTGGAATAATACTTAAAGCTTAGCTTTTGGATATGAGTGAACAATTTATCTCGAATATCATATAAAATTCTGCTTGAGGTCCATTGTGCGAAATATTGTCGATAATACTCGATCGGTGGACGTAGAATCAGAAAAATAATAGACATTATAGACATCACAACAACAAGCTTTGTGACCTTTTCATCCATGGATAATAGGTCGTTGCCAACGATATCATCGAGGACATATTTAATTAATAGTGGCGTGAGTAAGGGAATGGCAAACTTGATGATGCCGATAACAATTGTCCCAAAGATTTGAACTCGATATGGCGCCACAAACTTCATATATCTGCGTATACTGCCCAACCTGTTTTCCCCCTAGATGAAAACTCTCTATTTTTCAAATGATATCTTAAATGCAGCCTTATACGTGTGCGTGAATGGGTTTTATTCGGTACGAATAACTTAATGAACGTACACGTATAAGGCGATACGTCGCTCAACGACAAAATATAATAGTTTCTAAAAAAATGAACCCATTCATTTCAAAAAATGAACCTGTTCATTTCAAAAAATGAACCTGTTCATTTCAAAAAATGAACCTGTTCATTTCAAAAAATGAACCTGTTCATTTCAAAAAATGAACCTGTTGAAACGATGTCAACAGGCGTAATCTCAAGCTTTTTCCATTCTTAGCGTCTGTAAGTTAAATATCTTTCATACCAAATATCAATAAAGTCCGGAGCGAATGGACCTTTTCTTTGACGAATCCAGCGAATTAATTTATCCACATTCGCCTTTAATATTTGGTCTATCACTTCTGGATACTTCATTTCCTTACGGTGGCGCTCATATTCGTCCTCGTCCAGTAAATTAAAGGTCATATCAGGATAGACTTTAATATCTAGATCATAATCGATATATTTTAAAGCTTCACCATCAAAGATAAACGGTGAGCTTAAATTACAATAATAGTAAATTCCATCCTCACGAATCATTCCAATAATATTGAACCATATTTGTGAATGGAAATAACAGATTGCGGGCTCTCTCGTCACCCATGTTCTTCCGTCCGATTCAGTTACGATTGTCCGATCGTTTCCACCTATGACTAAATTTTGCGTTCCCTTTAGAACCGTTGTTTCCTCCCATATCCGATGAATATGGCCATTATGCTTATAACTATGAATTTGTATCGGTTCACCCTCCAGAGGTACATCCATTTTTTCTCCCTACTTTCATTCTCCGAACACTTGAAATATCTATAACCTGTCCAGTTTCTCTTTCTATTATTATAACGGTAAAAGTCAGAATTTAAAACAAAGAGGCATTGATTTATTTCAATGCCTCCTCACAAAATTATGCTTTTAGCTTTACTCATACAAGGGCAGCAGTGTCTTGATAGGACTGAATTAGCTCTTCAGTCTGCTTTTCAAAAATATCATGAATTTCCTTAAGCTCTTTCTTCTTCCTCTCAATTTCAGCGCAAACAGATTCTCGTTTTGCTTCTTCCTGCAGCTCTCTAAGTTCATTCTCGATTTCTTGACATCGTTCAATTTCAGATTGAAGAAATAACAATTTTTCCATTGTTTCCATTTGTTCACTAACTAAACGGCTGAAGTCCTTCATCAAAAACACCGTCCTTAAAATTGAATTAAGTATTCGCACTAAATATATTCGAGGAACAGATAGGGATTCCTTTGACTAGTTATGTAGGGTAATCGGAGGTTTTGTCGAATGGTAGCTTCGGGATGATATCAGCGTTAAATCAAATATATCGGCGAAACTAGAAAAATGCCCTCTCTCGTTCAAGAAAGGGCATTTCTCTTAAGTATATTTACGCTATTCCTGACCAAATTGGCCAGCATTTTGGGATTTGTTAGATTCAGCTTGCTGGTTTTGCTTTCTTACCTCTTGTGCATTGGTTTCACTTGCAAACTCAGTGCCAAATTGTCCTTGTCCGCCTTGTGCTGACTGTGCATTTTGCTGGCGAACCTGTTGAATATTAGTTCCAGATTGAGATTTGTTTGGTTTTGCCACTGTTATCACCTCCACGATCATTAATTTGTCCCGATTTGGAGGTTACTATCCAACCTTTTTAATAAATTTACACAAGCAATGAAATTCCACCATCGACAATGATTGTTTGACCTCGAATCATGCTAGCTTCGTCACTTAACAAAAACATCACCGTATTTACGATATCATCAATTTCAACCATTTTTCCCGCTGGCGTCTTCGCCCTTGCCTCAGCTAAAAGCTCCTCCCGATTTGGAAAGGATTTCAGGGCTTCAGTATCGACCGCGCCACCTGAGACAGCGTTGACCACAATATTTTTCTCAGCTAACTCAACAGCTAAATAACGAGTTAAAGCTTCAACTGCTGCTTTCGACACGCCAACTGCTGTATAATTCTCCAAATAGCGAATGGCACCTAATGAGCTAATGCTAACAATTTTTCCACCGCCATTTTTCTCCATTCTCTTCGCCGCTTCCTGCGCACAAAAAAGAAGGCCTCTACTATTGATATTCATTGTCCAATTCCAGTGGGATTCCTCAAGCTCCATGATCGGTCTTTGGACCCCTGAAGCCGCATTGCTTACAAGCACATCCAAGCGACCAAATGTTGCATCAATTTCTTCAAACATTTTCCTTACTTTTTCAACATCACCCACATTAGCTTTCACGACTAATGCCTTTCTTCCTAGCTTTTCAATCTCTTCGGCCGTTTCTTGTGCCGCCGTTTTACTTCTAGCGTAGTTGACGACAATATCGTAGCCTGCTTCTGCGAGACGAAGAGCAGTTGCCTTTCCAATTCCACGGCTACTTCCCGTCACCAATGCAACTTTATTCGTCATGGGTAACATCCCCTTCCACTTTTTTGTAGTGCTGAATTATTTTTTGATGTGATACAGGAAATGGAAACTCATCGATTTCAATTGGGGAAACGAGCCTTAAATCCTCTACCTCTTCAATTGGCCCCTGCAATTTCCCCTCAAACACTTGAATATCCCATTTTAAGTGTGAAAATACATGTTCAATTCGACTTATTGCTTGTGCCATCTTGACCTTAATTCCGAATTGCTCCAAAAGCAAGGATTCAATATAACCCTTGTCCCTGTAAAAAGGTAAAGAGATCTCAACATTAGGGAATTCCCACATATTTGCGAGCAATCCTTCACTTGGGCGCTTGTGAATGACGGTGTTTCCTTCGTCATCCCTAATGATAACGGCAGCCAAATGGACAAGTCGCTGCTTCTTCGCTTTTGTCTTGATCGGAAGTTCATTTTCCACTCCTTCATGGAATCCATGGCAATGTTCCCTTACTGGACATAATAAGCAGGACGGAGAGGTTGGAGTACAGATGAGCGCCCCTAGCTCCATCAAGGCTTGGTTAAAATAAGAAGGATTTTCCTCCGAAATTAACGTGCGAATCGCTTCCTCAAATATTTTTCTTGTGGATGCCTTGGCAATATCATCCCATATCGATAAAATCCGTGAGATGACCCTCATGACGTTTCCATCAACGGCTGGCTCAGGTATACCATAAGCAATCGACAAAATCGCTCCCACTGTATATGGACCCACCCCTTTAAGCGTCGAAATCGCTTCCTTAGTAGCAGGAACGGTTCCACCATACTTCTCATGAACCTCTCTTACAGCACTCTGAAGATTTCTTACACGAGAATAATAGCCCAGCCCTTCCCATGCCTTGAGAACTTTCTCTTCCTCAGCCTGAGCGAGATCCTGAATGGTTGGGAACTGCTCAATGAATCGATTAAAATACGGAATGACCGTATCCACTCTTGTCTGCTGCAGCATAATCTCCGAAACCCATACCTTATATGGATCCTGATCCTTTCTCCACGGAAGCTCTCTTTGCTCCTCGGTAAACCACGAAATCAAATCATGGCTGAAGGCATCTTTATCAATCGATGCTAGGTTTTTTAAGGAATCTGTCATGAATATGCCTCCTTTTGCCTACCCTATTAGATAACGTTACAAATGATTTTTGAACATTTTATTTCAATTATTAAGTTCTCTTTAAAAATAGCGTGATAACTGTATATTTACAAAAGATTTGTTGTTAGAATTAAATTACAAAAAAGAATTTCATCCTTCCTAAGGAGGTTTCCCTTTGGACACTGGTACTCATGTCGTAATGGGACTTGCCCTAGGCGGTCTCGCAACCTTAGATCCGATTGTAGCAGGAAGTGCGGCAACCGCAACAAGTGTCATGATCGGTACGATTGTTGGGTCACAGGCTCCCGACATCGATACTGTGCTAAAGCTTCGGAACAATGCTGTGTATATTCGAAACCATCGAGGGATTACCCATTCGATTCCCGCTGTATTGCTTTGGCCGCTCGCCATTGTAGCGGTGGTTTATCCTTTTTTTCCTGAAGCGAATTTGCTGCATTTATGGCTGTGGACATTTTTAGCTGTATTTCTACATGTTTTTGTTGATATTTTCAATGCCTATGGAACTCAAGCCTTACGACCATTTTCATCAAAATGGGTGGCCCTAGGCGTCATTAATACCTTTGACCCGATAATTTTTGGCCTCCATGTCGTCGGTTTAGTAATTTGGGGAGTAGGATTTGATCCTGGTTACACCTTTTTAGGGATCTATGCTATTCTCATTGCCTATTATGTATATCGTTTTATTAGGCAAAGAAAAGTGCTGCGTGAAGTCAGAACAATCATCCCAGATGCGACCGACATCATTATTTCTCCAACGATGAAGTTTCATCAGTGGAGAGTTGCGGTCATGAACAAGCATCAATTTTTTGTCGGGCGCGCTCATAATAATGAAGTCACGATTCTTGACCAATTTGCACGCGTAAAGGTTCCTGAATCACCTGTTATCGAAGCGGCAAAAAAGGACAAGAACCTATCTGCCTTCCTTTCCTTTTCTCCGGTGTATCGTTGGGAGGTTGATGAATACGACAATTATTATGAGGTTAAGTTCATTGACCTTAGATATCGCAGCAAGGACCACTATCCCTTTGTTGCGGTCGTTCAATTAGATATGGACCTAAATATTTTATCTTCCTATACGGGATGGATCTTTAGCGAAGAAAAGCTTCGCAAAAAACTGCAGATTCTCCCTAACTAAAGCGATGTCTAGTTGCATCGCTTTTTAATTTTTTCCCATCATACTTCCCTTTCAATGCGCCCATACTAAGATTACGTTATTGACTATCAAAACGCACGTCAATAGCGGGGTGTGATTCGAGTTTGCATAGGGAGGGCATCATATGAGAAATAAGGCAAAGAATTTCCCAAATCAGGAAACGAACAAATTTGAAGGTGAGCCTCGCGCGAAAGCCGAGTACAGTTCATTGCGAGCTGATGGGACCATCAATACACGTCCGCAGGAACGAATGAGAGCTTCAAATCAACGGGATTCCGATACCTCTGAGCTTTTAGAATAAGACTCCATTCTTACTCATTATGAAGAAAAGTCCGTTCAAAAATCGGCTTAGGAGGCTGGATAATTATGGGTAACAGCAAAAAATTCTTTGACAACAATCCATATTCAAGCCCTTTTACTTCACCAAATTTTCGCGTGAAGCATGCACACTCCCAGGTCAACGGAGAGACACAGGAGACACAAGACCTTATTATTCTCCACCGTCAAATTAGGAAAAACTCTTAATGGCGTCTTACGCAAGGTAACCAGAGCGATCCTTGGCTCTGGTTACTTTAATGCTTTCAGCATCGAAATCGGCAATGCTTCTTCCGTCTTACTTTGCCCAAGGCGAAATCCCCAAGCAAAAACGCCATTCAAATACTCAACTTGAAAATAGGTACCCGGATCTCCATCTATTTCATAAATTTCCTTCGGTTTAAAGTCCTTTGGATTTAACAAATAAGCCCTCGCCATCACCGCTTTCCTTTCCAAAACTGCGAACTCATTAACCATCCCCATTTGTTCCGCTTTTTTTGCTTTTTCATTTAGCTTTGCAATCTCCTGCTGGAGCTCATATTCTGTCATGTCACTATATCTTTTTTCATCCATTGTTCTCACCTCTAGAATTGGGTTTCTCTACTGTTCGTCATTTATTTCAGACAAATATCTTTCAATCATCTCTATAGAAAATCCTTTTCGATATAAGCTTTGCTTCATTTTTTGCTCGTATTCGTAACCTTTTAGGTGCTTATATTTTCGGTGTACCTTCTCCCCTTGATATCTAAGGGCATCCAGTTCCCCACTTTCATCTATGTCTTCTACTTCTTCCATCGCTATGGCAATGACAGCATAGGAGTATCCTTTTCGAATGAAGTTCTGTTCCGCTTTTTGCTTCATTACTCGATCGGATTCTTTGGAATATTTTTGCATGGCTTTTTTCCAAAGCTCCTTAGCTTTTTCGATCTGATTCGTGAGTGGATATTCTTTCAAGGCTGCTTCTAAAAGATCTCCCTTTATCCCCTTTTCCTTCAGTTCTCTCCTTATCAGCTCTATGCCCTTGTCCGTTGTATTCATTTGCGTACGTACGAAGGCGCGAGCATATTCCTCATCATTAAGGAACTGATATTCGTAGAGCTTATGGATAACCTCTTGAATGACTGGCTCAGGACTCTCTTTTTCCTTTAAGAAGTTCCTAACCTCTGTTTCCGATCTCATTCTTCTAGACAGATATTGAATGGCTGAATTATAGGCTTTGCGGATCTCATCTTGGTAATTGATCTCCATGATCGCAAAGTCATCTAGCTCCATCCCTTTTTTCAAATTAAATTTGATCAGTACATCCTCATCAACGCTGAACGCATATTCCTCCCCATTTCCATGATCGAGGAAGATGTTATAGCGGTCGGTGCTCTTCTTTTGGGTGGTGATTTTCGTAATAATAGCCATTTTTTTCACCTCCTCATTAATCGTAGTTGAAAAAGAAAAGTTTTTAAAGGGTTTTATCGACCGGAAAGCAAAATTAATCATTAGTGATTTAAATGGGAGGGAGAAGCATGAGAATTGCCATTGCTGGGGGGACTGGCTTTGTTGGAAAAGCCTTAACGAAAAGACTATTAGATCTGGGACATGAGTTATTTATATTAACAAGAAATCCACCCAAGAATAATGTGCAGAATCTGACATATGTAAAGTGGCTAGTTGAAGGGAGCGAGCCAGTAAGTCAGCTACATCAGATTGACATCGTGATTAATTTAGCAGGTGAGTCCATTAATACCCGCTGGACCGAAACAGGAAAAAATAAAATCTTAACTAGTCGTTTGGAAGCTACAGAAGCGATTATTTCGATCTTGAGGAGACTCGAGCAGAAACCAAAGGCTCTTATTAATGCTAGTGCCATTGGCTACTATGGAACGTCCTTCACAGAAACTTTTACGGAGGAGACGGGGAAATCAGGCAAGGATTTTTTAGCAACAACGGTCCGACAATGGGAAGAAAAAGCCTCCGAAGCATCTATGCTTGGAATTCGTACTTGTTATTGCCGATTTGGAATTATTTTGGACAAGGAAGAAGGGGCGCTCCCTCGAATGGCACTACCATATAAGCTTTTCGTAGGAGGCACCGTTGGAACGGGCGAACAGTGGATGTCATGGATTCATATTGATGATGTGGTCAATGCCCTATTATTTATCATTGAACATGAAACAATTTCTGGACCCGTCAACTTCACTTCACCTCATCCAATTCGGATGAAGGAGTTAGGTAGGGCAGTCGGAAGGGCACTTCGTCGTCCCCATTGGATTCCAGCTCCTAGCTTTGCCTTAAAAATAGCTCTTGGTGAGATGAGCATATTGGTTCTTGAAGGCCAACAGGTTATTCCTGAACAGCTTCAAAAGTACGGATACCCTTTTCAATACACTCAAATTGATGAGGCATTGAAGGATATTTATTCATCTTAAGTATCAATCCTTTCCAACTCGGGAAAAATAAGAAAGTATTTGCATTTACTATTCTTTGTGGAAAGGATGAACTAAATTGGCAGATAAGAAAAGAAGAGATAAGTCAAAAAGCACCCTCTCAAGCATGCAGGAAGTTGTTTATTCCCATGAATTTAAGATGGCCGATCAGGCTGGAGGCTACACAAAAAAGAAAGCGAAACATTAATTTAACCATTCATATTTTCAAAGTGCTCCGTACAGACTAAGTAAGGAAAGCCAAGCTGGTTTTCCTTACTTTTCAATTTGAAAGGGGTTCATGAGATTGGGACGTGCTCAAGGACAGAAAACAAGAGATAAAAACAAGGCGAAGCTTCCACAAGTTCCAAAAAATATGAAATCGGATGGTCTAGATGTTGAGTTTGATCGCGATTTGGCAGATCATGAAGATTTGGAAGCGATGGCGCGCTCCAATGCAGCCGACTGTCGTGCAAAACAGAAAAAATAAATAAATAAGTGATTGAATCAGTGGGCTTCCTCCACTGGTTCATTTTTTTTAAAAACTTAGCTTTCTAAATCCAGCATTAGCAGATCCCGAATGTCCTCTGCAGTTAATGCGGATTCTCGATTCTCCTTGGAATCAATGAGTTCTTCGATTAAGTGCCGCTTTTTGTTTTGGAGCTGCTCCATCTTTTCTTCAATCGTTCCTTTAGAAAGCAGCTTGATTACCTTTACCGTTTGCTCTTGCCCGATTCGGTGGGCACGGTCGGTTGCCTGCTCCTCTACCGCTGGGTTCCACCAAATATCATAGAGGATCACCGTGTCTGCTCCCGTCAAATTAAGCCCAGTCCCACCCGCTTTTAAGGATATTAAAAAGAATGATCTGTCCCCTGAGTTAAACCGATCGCAAAGCTCTACCCGTTCCTCAGAAGGTGTAGCCCCATCTAGATAAAAATAAGATATACCTTTTAATGTCAGCTGTCTCCCAATCAGGCCAAGCATCTTAGTAAATTGGGAAAAGATGAGGACTCTTCTTCCAGCGTGCTGCGATTCTTCGACGAGCTGCATCAGCTTATCAAACTTCGCTGCTCCCCCTTTATAGCCATCGACAAACAGAGTTGGGTGACAGCATATTTGGCGCAATCGTGTGAGACCCGCTAGAATTCTAATGCGGTTCCTCTCAATCGTATCCTTATCTAAGTGTTTTAATGTATCATGTCTTAGCTTCGCCAAGTAAGCAGCATACAGCTTTTTTTGCTCAGGATAAAGCTCTACTGATTCTTGGATTTCTATTTTTTCTGGAAGCTCCGCCAATACATCCTCCTTCAAGCGCCGAAGAAGAAAGGGACTTGAACGGCGAGCTATTTGCTTGCGTGATAGTTGGCTATATTCCCTCAATCCCTGAAACAGCTCAGGAAAAACAACATGAAAAATCGACCATAATTCCTCAACCGTATTCTCGACCGGTGTACCAGTAAGAGCAAATTGATGATTCGCTTTGACTTTCTTTACCGCTTTGGCTGTTTGTGTAATCGGATTCTTGAAGCTTTGAGCCTCATCAAAAAACGCTGTGTGAAACTCCTGTTGCTCAGCCCAATGAAGATCACTACGTAATAATGGATAAGAAATAATGATAACATCTACACCCTCTATGTTTTGCTCAAGCCTCCGTCTTTCCTTTCTCCCCCCATCAATGACAAGGGCATGGATGTTAGGGGTAAACCGCTTAAATTCATTCAACCAGTTATAGGTTACTGAGGACGGACAGACGATTAAAGCTGGTAGCTTTTGCGTGCGAATTTCGGAGAGGACCGACTGAATGTAGGTAATGCTCTGCACGGTTTTTCCCAATCCCATATCATCTCCGAGGATCCCTCCAAAGCCATAGCTAGCAAGGGTCTTCATCCACTGGTAACCCTGCTTTTGATATTCCCTCAATAGAGCATCTAATGGCCTAGGCACCTCAAACCGCAGCCGTTCGGGATGACGAATTTCCTCCAAAAATTGCTGAAAGGATTCCTCAGGAGCAAATGCGTCGTTGTCCATAATTGCATCAAGAAAACTAATCCCTTTCAGAATGGGAAGCTCCAACCCTTTTTCAAAATCCTCATAATGCTGATTAGGGACCGTTCTTAAAAAGCGATTGATTTCCTCAAATTCCCTAGCCTCTAATGATAAAAGGGAACCATTCCTCAAGCGGTAGTATTTTCTCTTTTCCTCAAGGGCTTGCAAAACATTTCGAATTTCACTTTCTGGTATACTCCCCATTTCAAACTTGAATTCAAGCCAATTGGTCCGCTCCCTCTTTACCTTGACCCGGATTTGCGGACGGTCATTGCTCCTGAATATACGATTCCTAATCGCAGTGGTAGCATAAATTTGCACCATTTTCTCGAGCTGCGGTATCGTATGATAGAGAAATTCATACTCTAGCTCTTCATTCTGTAGGTAATACCCCTCATCCGTTTTGGCAAAGCCACTTTCATCGAACAAATGAAGAATCTCATCTTCCTTTCTCCGGTCTCTAAAAAGGAGAACGCTGTCAGCCAGTTTATTCTGTTCTAAGGGATTAAAGACTACATTCCCATAATGAAACTCCAAGCCGGCAAGGAGGCGATTTCGAATTCGATCGAGATAAAGCTTAGCAACGAGTGGTGTCTGTATGAGTTCCTGCGAGAGAGTCTCGGAAATATGAACAGGACCGAGCCTCTTTAATCCTGGCAGAACTTTTTCCAGAAAAAAAGAAAGCTGTTCCTGAGGGATCGGGATATAGCTTAAGTTGGTATTCTCTAGCATTTCCTTTATACTCATGAATTGCTTGTAGCCTGCTTGATCCAAATGGACAAGTACCCCATTGTCAAGAACACAGTGGTACATCGGCATCAGCATGATCTGCCCCAAGCCCTGTATGGATAGCTGATACCCCTGTCCCGTTGCTTCTTTGAAATCAAATTGAACAGTATGGAGTGCCTCTGACAATTGTAGTCCGCGAAACACTTTCCCATTGTACTTAAGCTGGGTGCTTGGTACATTGATGAGATATGAAAGGACTTGGCTCCAGGAAGACGGTGGAATCAACAAGAGATTTTTTTTATTAATGGATTCCTCAGGAAAAAACTTATCAACACCGCAAATTTGAATCAGTTCTTGTATTAGCTCATCCACTTCACGTTGAAAGCAGTGAATCGCTGGATCGTATGTAAAGGTTACCGAAAGATCATATCTTTTTCCGTTCTGTACATTTTTAAAAAAATTCTGTATTTCAAGTACAGGTATTTCTTCGACTTGAATTTCTATCCCGAATAGGTTTTGGCCATGTTCATCTTGGATTGTATGAAGGATGAATTGTGTTTCAAGAACCTTTCTATCCTCAAAATATTGCTGATTCCTAGTTGCACGAAGAGGCCGCTCCTCAAATATACGTAATAATTCATCTGATAAGCTTTGTTTTTCCCTTGAATTACTTTTATGATTAATCCTCAAATGGACGGCTCCTTCCTTAGCTAGTTCATTCCATTTATATCATAAGGATACCAAAAAAAGAGGAGGACGAAACCCTATGATTTCGTCCTCCTCATAAACACCCTTTAATTTTGATTAACCACTGCTCTATTATCTTTGTTTAATTTTGCTTTAATAAACGGTACTGCAAAGCGGTCGACGCCCCAGTAATAGCTTCCACTTCCTGCGAATAAAAGAACCATTGCAACTGTATATAAAATTGGATTAGTGCTAGTTGTTCCTGCTAACATGAAGTTCAAGTTCATAAATGCTCCTGCAATTAAAGCTGGGATAGTAGCTGCACCAAGAATGAGTCCGAGTCCCACTAATAATTCACCATAGGCAACCAAATGGCTAAATAAATCGGCATTTGGTAATGCAAAACCTTCAAGGAATGCTGCGTACCATCCTTGTACTGCTGGATGATCCCCACTCGCACTCGCAATTGCGCCTTTCAGAAATCCTGAAGCATCAAACCCACCTGTTATTTTACCCCAGCCTGCTTCAATCCATTGAAGACCAAGCCAAATTCTAATAATTGTCCAAGCTACAGATACTTGTGGAGTTTTCCACCATTTCATCATAAACCTCTCCTTTTTTGTGATATCATTCACAATTTGATGTAAAAAATTTTTGAATACAAAGGTTTGTATGATAAGCCGGCCAGCTTATAGTTAATAGAAAGTAACTTGGGTGAACATCTTGTGAAGTTTTTCACTTATTTTCTATAGTTTTACTATATACCATTCCAACAGTGGAAACAATCCAATTCACAATTTCTACATATTAATTTTGAGAAATTTGAACAAAAAATGAACCTACTTATCCACACCCCTGTTGATAATGTGGATGAATATAATAAAAGCCTTGTTATATATTAATTCATCCCACTTTTTCATTTGTAGATAACTTTTTGTGAGTATTTCCTGATAATAATGTGGATAATGTGGGTAACTTTGTGGATGGTTGTTATAAAGGTACTTTTTATGTGGATATCTTTTAGGATAACTTATAAAAAAATAGCAACCCTTTATGAGCTGCTTTCATTGGATTCACCGCTTGGAATCTCCCATATTGATTGAATTTGTACCATATTGGCTTTAAGACGGTACTCATGAGACTTTTTAATAACTAATTTCTCAATTGCTTCTTCCTGAGTCTGTGCGTGGATTAAGCTTCGGCCATCTAAGACACTATCATCCTCCACCACTGCATACCAGGAAATTCGATACGTCTTCATATATCCACCCCTTTTGACGATTCTAGATGCCTTTTCTCTATCATACTTCTTTTCTCTCATGAATGAAATGTTCCAAAGAGATTTGATAGATTTTAACAATCAAAGTGGGTGGAAAACTACGGCTCTTTTCTCAACCATTGTTGCTACAGCCAGCCCTTTTCTTGGGCAATGGAGATTGCTTCAATGCGATTTTTCACATTCAATTTATTGATTACTTCCGATATATAGTTTCTAACTGTCCCTGAAGATAAAAAGAGCTCTGCGGAAATTTCCTTTGCTGTTTTTCCTTCAGCTACTAGCTTCATAATCTCACGTTCTCGTTCTGTAAGGGGATTCTCCTCCTGAAGGCTACCGAAAACTAACTCGGGTGCGTATTCTCTTTTCCCTTGTGTCACCTTGCGAATGGTTTCAGCCAGTTCATCACTTGGTCCATCCTTTAACAAATATCCGTGTACACCCGCATTTACCGCCCTCTTGAAATAACCAGGTCTAGCAAAGGTGGTTAAAATGATAATCTTGCAAGGGGAGCCAAGCTGCTTTAACTCTTCTGCTACATCCAGTCCTGTTTTGATGGGCATTTCAATATCCATTAAGCATACGTCTGGTTGAAGACTAAGAATAGACTTGAAGGCCTCCTCCCCATTCCCTACCTCTGCGATCACTTCGATGTCATCCTCTAAATTTAGTAGGGCACCCAAAGCGCCCCTTAGCATCCGCTGGTCTTCTGCAATAATCACTCGAATCATGATACGACTCCAGCCTCTCTTTCTTTTACAATGATTGGAACGGAAATGACTAGTTTTGTCCCTTTGTTCGTGGATAGCTGAAGTGTTCCATCAATCAACTCAAGACGCTCACCCATCCCCTTCAACCCATTACCGTGAGATTCTTGGGTTGGCATTCCTTTCCCATCATCCTCTATTGTCATCGTAACCTCCCCTTCTAGCTGACGAAGAGTGACAAAACAATGATTGGCACCGCTATGCTTAACAACATTGGTGACCGCTTCCTTCAAACACATGCTCAAAATATTTTGTGTAAGATGCGGAGTATCTTTAAGCGCTGTGTCCCCACTTAAATGAAAGGAGATTCCAGCTGCTTTCAGAATAGCCTGTGCTTCAACTAGCTCCTCTGCCACCGTAATTGTTCTCATATCAGAAACAAGCTCTCGTACCTGAGCTAGGGCAGAACGGGAGGTTCTTTCCATTTCTTTCGCCTCATGACTCGCTCTTTCTGGATCCTTAAGGGCAAGCTTTGCAACTAGCTGGCTTTTCAACGTAAGAAGGGATAGGGTGTGACCAAGTGTATCGTGAAGATCGCGGGCAATCCTCATCCGCTCCTCACGCTTCACAAGCTCCTTTATTTGTTCATTTGCTTGATCCAGTTTCATTTCAAGCTCCATCCTACTATTCATGGAACGAATCCCAAATGGGGTGATAAGCATGATAATAATAAAGGGAACTAAATAGAACATATTGCTTGAGAAGATATTATTTATGATATAGTGCGCCAGTGGCAAAACAATCACAATCCCAAATATGGTTAAAGCTGTTAGGAATTTTTTCTTTTCACTATAATAGCCGATAAAATGAGCAGAAAAAAATCCGAGAAATAGGTTGTTCATGTTGTAGAAAATCGAAAGAATAAGAATAATGCCCACCTGTACCGCCAACCAAAAGGTATAGTGACGCTTACTTTCAAGAATGGTATAAAGCTGACGGTACGTAATGAGAAATATGAGAAGCAGGCAAATGCCCACCCCCTTTTTCCAACCCTCCGCAAAGCTCATATAATACGCCGGCATGAATAAATAGACTAAGAATATATAGGGAAAGAATCCATACCGTCTTGGAAAGATTTCAAACCTTTTTCGATCTGCTGCCAAAATTCTACACCGCCGCTTCCTGTTTTCTCCTTATATAGCTTGATAATATCACGAAAACGACGAGGTATCCGAATAATATGAAAATATTTGACCACTCAGGAGCATTCCCGCGAATAATTTGCCATGCTCCATTGCCGAAATTGTAAGATGGTAACCACTGGCCAATATTTTGAATCACCTTTGGCATGATTTCCATCGGCATCCACATTCCACCCGAAATCGCTAAAAGCATATAAATGAGATTACTGATACCTGATGCTGTATCCACCCGTTTCATTGTTCCAATCACTACCCCTATGGCTAAAAATGGGGCAGATGCCACCAAGATCCATAGGCCGCTCATCAGCCATTCAAATGCGGATAGAGAAATTCCATTTATAAGAGCGCCTGCGGTAAAGATGACGGCAATCGATAGAACATGAATCACGGTTTGACCAACCATTTTGGCAAAATAGTAGGCACTATCGGATAAAGGAGTGATACGCATGAACATCGACCAGCCCTTTGTTCTTTCTTCAACAAGACGGATTCCAAGGGTCATAATCGCTGAACCCATTACACTGAAGGTCGTCATTGACATGAGGTAATGTGCCTGCCATTCCTGTTGATTTTCAATGTTCGAATTGAATATTTTTGTAAAAACGACGTAAAACACGATCGGCATAAACAATGACCAAAATACATAATAGGGATTTCGCATGATGCGTATGATCTCATATTTACATTGTGTGAGGATTGTTTTCATTTTAGATAGCCTCCTTATTTTCAGTAAGCTCTGCAAAAGCTTCGTCTAAACGTCCCTGCTCTATTTGAATTCCTTGGACCTTTTCTTTTGTCGAAAATAAATATTCTAATACATCATCTGTTTGCTCTGTTACGACATAGACACGATTATTTTTCCTGTATACGTCTCTAACGATTGGCAGGCTCTGAAGCTCTTCAAGGGAAAGATTCCCTGGGTCGATAAATGAAACGGATTGCTTGGAAAGCTGCTTCTTAATTTCCTTCGGTGTTCCGTCTGCCACTATGACCCCTTCATTAAAGAGGAGAATTCTTTCCGCTATATCATCCGCCTCCTGCAGATAGTGAGTGGAAAAGATAATCGTTTTTCCTCTTTCCTTCAGTGCTTGAATCGTGTCCCAGAATCTTTTTCTTGAGGAAATGTCCATCCCCACGGTCGGCTCATCAAAAAACAGCACATCAGGGTTGCCTGCTAGAGCCAATGCGAAACCTAATCTTCTTTTTTGCCCACCTGAGAGCTTATCAGCTTTTCTCTTTAAATCCTCATCATTTAGGCCAGTAAGGGTAACGAGCTCTGCAAATTCCATCGGATTTGGATAATAGCTTCTGAATAACTGGATGACCTCTTTCACTTTCAGGGCATCAATGACACTGACCTCCTGAAGCATCGCTCCAATGCGCTCACGAACCTGTTTTTCCTTCGGGTTCCGATTAAATATGTTAATGCTGCCGCTTGTTGGTTCTAATAACCCAAGCATCATAAGCATTGTGGTCGACTTACCTGCTCCATTCGGCCCGAGAATAGCGACAATCTCTCCCTTTTTGATTGAAAAAGATATATCATCAACTGCTTTTTTATCTTTAAATTTCTTAGCAATATTTTGCAATGAAATAATCTGCTCCATTTCCTCCACCTCCGTGATTTCTAATTTCATTATAGCCAGGAGGGAAATACTGGATTAGTGGATTATGTCATAATTATGAGGTGACATTTGTCATTTTAAAATTATTGGATATAACCCATTGTGATTTATTTCGTACTTCAATAACCCTTATTGGGTACAACTCACCTCGAACTTCCCTTCTGTTCGTGCCCCAATAACCTCTATTGGGCACCACTCGCTCTCACACAATGGATCGAACAGTCACCAATCTTACAATTTCTAACTTCCAATAACAAATAAAGCCCCCAAATCATTATGATTTAGGAGCTTTATCATTATGCTTTCACCCAGTCATTGGTAATTGGAATGCCAGCATCTTTTATTGTTCTAAAAATCGGACAGCGTAAATCGACCGCATTTTTCATTTCATCAATTCTTTCTTGGGTTTCAGTTGTCTTCACAAACGCTTTAACTGTAACCTCCTGAAACTTCGGATCTACTTCAAGATTCCCCATAAGTCCACTTATGTCAATCGTACCTTCTGTTTCAAAGGATATTCCTTGAAGGTCGAACTCCATTTCCTTTGCAATGATTTGAGCCATCACATTTTCACATGCAAGTAGGGAAACTAAAAAGGTTGAAAGGGGATCTGCCGCTGAATCCTTTCCACCAAATGAAACTGGCTCATCAATTGCAATTTTATGTTTGCCGGCTACTGCATCTAGTCGCATTACCGTCCCGGTTCCGTTCACCTTCACGTTCATTAACTGTGCCATTTGTCTCCTCCTCATTAAACCATTTCTCTTAAAATTCTTGCTGCTGTTACCATTGCCTTTAACTTTTCAAACGATATTTCATCGCTGTTCATCGGCCTTTGAGCAAAGGTTCCGAAGCCGCAATCCGGATTAAGATAGATTTTGTGGTCAGGTAAAAATGTGCGAATCTCCTTCACCCGTTCTACCATTTCCTCAACCGATTCGATCCCTTCTGTTCGAGGGTTAACGATACCAAAGCCCAATTCCTTCCCGCCAAATTCACGGATGGCATCAAGCTCACCAGCACGTGGAGTGGAGTATTCAAGAACCAGCTGGTCGACGTTCACACTGGCGAGATACGGAATTAATGGATAATATGGACCGCGAAGGAGAACCTCTTCCTCTGTACTCCAGTTGCCACGGCAAACATGAAGACCTATTTTTGTACCTCTATCCAACATTCCTTCTGTCACTTGGTTCATCAGATCAAGAGCAAAAGCAATCTCTTCTTCCGCATCAGCCTTTGCCGTTAACGCACCGCACATAAACGTTCTGTTTGCATTTTTCTTTGTGAATACAACCTCTGTCAACACAGGCTCGTCAAATTGGACAAAATCGCATCCAGCCGCAATTAAATCCTCAAGCTCTTCACGTAAAACCTTAACAATATCCACCGCTAGATCCTCTTTAGTCGGATAGGCTTCCTTCGATAAGCCCTCTACCCACATGGATCGAGTAAGGAGGTATGGTCCTGGTAATGCCACTTTAATTGCTTTGTCCGTATTTTTTTTCAAGAATAAATAATCGTTCAAAGCTAATGGTTTCTTCCGGCTTATTTTTCCAGTTGCCGCAGGATTCGTCATCGAATAAGCAGGTACATCCAATGTTCCTAGTATTTCTTCAAAGCTGGCTTTGTCCTCGATATAGTCGAGCAGTTCCGAAACCGAGAGCATCTGAACATTGTTTAAGTGCTCAGCTACAAAGGAAATATAATTATCTCGGCGCTGCTCGCCGTCTGAAACAAAATCAATTCCCGCTTCTTCCTGCCATCTTAGTATTTGTAGAATCGATTCATCTGCAATGTTATGAAACTCTTCGTCTGTGATTCTTCCAGCTTTTTTATCGCGCATCGCTCTTTGAACCTCTTTTGTTCGAGGCCAGCTGCCAATCACGCTTGTGAGAAATTTGTCTTCAGCCATCATTTTCTCTCCCTTCTTTGAAAATATGGCTCTGTTATATTTGGTTGTTAATCTTATTATCACCTTATACGTGTACGTTCTCGAGAGTTTTCGTACCGAATAAAACCCGTTCACGCGAAACCTTAAGGCTGAAATCAACATCGAAGACTAACAGATCCTAAAATACAATAGAGAGCTTTAGTTCTATTTCAACTGTGTCCTTCAACGTTTGGTAAATTGGTGAGCGCTTGAGAGTGTTTTCCCATAGTTCTTCTAGCAACTCTTCATCGTCAGGGGAGGAAACATAATAGGTCCCTTGAATATTATTCATTCTTGGACTACCTTCGTCCTCCAACTCCATATGATAGAGAACATTTTCTAAGCTTCCTTTTAAGGTCAGCTCATCATTATCAATCGTCACGTTTCTTTTGGAAGCCTGTGCTTTAAATCCAACGGTAATGCTTCCTGCAAGAGATGCAAGCAGATAATCGACTGCACTTGGTGCATCCACTTTCGGACTGAAATCAGCTGGCTGGCCCACCTGGAAGGTATGATTACGAGTATGAACCTTTGCCGAAAGACCCTTTTCTCCTTGTACACGCACACTCCATTGATAGCCTTTCGCCGCTTCCAGATCCTGTTTCAGTTCCTCTTGATTAGAACCTTTGCGGAGAAAGTAGCACATCGTATTCTCCCCAGGCTCTGAGCCAAGAAACTCATGATTCACCATCCGACACCATGCCGGCAAATCCTCAGCCACCGTTCTTTCCCGACTGCGCACCTCAAGGATCTCACCTGCAGCTATTGGGTCCATCGCCTTCTTAATGATCAACAGCAGTCCAGAGCCGCAATCCAAATCCCCGCCATCACAAACTGCCTGTGGACTCCACATATTTTTCACCTTTTAATATGTAATGGAAGCTGCGCCTTGGCTTAGGAACTCAACAACTTTTGCTCCACCGACAATGGTTGCACCTTCAACAAGATTTTCCTCATCAAGACCACGCTTTTTAAAGCATGGGCTGCACACCCAAAGCGTTCCACCAGCCTCAACAAACTGATCCATTAATTGTTTTAACGGCGCAAACCCTTCCTCATGAATGTCATCTGCATAGCCCTTTGACGCAAGATAAGCTCCTTCAACGTTAAGGAATACCACTGTTTCTTGCCCTGAAGCCACTGCTGCATTGGCAACAACAAAACCCACTGTTGCTTTATCCGCATCATTCTTTGCATTTGTTAAACTAACTAGAAATTTACCCATTTTTTCATTCCTCCTAATTTTGGTTGGTACCTTGCTCTTGGTACCAGGTACCGCCCGTGGACAGTTTCCACCCCAGACGGACACTATTTACCTTTTTGAATATAGTAGTGACTTACCTTGCCTTCATCATCCCGTCTAAGAAGGGTATGCTTCTGTAATCGACACCATGCAGGCAGGTCCTCACGTGCTCCTGGATCATAGGAAATAACCTTAATGACCTGACCATCCTTCATTTTCTTCATGGTTAAAAATAGATTCATGATAAGCTCGCCACAGCCTGTTGGCCCAGCATCATAGGTTAAGTCAGATTCAATTTGGGATGTCAAAAATATTCGCCTCCCTTTTCATATGTAATGACCTAGATATGGATGCTCATAAGCACCCCGTCAAATGTAAACGTTTCCTATTATTTACATTTGACGGGGGGGTATTTGTCAAAAACTATATAGATTCTGACTCCTTCTCTATTATAAGAAAGTGGTATGATTAGATAAATTCAATTTATCTATAATATCAATGAGAATGAATCGATTTTTCGTATAGGTGGGAAAAGGATATGGATTTACATCAGCTCTATATTTTCACAAAGGTGGTCGAGCACAAGAGCTTTTCAAAGGCTGCAGAGGCCGTTTATTTAAGTCAATCTACCGTAAGCTCCCATATTCAATCATTGGAAAAAAGTTTGAATGTCCAGCTTTTCGACCGGGTAGGAAGAGATACGATCCTTACTCCATACGGGGAACGCTTATATTACTGGGCTCAAAAACTTCTGCAGCTAAAGGATCAGGCTATTTTTGATATGAAGGAAAGCGTGACAGAATTAAAGGGTATGATTCACATTGGGGTTAGCTCCGTTCCTGGTCAATTTCTTGTGCCCAAAATGGTCAAAGAGTTTCGGAATGAATATCCGAATGTCACCTTTGCCATTCATGAATTTCCTTCCCGAATCGTAGCAGAGCGAGTCATAAGTGGAAAAGTGGACTTAGGATTTCTAGGAGAAAAATACGAAAAGGATCATCTTCATTACCTTCCATTATTAAAGGAGAAGCTTGTTCTCATATCGTCAAAGGAATTTGAGTTTGGAGAGACTGTTTCAATGGAGGAACTCGCCCGTTATCCCTTTGTCATGAGAAACTCGGATTCTGGAACAAAGGCGATATTGGAGAAATTCTTGAAGCAGCATCGTATTAAAGAAGAGCAGCTTAACATTGTAGCTTATACCGATAGTAGCCAAGCCCTCATTGAATTTGTAAAGCAGGGAATTGGAATTGCAATCATTTCGGAAATAACGGCGAGAGGGGCTTCGTTAAGTGGCAACCTACAGATTCATGAAATTGAGGACTTTGATGAAGAACGCTATTTTTATCTTGTTTATAACGAGATGAAAACCTTATCGCTTGTGGCAAAGCTTTTTATTGAGATGGTGAAAACTAAGTGGTTTTGAATATCAATATAAAAGAATCCATTTTGAAACAATCTTCAAAATGGATTCAACTAAAATCCAAGACTCATACTTTTATTTTGAAGGACGAGTCTTGGTTTTTTATCATGAAATCTCTTCACACAAAAACTGACTTCTGCCGAATTGAAGTTCAAGCTTCTTTTGCCCAAATCCCATTATATCTCGGTCATGAGTAACTAGAATGATACTAGTACCTTCCGAATTCAATTCTTTTAATAATTCAACGATATCATCTCTACTCTTTTCGTCTAAATTTCCTGTAGGCTCATCACAAATCAAAAGATCCGGATTATTAATTAAAGATCTTGCTATAGCAACACGTTGTTTTTCTCCCCCTGATAATTGGCCGGGCATTTGCTTCATTCTTTCTGAAAGTTGGACTCTTTCCAGCAATTGTTCTGCCTTTTTAATTAAAACTTCTTTCTTCTCATACGGAATTAAGGGAAGCATGACATTTAATAGGGTATTAAACTGCGGAAACAGTTTATAATCCTGATAAATAAATCCTAATCTTTCTCTTCTAAACTTTTGGACTTCTTCATTTTTAGCATTGTGGATTTGCCACTGGTTATAATTGATGACACTTCCTGCATCAGGTGAAATGATTCCAGCTATGCAATGTAAAAGTGTGGACTTTCCGGAACCTGATGGACCTATCACGGTTAGCCAATCACCCTTTTCAAGAGAAAAGGATACATTTTTCAAGACTGGCAATTCCCCAGAAATTGTCTTATAGGTTTTGCTCAAGTTCTTTACCTCTAGTTCCATTATATCCTTCCTCTCTATCATGAATAATAAATGGCTTTCGTAAAACGAACGAAAGAATAAAAAATGACAAACAGAGTACAATAAAAATTACTGTGGAACTTATGAATAATAAGTACGTTCCTTCAGCTTGTATTCTTCCAAACAAAGAGTGATGCACTATATATGCAATACCTGCACCAAATATAACTGCCCCTATAGTCCAAAAGAAAACTTCTCTTAAATAAAACATATAAAGTGATTTCTTTCCCCAACCAATATGATGGAACAAAAATATTTCTTCAGACCGTTTCTTCCACAATGATAACAAGCTTTCAATAACAGTCAAACATATTAAAGTATACAATATCACTAAGATAGTCGTATAAAACCAATCCACATCTCCATGTACATACAATCCCAACGTCGTTTCTATTGTCCTTGCCTTCTCTCTTATCAAAAACAGAGTCAGAAAATTAGCTATAAAAGCCATGATAATAACTTGAACATTTGAGAAAATTATGAATTGGCGATAATGCCAAATACTTTTCCATGTCACTGATCCAGGGATTTCTCGTATGCGTTCAGTATTAGTGTCATTTCTTCGTACAATCAACTCAACAAGACCTAATAATAGTACTGTAAACAAAAATACAGCGAACAGGCTGATAACTAGAAAAAGTTTTTGGTTAATTAGGTTATAAACTATAAAGATAACAAGAGCTGTAATGAAAGGATATCCCATCAAACTAACCCATTCCTTCCACCTAAGCCTTCTTATTTGGGTCTCGTCCCAACCAAAACTAAAAAGAAGTCGCTCATCTTCTTCTCTAATTTTTTTTATTTGCCTAAAACTAAATAGTAAGTAAACAATGCTTACTAATCCAAATATTGTAGAAAGAACAATTTTGACAATGTCCCAACTTTCAACGATAGTATCCGCAGCACCAAGACTTGTCCATGCTTGAATAACTTTGCCAATTCCTTCTACTTCAATTGTCATTTCTTTCCTTGATGCGCCAGCCACTATATCAACAGTAAATCCTTCATTTTCTAACTCTTTTGCAACCTGCTTGATTTTCTCCGATGCTCGTTTGTCATACCCTTTTATTCCCGCCACACGAACACGGATAGCATCGATTGGAGCTTCTCCTTTCAATTGTTCTGCCCAATTTATTGAAATTAGACCGTGTGCTGGTGTATTTATAAAGCTTCCAGGCAAGGAAGTTGGAAATATGATTTTATCCTTATCTTTAGCTAGATATGTCTTATAGATACCATAAATTCCTAAAGGGGAGGCAGCAAGTTCCTCGGAATTATCCATCCCTTTAAAATAGCCTGAGTGAAGAAATTGAATTCCTTCCCCTTTTCCTACTTCATTACTATTCTCTTTAAGAACATAATTAATTTCTTCGCGTATATTTCGGTATAACGGTATACCAGATTCTCTGTCTCTATCTTTAAGTGCAATTGAAATTCTTTCACCTTCAATATTATAGTCTATTGGTTCTGCAACGAAGTGACTAGCTTGATTAAATACTGCTAATGAACCTGCTCGTTCCACTATAAATTCTTCTTCATCTTCAACTATATTAAAATTGTAATTTTCATCTAAGTAGATCACATCATCATAAAAAGGGGAGACTAGTTTTGAAAAATCCAGTTCTACTGTTTTAGAAGTTTCTCCTTTAATTTTTTCCATATCATTTATTACCTGTAAGTATTGCTCTGGGTCTGTTATGAGAATTGATTCAAATGTCCAACTACCATTATCTGTATATTCAATATTATATCTCTCTTTAAGCTTAAGCAATTCGGAATCATGGATAGGTAGAGTTTCGATTTCAATTTTTGCTTTCAGAGGATGTTTTGTATTTTGTAGACTTAATATTGGAACACCTTTAAAACCGTCGACTAATCCAAATTTTGTGTCGTCTAAAACAGATAATTCTTCTCCAGTCAGTAATCCTTCTTGTTCAGGATCAACTGCCACCACCTGGTGGTATGAAGATGGATATTCAAAATATGGAGTATCTCCTCTAAGCATATTTGGTCCAATAGATGGACTAACTATTGTAGTATAGCCTAGGGGATGTTCATTGTCAGGAATTATATATGATATTAGTTCATCTCCAATCTGGTATGTGTTTAATCCATCACTTGTGGAATAGTTTATTTTATAGCGGATTGAAGTGTCTTCTCTCTCTAGTAAAGAAACCGTAGATTGTGCAGCTCGATACAGTCCCATTGCTGCAACAGGAGCTGCGACTTCTATATCTTTTCTACTTAGTACACTTTGCCATTGTTCAATCGTAATACCTCCGTCACCATTACCTAAATAATTCTCTTCAACTAAACCAAATTTTTCTTCAATAGGGGTCCGACTATCTTGTGGGCGAAGCAATAGATCATAGCTCCCTCTTGAAAAATCATAAATATCTCTCTTAATCGTTACAGAGGCAGTTGTAAGTGACAGAAAAGAAATAGGTAATAGCAAAAAAATTACAAACAAAACGGAACTTAGCTGCCATTTACTCATCTTATTTATTAGCCTAATTTTCACTTTCAGTCCCCCATTATAAGCCCAGGTATTAAAAATATCTGGGCTTATACAGCATTAAACAGAAAATAGTTTGCTTTTTAAAATTCGTTTATTAGAAAGATCTTATTGTTGCTTTACCATATACTTTAGCCGAAACTGAATATTGATCAGCTACATAACCAACAGTTTGATATGGTTTGCTTGCTATTGTGGTTCTAGGATAAATATGCTCAAACTTCTGAGATGCTTCATTTTTATAAGTAGAAAATTTTACACCAGAACCATCTCCTGGATCAAAATAAAACTTATAGGGTCTAGCCGCCGATGTAGTCGAGACATACCAATCATAAGCTGTACCAGAATCTCCATTCATGGTCATTGGACTTAAACTAGCAATAGGTGCTGCTGCAGGAGTTACACCTTTTCCTTCAGGTTCCTCGGCAAATGCTGGAACCACGAACATCAAACTTCCAATAATTAATAGACTACTAATAAGTTTTTTCAATGAAATCCTCTCCTTAAAAATAATTCGAATTTGTACATACTAATCAAATATTTACCAATTATTAAGATGTTACGGGAATTCAAAGAATGAAGAAGTTAGTAGATTTCTAGGAGTTTTTATGCCAATGAGAAATCAAGAAGATGCTTTTCTATATTCTATAATAATATTGGTATTCATTAGACCTTAGTTTACTTCCACCTCCTTCCAATTCAATCATATAATTAATTTACAGAATTTTCAACATAATTTTACAAAATTATCAAAAAATTTCATTATTTTACTTTTTTATAGTTTTACCAACGCTTTTCAAGTCAGAATCAATCAAAAATATATCAAATTACGCAGGTAACTTTTCTTGCGAAATGTTATTCAACTCCAATTAAATGAATACTTTGTCTATTCTAATAAATTTATTTAAATTCAATTTCATTTTGGTAAATAATCTTAAGGGTTGGAAATCGAAGAAGGACTTACGCATCTTTTGTTGAAATTATTTTACTAAGGATTCTAGAATTGATTTATTAAGATGGAGGATGATTAATAGCTTATTGTTTTTGTGTAAGGACGTGTGCACATATCATAAGAGAAGCTTCCATTCTATTGGTTGAATTTAATGATTAAAGAGGACCGCATAAGAGCTTGCTGGTAGGTGACATGAAACCTAACAAATCGATTATTTAAGCTGTTCTTGGAGAATTACAAGAGGAAGCATATGTGGAGGTAGGACCTTTAGCAATTGTCTAAACTCGAATAGATTTGGGGTAACACAATCTTTATCATTTTTGAAATTACAGCATGGGCGCTTTCATTATCCAGCATACCACCATTTTTTCACCAAACAAAAAGAGGGTTATCCCAAAAGTTGTTTTTCATTAACTTTTAGGATAACCCTCTAATTATTGCTAGATGTTCTGAGCATATTTTTCATCTGGAATTTTGTTGAGCATGACATATAAGCTTGTGTTTCCATTGCTGTCATTCACGAAAGCAAATTCCTCATCACCATCAGCTAAGATGACATCGTTTTTCTTCGCCTTAACTTCCTTTCCATCAATGGTAAAGGTCCCTTCACCCTCAACAACAAGCAAGTACACATTCGTTCCTGGATGCTTATGAGTAGGCAAAGTTTGCCCTGCGGTGAAGTTTAGTACGAAAACAGTGCTGTCCCCTTCTTTGAAAACAATTCGCTTTGTGAATCTTTCTTCACTGTATTCTATATAATCTTGAAGATTAACTTGTTTCATTTCAAACACACCTTTCAGTGATAATAAGGCTTATTATTCCTTGCCCTCTTTAGAATAAACGTTCACACTTAAAGAGGCTGTGATCTCCATCAACAATTTCATTCTTTTTACGGCTTTGTATTGATAATCCATGCGAGTCCAAACATAAGGAAGGTAAATAGGTAAATAAACAAGCATAGACCAATTCCCCAGATCGCATAATGTCTTGAGCTTTTTTTTGCAAACAGTCCTACAATCCCTAGTGCAAGACCAATCATCGGAAGCCTAATTAGGAAAAAATCAGGGAATTCATCACCATCTAATAGGAGACCAATATTTAAGCCAGCTAACGCAACCAGAGCTGTTAGAAAAGACAATAGTCCGGCAAATGATAGTATTCTTTTCATCCTGTTCATTTCCAATTCCATAGCTTCACTTCACCTACTTTTATACTTCTAACAAGTTGATTATTCTCTAGCTTTCTTAACTCAGGAGTCGGCCCAGTTACGACCGCACCATATACGTGAATCCCATGCTGTTTTAAATATGAAATCCGTTCAGACAACATGAGGGATTTACCTCTCGCAATTTTGACTGTCACATCCTCATTCTTTTCGAGAAACTGAAGAATATCCATAAAGACTTCCTCATTAGTCTGATCCCTCCCATTAAAAGGCGACCAGGTCGTATCATCAATTTGCGCAGGGTATCCGAGTTGTGTGACATAAAGTCCCTCTCCATCTAAATGATTTGCCTCGACACCTGTATCCACTGCTAGCCATCTTACCTCGATATTTTTTCCAAATTGTTTTTCTATCTCTTCTGGACTCATCAGCTGAGTCAAAGATACGTACACTTCTGACACCGTTCCATCCGGGAGGCCTCTCAGAATTTCCCACTCATCACTCCGATCCAATGGAATGGCAGCATCTGGATGAACCAAGTATTCTGTCTCCTCGGACGGAATCTCTGGCATCGGCCTTTCAAGAGACATATTTCGTTTCGGAAGGCTTGGCTTGTCGAAAGCATGATAAATTTCATAATTTCCTACCTTATAGTCTTCTTTTCCGATTCTCTTAAATACATCAAACGTGATGTTCATTGTGAAAAACCCAATATCCTCCTCAAGCTCCATTTCCTCAAGACTCATATTGGGCTCGGTCACATAGATTGTTTTTGAGGCAACCTCAATAAGATTATTCGCCCGCCCCCCAATCGCATAGTAGAAATAAGTTGAAAGCGTCATAACTGGCACAATAAGTAGTAGCACCGCCAAGCTAATTAATATATTTGTTCTTAAAGCTGAGTTTTTGCTTTTTTGTACGATTTGTTTTAATTCTTTTTCATTATGCGAATGGGCATCTTCAAACTCCTTTACAGAATCATGAATCAATGTTTCATATAGTTCCTCATCCTTGGTTTCATTTCTATCCTTCTTGTTCAAACCTACTCCTCCTTTCTTTCACTTTTTCGATGATTTTCTTTCGACCACGTAGTAAATGACTTTTTACCGTATTTATTTTCATTTCCAAAATATCTGCTGCCTCCTGATACTTCATTTTGTGCAAATCACATAGGAGTATGACGTCTCTTTCCTGCTTTTTTAACGAATGAATATCTTGGAGAAGAAGATTAAATCCTTCTTTTTCTAAAAAGCTCCTTTCTGGGGTTGACTCGGTCACTCTCTCTGAAACTTGCTCACGTATAATAATCCTCTTGTTCTTACGTGTATAATCAACAAAAGCATGATACGCAACCTTAAAAAGCCATGCCTTGATATTGGAAATTTCAACAGTCTCAAGTTGAATATACGCCCGATAGAAGGCCTCCTGCACCAAGTCCTCTGCAGTATAGTGATCCTTTGATAGGGAAAAGAGATAGCGGTATAAGTCATTCACATATGCTTCATAAATCTCATCTAAATCCATCTCGTTCCCCCTTTCACTCTATCCACGTTTTAGGTCTATAAAAAGTTGCGGAATTCAAAAAAAAAATCTGCATCATCCAATCAAAGCATGGATGCATACAGATTACAAGCTTCTAATCGATTCGGTATATCCCTTTTTTAAACCCAAACCAGACAAACAGCAGTGATTGGGCAAAAAGAATGACCCCCCAAGCTTGAACAGGAATGAATACAGTTGATCGCGCAAGCCCTGTTGCGTCGCCAGCAGAATGAGGCTGAATAAAGCTCAACATCTGAATTGTAAAGGCACTTGACACGGATTCCACTAAGAGAATGCTGGCGATTAGTAATAAACAATTCTGAACGAGTGTAGAAGACCCTTTAAATAACAATAAAAGAAACCCTGCTCCAAAGGATAATAGCCAAAAAATGCCGTAAAAATTCCGCACCCACAAGACGACGTTCAAAAGAATCAGTCCAACTAGGATGACAATAAGAATGTTATACCTTTTCCTACTAATCAACCAAAACGCTAAAAATGCCATTAATGAGGAGGCAACATAGCCTGCCCCACCAGTGAAAAATCCCCCAACCCATGAGCTGTGGCTTGTATACGTGACCCCTTCTGTGTTCATGAACAAGGAAATTTGGTGGACATCTCCACCGATCAGAGCAATTAAAGCATGCCCTGTCTCATGAACAAGAGTATTTACGATACGCACATAATTACCAATAAAAGGAACATAAGTAAGAAGGATGGCTAGACCCACAAACAATACAAACTTCAAACTAATCCGTTCTGAAAGATTTCTCAATTGATCCCCTTCCTTTAAGAAATTATTCTTCAGCAATCTCGATTTTTTTAAGCGTAGCATTTTTACGAAATTAGAGGAAGGAAAGTTTCATTTTCGAAATTTCTATAACTAATAGTATAATATTAGTTGAATATTTCAGTTTTTTCTTAAATCATACAAGGAGTTGAAACAGTTTGAAAGACAAATTAATTGAAAGACTCACTCGCTATGCAAAAGTGGATACACAATCCAATGAAGATTCCGGGACATGCCCATCTACTCCGGGCCAACTGACCCTTGCCAATATGCTAGTGGATGAGCTGAAGGAAATTGGCATGACTGAGGTGACCATCGACGAGAACGGCTATGTGATGGCTACTTTACCGGCTAATACAGATAAAGAAGTTCCGACCATCGGCTTCCTCGCTCACGTTGATACGGCGACCGATTTTACCGGGGCAGGCGTGAATCCACAGCTTGTTGAGGGCTATGTTGGGAATGAGATCGTACTGAACAAAGATCTGAACGTGGTGCTATCTCCACAAGAATATCCAAATCTCAAGAATTATATTGGTCATACGTTAATTACCACCGATGGGACGACCCTTCTAGGTGCCGATAATAAGGCAGGAATTGCCGAAATTATGACAGCGATGGAATACTTAATCAAGCATCCAGAAATCAAGCACGGAAAAGTGAGAGTGGCTTTCACCCCCGATGAGGAAATTGGTAGAGGACCGCATAAATTTGATGTTGAGGCATTTAATGCAAAATTTGCGTACACCGTCGATGGTGGTCCACTTGGAGAGCTTCAATATGAAAGCTTTAGTGCGGCAGCGGCCAAAATTACATTCAAAGGCAATAATATTCACCCAGGGACTGCGAAAGGCAAAATGATTAACTCTGGAAAAATAGCGATGGAGTTCAATAGCAAGCTTCCTGCTGAAGAGGCTCCCGAGTATACAGAGGGCTATGAGGGTTTTTACCATCTGATTTCGGTTAATGGGGACGTAGAAAAGACTACTCTCTACTACATCATTCGTGACTTCGACCGCGACAACTTTAATAAGCGTAAAGCAAAGATCGAGGCTATTGTAGCAGAGTTTCGTGCAAAGTATGGAGAAGAAAATATTATCCTTGAGATGAATGATCAGTATTACAACATGAGAGAAAAAATTGAACCAGTTAGAGAGATCGTCGATATTGCCCATAAGGCAATGACCAATCTAGGGATTGAGCCAATTATTGAACCAATTCGCGGCGGTACAGATGGCTCCCAGCTATCTTACATGGGGCTTCCTACTCCAAACATTTTCACGGGTGGTGAGAACTTCCACGGAAAATTCGAATTTATCTCCGTCGAGAATATGGAAAAAGCATCAAAGGTCATCGTGGAAATCTTGCGCTTATTTGAGGAGCAAGCTTGAAAATAATTGCCTTTAAGAAGGGATTCAGTTTACGGAATCTCTTCTTATTTTTTTAAAAGTGTGCATTTCAATTTCAAAATTATCAGATTTATTGTACAATACTATTATTTACTATTTTTATCATAGAAACCTTAGCAGGAGTGTTCGCATAATGCAGAAGTCATCTCTGATTCAATCAGAAAATGTTGCAGGTAGAAATTTTCTTTTTATCGCAGGAATCATCTTTGTCGCCTTTAACCTTAGACCTGCCATTACCTCTGTCGGTCCCCTTGTCAGTATGATTCGAGACGACACCGGTATGTCAAATGGTGCTGCAGGATTTATCACCACCCTTCCTCTGCTGGCATTCGCCTTACTATCCCCAATCGCACCTAAGGTTGCTAAGAAATTAGGAAAAGAAATGACGATCTTTTTAGCCTTACTCCTGTTGGTGTGTGGAATTTTGACCCGCTCCGCTGGCTGGGTCTCAACCCTATTTATCGGAACAGGGTTTATCGGAATTGGAGTTGCCTTTTGCAACGTACTTTTACCAGGAATGGTCAAGGAAGCCTATCCAACAAAAGTGGGCTTAATGACTGGAATCTATACGGTGGCCATGGCAATCTGCGCTGGCTTGGCGCCCGGAATTAGCGTTCCCCTTGCTGAAAATGCTGGGTTAGGCTGGCAGGGATCTCTTACCGTCTGGGGAGTGGTGGCGCTCGCCGCTCTATGTGTATGGGTCCCTCAATTGAAGCAAAGACAGAGTATCACTAATGGTAGTGCAAAGAAAACTAGCGAAAGTCGCTCGCTGTATAAATCTCCTATAGCGTGGCAGCTGACGATTTTTATGGGATTACAGTCATTGATTTATTTTTGCTTTATTGCTTGGCTCCCAGAAATGCTCGTAAGCAAAGGCATTGATACTACAACTGCCGGCTGGATGGTGTCGATTATCCAGTTCTCTGGGATTCCTTTCAATTTCATTATTCCCGTAGTTGCAGATAAGCTCCCAAATCAAAAATCACTTGTATTAGGAATAGGAATTATCTGTATTATCGGGATTGTTGGCCTGCTCATTGGTGGAAATTTTGCGTTATTGACTTTCTACATTATTTGTATCGGCATTGCCACTGGCGCGTCACTCAGCCTCGCCCTTACGTTAATTGCATTACGAGCAAGAAATGCGACCCAGGCAGCCGATCTATCTGGTATGGCACAATCAATTGGTTATATATTAGCCGCATTGGGACCAATTGCTTTGGGAATTATTTTTGATACCCTTCATTCATGGGTACTTCCGTTAATCCTTCTAATTATTATTACGATTATCATGACAATCTCTGGAATGGGTGCAGGCAGAAATCAATATGTATTGGAAAAGAAGGAAGAAGCTGTTTAGAATAGAAAAATCGTACGCTCAACCATTGAACGTACGATTTTTTATTAGACGGTACAACTCGCACAACAACGCTGTGACAAACACCCGTCGCTGGTTTTGCATCCGCAAAAAAGTTCCTCCAGGAAGACACAGAGTCCGTTTTACATTTTATTGTGTTACTTATTTCATTTAAGTTTTTTTATGCGGTTTTCTTCTTTTCCATCGGTGCCATCGTGTCTTTCTCGATGTACTTAGCAATAAAGCTCCCTATAAGTAAGGACCATACTGGCGCACTGATGTTCCAAATCGTAATATTGGATAGTGCAATCATAAAGGCAAAGGCTGCACTCACTCTCATCGACGGCCTCGAAAATCCTGTTGTTAAGCTGTTGCCAAATACTCCAATAAGAGAAAAGCCAACGATGATGGAAATAAAGTCCTTTGGCAACACTTGAATGAGTGGAACAAGCTTCCAGGCAAATACTCCAAATAGAAAAAGTAAGACTCCTGAAACAACCGCTCCCATATATCTTTTTTCCTTTGGACCCGCTTCCTCATCAGAGCAAATTGCACTTGCCATCCCCGCAATATTCGATGACTGACCACCAAAAAAGCTGGCAACCATTGAAAAAATCCCACTTAATGTAATAATCCGATTGACGGGAGGACTGTATTTATTTTGCTCTAAGGCGCCAAGTCCTACTGCCGCATCATTGCTTAAAATAAGCAAGGCGAGCGGAATCGAAACGGATAAAAAGCTCAGGATATGGAAGTCTGGCATTTGAAGTTGAGGAATGAGCATCCCGTGAGACCAGCCGCTACCTTCAAAAGGATAGATGATTAGAAGAGAGATGAACGCAGCAGTAATAGCCGCGATAATTGGTGGTACTCTAGTTCTCCATCTACTAAAAATAAAAAAGGCAGCGAGTGATACCCCACCCACAACCATCAATTGGGTAGCCGAGACAACAAAATTCACCATGTACTTCGTAATCATTCCAGCCAGCATGGCCGCAATGATCTCTTTTGGCACCATCTTCATCAACTTTGAAAAAAATCCGAGACACCCTACTAAAAGCATTAATAGTCCCGAGACGATATAAGAACCGACTAATTCATGGAAGGTAAACTGTGTCGTGACCGTTGCCAGAAAAGCAACAGCGGAGATTGAATGACCTCCGACAATCGGCATCCGGTAATATAATGGAAGAATAATGCCAAACAAACCACCAAATACATAGACGGAAAACACCCATTGGATCGTCTGCTCCATTGAAAATTGCCCGTTCAAGGAAGCCTCTAATATTAGAGCCACTGGACCCGTAATAATAAAAATCCCCGACACAAGTCCAGCCGCGATATTTTTTTGATTCAGATCTCCCAGTAGAGAGATACCTCCCCTTTTTTGTATTTCAGACATGATGCCGTCCCCTTTTATTCTATCAAATACACCTTGGCGTATTTGCGCCCAGATTTTTTCGAGCTCGCTCGAAAAAATCTGAGGCATCCGCCGGAGGCTATTAAACTATTATACAACTTTTCTAATTATCAGAAAGGGGAAGAGACTGTTTTTATTCCTGAAGCCCTTCAAATTCTCGAATGCGATTCCGAATATACTCAGGTATCGGCTGAGAGCGATGTTTTTCTGGATCATAGTTGACGTAAATGATTTCTGCCACAACAATCGGGGTATCCTCTCCTACTCTCGTAATCAAGAATTCCATCGTAAAGCTGCTAATTCCCATTCTTGATACTCGGCATCCAATCTCTAGCCAATCCCCAAGCCTTGCCGAATTTTTATACTCCAGTGTTGATTTGACCAACACAAAATTAAAGTGGCCCTCCGCCATAATAGTATGCAAGTCTAACCCAAGCCCTTCTTGAAAATATTCCCCATTCGCAACATCCAAATAGGTTAAATAATGGGCATTGAAGACAATCTTTTGACCATCTATTTCCGAATACCTCACCTTGAGTCGATGAAAAAAACGAAATTTTTCTTTCAAGACTGTCACCTCTCTTTTTCCTCATTATAAATAATTTGTACTATTCAAACAATTTAACAGACTTATACTTTGTGGTGACTGAGTTAATGTTGGATGTTGATTTTGGCCTTATACGTACGTGTGAATGGGTTTTACTCGGTACGAGTAACGTAGAGAACGCGTGCGTATAAGACAATGTAAGATCAACAATTAGCTAAAATGGTGCCTTTATGATAAAAATAGAGTAGAGATGAGGTGTTTACTTTGAATCAAAAGGAAATTGAGTATAAGATTCAAGAGTTGAAAATGGATTATGTACGTCTGCAAAATGATTTGGAAAAGCTCGAATATGTCGATGGAAATCTTTCTCCCTTAGAAAAACAAATTGCCGAAATCGAAGCAGAATTAAAAATTCTTTACCGGGAATTAGCCGAAAAGAAAGAGCTGCCACAATGACAGCTCTTCTCCTATACAAATAGATCGCGCTTTTTAAACCCAATAAATGTTAGAAGTATTAACCCAATAATCAAGGCAAAGGAAACCCCAACAAACATTCCGTCTAGCCCTCCGCCATACATGACCTTTTTTGCCTCAAAATATTTAAATGGCGAAAACAATCGTTTCACTTCGTCTTCACCTGTTGAAGCAAGCATTCCAATAAGGAAAAAAGCGAATACAGTTCCCAAGGATACGGCCAATACCGATTTGATTCTTGGAATGATGACAGAAGCCAGAAGACCAAAGGCCAGGAAAATCAATTGGATAAAAAATAGAGTGATAGAAATCATGTAAAAGACCTTCGCATCATAGGCTTCTGTTTTGACCATTGTAGCGGTCAGTCCTGCAGCTCCTAAAAAAACAAGGTTCGTTATCAACAGAGAGGTAACTGCAGCTAGTAGCTTCGCCTTAACGATTTGGGTCCTCGTCACTGGCTTTGTCAAAAGAAAATCAGCCGTCTTTTCTCGAACTTCCTTTGAAAGAATATTTGTCCCTAAGTTCATGGCTTGAATTGCTCCAGCTAAAGCCAAATAGGTAAATGAATAGGAATAGTAGCCTAGTAAGCTACCGTGACTCCCGATTTCAAGACCAAGTGCTTTCCTGACAGGCTCAGGGAATCCTTCTAAGAGCTTATTGACCTCGTCTACATCCTTTAAAAAGGAAGGAAATAGTGACATAAATAGGACGAGGACAGAAACAAGGGATATCGTCCAAACAATCGTCGACTTTCGGCTTGCTCTGAGCTCATATAAAAACATATTCATAGCCTACTAGGCCTCCTTTTCATAATAATGAATGAAAATTTCCTCAAGGTCTGGCTCATCTACCCACAGATTCGTTACTTGTATCGTTGATAGCCTTTTATTCACCTCATTCACATCACCCTTGAATAAAAAGCTTACCGTGTTCTCATTGATTTCAAGCTTATTAATTCCATCGATTGCAAAGTACTCTTTAGCTAGCTTGTCTTTTGCTTCAATCTTAAATCGCTTATAATTGTTTTCCTTAAGGGTGCTTATTTTTTCAACGGTTACAAGCCTTCCTTCTTTAATAATGGCCACTCTGTCACACAAGCGCTGAACCTCACTCAAAATATGAGAAGAAAAGAGAATGGTTGCTCCCTTCTTATTCTCTTTCTCCAGGAGTTCAAAAAAACGCTGCTGCATTAAAGGATCGAGGCCACTTGTTGGTTCATCCAAAATAATCAGCTTTGGTTCATGGAGAAGCCCTTGAACAATCCCCACCTTCTTTTTGTTCCCAAGCGACAAATCGGTAATTTTCTTTGTGAGATCAAGATTCAATATTTCGGCAAGCTCATGGATTCTCTTCGTGCAATCCTTTTTATAGAAGCTAGCGGAATACTTGAGGAGATCCTTCACCCTCATGTTGTCATAATAAAAAACCTCTGAAGGCAAATAGCCAATATTTTGCTTAATCTCGGGCCCAAATTCGGTGACATCCTTGCCAAAAATCTTTGCATTGCCGCTCGTCGGATAAATTAAAGATAAAAGCGTTTTTATCGTCGTCGACTTTCCGGCCCCATTTGGTCCAATAAAGCCAAATATCTCCCCTTCCTCCACATGAAAGTGATATCCTCAATCCCTCTCGCATTCCCGTATCTCTTCGTTAGATGGGCAATTTCAATTACGTTCATCGTTCTTCCCCTACCGCTTACTTGTAAGCCCTTTTCTCAAATATTGTTGCTTTTTCAAATATTGTTGCTTTCGGACGCACGATAACCCCTACTTGTAAAAGGCCATTTTCAATACCGCTAAATATGCGTCCATCTCGGCAATCATTTCATCAAATTCCTCCTGGTTGAAGGAAAGCTACCTAATCCGATCCTGAAATTGATTCAAATAGCCCTCCATCGACCAATAGATAATATGGACTGCCTTTTCAGCATCAATTTCATCTTTAAATTTCGAGTAGTCAATCTCTGAAAAAAAACTTTGATAGCTTGAATACAACAGCTCTTTTGCTCGTGAGTCAATCTCTGGCTTTACCTCTTTATTGTCCTCAAGATAGGCATTCTTTAGAAAATTGAACATTTCTGGGTATTTGCCAAACACATCTAATTTCCAGATGGCTAGCTGCTTGTATTTGTAGAATATGTCCTTTTCCTCCCAATCCTGCTTTTCTTCTTCAATCAATAAAAATTTCTCTGCCAAAATAAAACCTCCAAAGCACTTTTGACCACATCGGTCAATAACTCTATAAAATACTTAAACTCAAGTCATTTTACTAAAAAACAATTTTCTGAAATAATTTTAAGTTTTGTCTATTGCAGCCAAAAATTAATATTTTAAAAATTACCACCGATTCCAAAAATTTATTTTGACAAGATAAAAGCTTTGAAAGTATTATAGTAAAATATCAAGGAGGTTTCATCATGACAAACGAAAATAGACAGAAAATTGTAGCAAGTGTACCTCAGAAAGGATTTTTTGGTCATCCTAAGGGGTTATTCACTCTGTTTTTTACAGAGTTTTGGGAAAGATTTTCCTACTACGGAATGAAAGCCATTCTGCTTTTTTATATGTATTACGAGGTTACAAAAGGCGGATTAGGAATTGACAAGAATACCGCAATGGCCGTCATGTCCATTTATGGTTCTCTCGTGTATATGTCGGGAATCATTGGAGGCTGGCTCGCAGACCGTGTACTAGGTACGTCTAGGGCTGTATTTTTCGGTGGAATCTTTATCATGCTCGGTCATATCGTGCTTGCTTTGCCGGGAAATTTAACAATGCTCTTCATCTCGATGGTTCTTATTGTTCTAGGTACAGGATTACTTAAGCCAAACGTATCCAGCATTGTTGGTGAGATATATAGCTTAGAGGATCATCGCCGTGACGCAGGCTTCAGTATTTTCTATATGGGGATTAACCTCGGTGCATTTATTTCACCACTCATTGTTGGTGAAGTAGGAATGAAGCATGATTTTCATCTAGGTTTCGGTCTTGCAGGGATCGGGATGTTCATTGGACTTATCATGTTTGTCTTGACCAAGAAGAAAAATCTTGGGCTTGCTGGAACACACGTCGCAAATCCTCTTTCTAATGATGAAAAGAAGAAAGTATATACAATTATAGGAATTAGTGCAGTGATATTAGCAGTTATTATTGTTATAGCCATCATGATGGGTGCTTTAACATTTGATAGTTTTATTGCACTTGTTGGAATTTTGGGTGTAACGCTGCCGATTATTTATTTCACTGTCATGTATCGCAGTCAAAAAACTACGGATGTTGAGCGCTCTCATCTGCTTGCCTATATCCCTTTATTTATAGCTGCTGTCATGTTCTGGGCGATCCAAGAGCAAGGCTCAACCATTCTGGCGAACTTTGCAGATGAACGTACTCAATTGAACTTTGCAGGATTTAAACTTTCACCAGCACTATTCCAATCCCTGAACCCGTTATTCATTATTACGCTAGCTCCTGTATTTGCTTGGTTTTGGGTTAAGCTAGGGAAGCGTCAACCGACGATTCCTCAGAAATTTTCTCTTGGATTACTATTCGCTGGTCTATCGTTTCTCGTGATTCTTATCCCTGGCTATTTGGCTGGTACAGATGCTCTCGTAAGCCCACTTTGGCTTGTACTAAGTAATTTTGTAGTCGTTCTCGGTGAGCTTTGCCTATCTCCAGTTGGATTATCAGCAACGACAAAGCTTGCGCCAGCAGCATTCTCCGCTCAAACGATGAGCCTTTGGTTCCTCTCTAATGCAGCGGCCCAGGCGCTTAATGCACAAATCGTGAAATTCTATACACCTGAAACAGAAATACTTTACTTTGGAGTGATCGGTTGTGCCTCAATCGTTCTCGGAATTCTCTTATTCCTATTCGCTCCAAAAATTCAAAGCTTTATAAAGGGTGTTCGTTAATAGGCGGTATTTTTTATTCGGTACCTTTTGTTCGGTACCTGGTACCAGCCGTGGACATTTTGCTCATTTTGTCCATATGGGGTGGACAGTTATATACAGTAAAGGCCTCGCTAAAAAATAGCGAGGCCTTTATATTTTGGTACCATTTATTATTTTTTTGCGCCTGTGTAAATCAATATCGCATCTCTTAAAAATTCCGCCGTACCTGGCTGTTCCTTGTCATAGTACGCCTTAAATCTTTCATCATCTACATACATTTGTGCAAGTCCAGCATGGGCTTCCTTGCTATACTCAGTCCAGTAATAGGTGAGCCACTGCTTGTGAAGGTCCGCCGCCTTTTGTGCTAATTCGCTACTCGGATCACCTATTTTTAATGCCTCTGCTAAATTTTCTCTCATTTGTGCTTCAAGCTGTGTTACCATCTCATAATCCTTCTGAGACATATCCATGAACTTCGCATTGGACTTGTTGACGGTATCCTCTCCATATTTCTCTCTGATTTCTTTTCCATACTTTTTTTCATTTTCCTCAACCATTTGCTTCTTAAAGCCTTCAAATTTTTCTTTATTACTCATCGTCATTCTCCCTTCTGTTGCAGAAATAGTTTTCTCCACATTTTTTATGAGTAAATCAAGCTGTTTACGTTTTTCAAGGAGTTGAACGCGATGCTCCTGCAGAGCCTTCGTGCTATCATAAGACGGAGAAGTCATGATTTCCTTGATCGTTTCTAAATTCACACCTAATTCACGGTAAAACAAAATCTGTTGGAGTCGATCGACTTCCCTCTGACCATAAATTCGATATCCCGAAGAATTGATTCTGGCCGGCTTCAGAATCCCAATTTCATCGTAATATCTCAATGTCCTCGCACTCACACCCGCTAAGCTCGCTAGCTTCTGGACCGTATACTCCATCTGCTCACCTCCTTATGCTTCAACGATACACCTTTACGCAACGTCAAGGTCAACACCTAATTTGGTACCTGGTACCGCCCGTGGACTTTTTTTCTATTTTGTCCATCTGCAGTGGACACTAAGGAATCCATTCTTATTATTTTCCATCCATTTCGATTTAAGAAAACCCGGGCATGACATGAAGTCATGTGGCCGGGCTCCTATTATTTGATCTTTATTTTCTCATCTCCGATAATCCATTCTGGAAAGAAGGATAACTTCAATGAAATCGGGTTAGGATATGATTTCAAATCCGGAATAGTAACCCCCGATAGTGTGTAGCCTTCGTCACGTCGACTACTCATATAGTTTGACGTAATATCAACTGTATTGCCTTTCCCATCTACAACCTCGCTGAAGATTCCATATGGAAATTCTTTTTCTGTATATAGCTTCATCCTAATATCGCCGCCATAAATTTCTAAACCCTTTAATCTGTTACCAGGAGGCTGCTTCAAGATTTTCATTTGCTCCGTATCAATAACAACCTCACGATATTCTTTATCTACAGCTTGAATTTTACCGAAAGCAAGATACAGTTCCTTCGGCTCTTTGAAATAGTTGCTTTGCAAATAATAAATGAACTCGTGTTCTGTGACTCCAGTCCGTGTTGTCCCGTTCAATATTTTTGACCAAACCTCCCCATGCTCGTCAACTAAGCGCATATCTTCAATTTCCAACAGCTCCTTCGTATTATTCGGATCTATTTTCAAATGAATGGCGACTCGCAATGGAAAAATCGTTGCTTCGACAAAATCAATTTTCTGCCCCTCAATGACCACGGTCTTATTCAAAGGATAGACCTTTTTCATACGGATTTCTTTTGTCAGGGAAAAGTTCAATGAAAAATTCTCTCTCACCCCATCCCCTTTTACTGCCGTTTTAAGCTGAAACTCTCGAGAGGTTAAGTTATCACGAAAGAAAAATTCAAGCATTCCACTAGAGGACTTCTTGCTATTTTCCCTTTTATGCAACCCACCAGAGCTGATCGAGCTAGGATTGATTTTTCCCTCGTCTAAGACCTTCAAATCAATATCTTCGAAGCTAATATTAGTCTGTTTCTCATCTGTTTTAATAGTATAAAAGAGGACCAACCCCTTCTCATCGGCAATTGCCCCTTCAATCACGAATTCGATCCCATTTTTTTTCTCAGAAACACCAATTTCCTCATAATATTCATGTTCTACAGCCGACATCAATCCTTTGTCATGCTGTATGAGCTCCATGATCTTTCCGATACTAGAAAACCCGACCAATAAAATAGCGACCATTGCCACACTCAAAATCCATATTCGCCGCGGGCGTCGCTTCTGTTCTTGCCTCGCCATTTGAACCCCAGCCTCAATCGCGTGATCGAGCAAATCAGCCGGAATCTCCTCTTTATCCAACCGCTTCCGATACTCATCCAATCTCTCTTCCATGATCCTCCCCACCCTTCTCTTCAAGCTGTTCCCTTAAGAGTTTCAACGCCTTATGAAGCCAAGTCTTCACCGTTCCCTCAGGACAATCAAACACTGCTGCGATCTCTCTAATTTTTAACCCATGAAAATATTTAAGCGTAATTATTTCACGTGAGCGCTCATCCAGGAGCTGCAGTGCCTCATCCATTTCAACATCCCGATATCTTTCCTCAACCCCATGCCCACTTAACAAATCGTCATCATAGACAACCCGTTTTTTCTTCTTCAATTGATCATTGCAATAGTTAATCATGATTCGAAGCAACCATGTCTTGAAAAAAGCTGGTTCTCTTAGTTTAGGAAGATTTTTGTACGCCCGATAAGTTACCTCTTGAACCGCCTCAATTGCTTCATGTTCATTTCTCAAATAGGATAATGCGGTTTTATATAAATTAACCTTATAATTTTTCAATATCTGTAAAAAAGCTTGTTCATCTCCGGCAACTGCCTCTTTCGCAAGCTGTTCATCCATATTCAAGGCTCCACCCCCTACTAATAACTATTAGACTTCCTAATCACAAAAAAGTTTTCATTAATTAGAACTCTTATCCAAAAAAAATATGGCGGTTATTGTCTTTTCATGTATAATTATTCCGAACCGAACAAAATCCTTTGATCTATTCATTTTCAATCGTATCATAGGGTAAAGTAACTAAATAAGAGGGAGGTTGCTATGTGTTGAAAAACGAGGCAATTATTCAGTTCAATCATGTAACTAAACAATACGATGACGATCCACCAGTTCTTAATGATGTTAGCTTCGAGATTGAAAGAGGGAAATTCTATACTCTGCTCGGTCCATCTGGATGTGGTAAAACAACGATCCTTCGTTTAATCGCCGGTTTTACAGAAGCATCTAAGGGTGAGATTTTTTTTAATGGAAAAAAAATAAATGATATTCCTGCTAATAAGAGGCAGGTAAACACCGTTTTTCAAGATTACGCCTTATTCCCTCATTTGAATGTGTATGAAAACGTGGCATTTGGATTGCGTATTAAAAAAATGAACCAAATTGACATAGATAAAAAGGTGAAGGAAGCGCTTAGCTTCGTCAACTTAAAGGGCTATGAAAAAAGGGAGATTAAAGAAATGTCTGGAGGGCAAAGACAACGTGTCGCGATTGCTCGTGCGATTGTCAATGAGCCAGAGGTCATCCTTCTTGATGAACCATTGTCCGCATTGGATTTAAAGCTCCGATATGAGATGCAGTATGAGTTGCGTGAGCTTCAGCAGCGTCTGGGCATCACGTTTATTTTTGTCACCCATGACCAAGAAGAAGCCCTTGCGATGTCTGATGAAATCTTCGTTATTAATGAAGGAAAAATTCAGCAAAGCGGAACACCAAAGGATATTTACGATGAGCCAATCAACCGATTTGTTGCAGACTTCATTGGGGAGTCTAACATTCTTAAGGGTCGTATGATTGAGGATTATCTTGTTGAATTTCTTGGCAAGCAGTTCGAATGTGTAGACCAGGGCTTGAATAAAAATGAACCCGTGGAAATTGTCATTCGCCCTGAGGATTTAGAAATAACCACCGTCGAGCGCGGAAAACTTCAGGTGCGAGTTGATGCTCAGACCTTCCGTGGCGTTCACTATGAAATTAGCTGCTATGACAAGGACCGCAATGAATGGCTTGTACATTCTACCAAAGCCGCCGAAGTCGGGGATGAAATCGGACTCTATTTTGACCCAGAGGCAATTCACGTAATGAGATTTGGCGAGACTGAGGAAGAATTTGATCGTCGCTTAGAAGCTTACAGTGATGGAGAAGAAGGCAATGGAAAATAAGCTCACTCGTAATATTTACATGATCCCTTACTGGCTTTGGATTGCTTTATTTGTCATTGCACCTATTCTACTCATTCTTTACTACTCTTTCTTTGATATTGAAGGTCATTTTTCACTTGTGAACTACCAAAAGTTCTTCACTCCCGTGTATTTAAAAATGACCCTGAGTTCGTTCTGGTATGCTTTTTTAATTACACTCATTTCGTTACTGGTGGCCTATCCAACCGCCTATTTATTAACGAAAACGAGACACAAGCATCTATGGCTGCTCTTAATCATTGTTCCATCGTGGATCAACTTATTGCTAAAAGCGTACGCATTTCTTGGAATTTTTGGAACCTATGGTATCACAAACAGCTTCTTAGAAGTCATTGGCATTGGAACAAAGCAAATCCTATTTACTGATTTTAGCTTTATTTTTGTATCGGTTTATATTTTTATTCCATTCATGATATTGCCGATTTTTAATGCGTTAAATGAACTGAATCCAAGTTTTATTGACGCCGCTCATGATTTAGGAGCTTCCAAATGGACCACCTTCCGTCGCGTTATTTTTCCATTAACGATGGATGGGGTTAAGTCTGGTTGTCAGGTTGTATTCATCCCTGCACTCTCCTTGTTCATGTTGACAAGACTCATCGCCGGCAACCGTGTGATTACCCTCGGTACAGCGATTGAACAGCATTTCCTTGTGACACAGGACTGGGGAATGGGCTCGACGATTGCGGTTTTCTTAATTATTATCATGTTCCTATTTATGGTTCTTACAGGAACTAGAAAGCGGGGTATGTAGCTTGGATAAAAAAATATCCCCTTTATCAAAAGTGTTTCTGGCTGTAATTTTCTTGATTTTGTATGCGCCAATTTTCTTTCTGGTGTTTTACTCTTTCAATAGCGGCGGCACGATGTACGACTTTGAAGGCTTCACTCTCGACTGGTACAAGGATTTATTTCAAGACACCAGGTTATTAATTATCGTGTTAAATACACTGGTGATTGCTTTGCTATCCGCTCTTTTCTCGACAATCATTGGAGTATTAGGAGCGATTGCCATTTACCAATTAAGACGACGACAAACGAAGAATACGATTCTTTCTTTAAACAATGTCTTGATTGTAAGCCCTGACGTCATTATTGGGGCATCCTTTCTTATCTTATTTACGACAGCAGGCATCAAGCTTGGCTTCTACTCCGTTCTGTTGTCTCATATTGCGTTCAGCATTCCGATCGTTGTCATCATGGTTTTGCCAAAATTATTAGAAATGAGCCCAACCTTAATTGATGCAGCCCGGGATTTAGGGGCAAGCAAATGGGATGTACTGGCGAAGGTCATCCTGCCCTATATTACACCAGGAATTTTCGCAGGATTCTTCATGGCCCTAACTTACTCATTAGACGATTTTGCGGTTACCTTTTTTGTAACAGGAAACGGGTTCTCAACCCTTTCAGTTGAAATTTATTCCCTCGCCCGTCGGGGAATCTCTTTAAATATCAATGCACTCTCGACCCTGTTGTTCCTGTTCACCATCCTACTGGTGATTATTTACTACTTTATTACACAACGCACAAAGACACAGGTTGGGGGGATTAGGAATGATTAAGCTAATCCGTGTATTTCTTTCCGTTGTCATTGCTTCAGCTGTTCTGTTGTTTGTTATCAACCGTTTGAATTCCGCAGAGGGATTTTCAAGTGGAAATACGATAACCATTTACAACTGGGGCGATTATATTGACCCTGATCTCATTAAACGCTTCAAGGATGAGACAGGAATTAAGGTGATTTACGAAACCTTTGATTCCAATGAAGCCATGCTGACAAAGATTAAGCAGGGTGGAACAACGTACGATATTGCTATACCTTCCGAGTATATGATTCAGAAAATGAAGGAAGAGAACTTGCTACTTCCGCTTGATCAATCCAAGCTGCCGAACTTGAAGAATATTGATGAACGCTTCATGGATCTCCCATTTGACCCTAATAACAAGTATTCCGTTCCATATTTCTGGGGAACAGTGGGGATTGTCTTCAACACAAAATTGGTCGGTGATAAACCATTCACAAGCTGGAACGACTTATGGGATCCTTCCTTAAAAAATGATATTCTTTTAACGGATGGGGCTCGCGAGGTCATTGGAATGGGTCTGAATAGCTTGGGATACTCATTAAATGATACGAACAAAGAGCATTTGCATGAGGCGAAGGCAAAGCTCGATACTCTCACACCGAATATCAAAGCCATTGTTGGCGACGAGATCAAGATGCTGATCGCCAATGAGGAAGCAGCTGTCGGGCTCGTTTGGTCTGGGGATGCGGCGGACATGATGGGAGAAAATGAAAACCTCGATTATGTTGTGCCATCAGAAGGGTCTAACCTTTGGTTCGATAATATGGTGATTCCAAAAACCGCAAAGAACATCGAGGGGGCTCACAAGTTTATCAATTTCATGCTTGATGCAAAGATTGCTGCTCAGAATGCGGAATGGGTTAGCTACTCGACTCCAAACAAAGAGGCACTCAAGCACATGCCTAAGGAAATGGTCGAGGACGAACGCTTCTACCCATCGCCAGAGCTGACCGACAAGCTTGAAGTATACGAAAACCTCGGCAAAAAAAATCTAGCGTTTTACAATGACCTGTTCTTAGAATTTAAGATGCATCGAAAATAAAATGGTACCTGGTACCATCCGTGGACATTTGTTTGATTTTGTCCACGTGGAGTGTACAATTGTGAAAAAGGGACATCTCTCATGCGAGAAAGATGTCCCTTACTTCTTTTCATCCATGATCTAATTCATACAATCTCTGATACCGCTCACTCGTTTCCAGTAATTCCTCATGACTGCCCTCAATGGCCACTTTTCCTTTTTCCATGAAAACAATCTTGTCCATTTTTTCCATGCCCATCAAATGATGAGTTATCCAAACAACGGTCTTATCCTTTAATGCTTCAAAAATGGTTTCAATCAAATCCGCCTCTGTTTGCGGGTCCAAACCGACGGTCGGTTCATCTAGAATGACAACTGGGGTGTTCTTTAATAATATTCTTGCTAGAGCAATCCTTTGTCTTTCACCACCAGAAAAACGGGCCCCTGTTTCCTCCATTTGTGTGGCTAAGCCAAGAGGTAAGGAGTTAATATACTGATCAAGCTTAACCTGCTTCACAACCCGCTCTATTTCTTCTCTTGTCGCCGTTTGATTCCCAAGACGAATATTATTTTCCACCGTTGTTGCAAAAAGGTACGGCTTTTGATTCAAGACACTAATCTGCTCAAAAATGGCATCACCATAGCAATGACAAGGCTGACCATTTAATTCTACCTTCCCACTGATAGGCACAAGAGCTCCGAGCAGCAGCTGTAAAAATGTCGATTTCCCTGCCCCACTTTTTCCTAACAGGGCGAACTTATGCCCCTGAGGAATCGATAAGCTCATTTGATGAAGGGCATCTTCTTGACTACCCGCATAACGGTAGGTCAAGTGATCAGCCACTAGGTTAGCAGCATTTGACTTCCCTACTTCTATTGGTTTCGCCTCATGTCTGTCGCCTCTCTCAATATTTCCTACTCTACGCAATGATTCCTGATAAGCAGGAATACGCTCAATCGCGTGTGAAATGGGAAGTAGCCCCTCGATAATTGGCAATGTCACAAGCGTAAAGGCCGCAATATAGGTCGGAGCAATCCCTCCAGCCTGCGCCTCAAAACCTGACCAAATTGCCATCATGATTAAGATGAGTCCAGACAAAATTCTTAACTGCAGCTCTCGAGATTGATTCCAATAGCGGAGACGTCGATCAACCTCGAATATCTCCTCGCGCTCTCTATGAAATCCGTTAATAAAATCCTTTTCCCTGCCACTAATGATCCAATCGGTCAATCCAAAGACCGCATCGGTCAGATTGGAATACAACCGACTTTGCACCTCTTTTTGCTTAAGCTGCCGTTTTTTTAATATAAATAAGGACCAAACTGGATATACCACAACAATGAGACTTAAACAAAATCCGATCCAAAGAGCGAATTTCCAATCAAATAAGGATAGTGAGATGATGGAACCCGCAAATAAGCATAAAGCGACAATCGTTGGAAAAATGGTACGGATATACAAATCCTGCAGATGCTCGATATCGTCTGCAAGAGTTCCAAGCAAATCACCTGTCTGAAATCGTTCGCGAATAAACAGTGCCTGTGGCTCCAACATTCGATAAAGCCAAACTCGCATGTCAGATAAGATTTTTAGGACCGCATTATGCCCAATGAGACGCTCGATATATCTCGTGACCGCCTGTGAAATTCCGAACGTCCGTACAAGGACAATCGGTACATACAGCATCAAAATATTGTAGGGCATGAGGGAGGCACTCGAGATTAAATAACCTGAGGTGAAGGTAAGCATCGAACTCGCCAGCACAGTTAATAGCCCAAAAAAGACTGCTAGGCTAATCGAACGATAATATTGCCGCAAATAGGGCTTGATATATGTGTTGAAGTGTTTCATACTCCCCTTCCTCCCTTCGCTGCCGAAATGAGTTCAAAGTAGTGCCCCTTTTTTGCCAATAATTGTTCATGGGAGCCGCATTCGACCAGCTGACCTTCCTGTAAGACAAAGATGAGGTCCATTTCCTTCATCCAGTGCAAACGATGGGTCGCAAAAAAGACAAGCTTTCTCTCCAATAACGGTAATAGCAATTCCTTAATTTCATACTCCGTCTCAATATCTAGATGGGCGGTCGGCTCATCGAAAAGCATGATCGGACGTTCCTGCAAAATCGTTCGCGCTAGTGCAATTCGCTGCTCCTCCCCACCGCTTAAGCTCCGGCCACCCTGTCCAATTTTCTCATCCAACCCATTTGGCAGGCTCTTCACCAGCTCAGAAAGTCCAGCTCGTTCAACGGCAAGCAGCAAATCCTCTTTACTGGAATGCTGCGCATACCAACGAATATTCTCCGCAACCGTCCCTGAAAAAATATATGGATGTTGTGGGATGTAAGAGAGCTGCCTTTGCCATTCATCGACAGTAAAGCTCTCAACCTCAATTCCATCAAACAGGATAGTCCCGCTGCTCTTATCCCTTAAGCCAGCCAGTAAATCAATGAAGGTCGATTTGCCAGCCCCCGATTGTCCAACAATCCCGATTTTCTGAAAACCCTTCACCTCAAAATCCAAATTCTTCACTATGAAGCTCTCATCTTCAGTTGATGCCTTTGAGAGCCCTCTAACCGCTAAGTAACTTGCCTCATTCCAACGAGGAAGAGGCTGTGTGCTTATTAATTTTCTATCCTCCTGCGAAAGGATTTCATGAATCTTGTCTCCGGCATCCTTTCCGTCCATCGTCGCATGATAATCGTTTCCAAATGAACGAATCGGCAGAAAATATTCCGGTGCAAGAATCAAGAGCATGAGTGCTGACTCGAGGCCTATTTTTCCATCAATAAGACGTAATCCAAGTTCAACCGCTACGACGGCAACCGAGAGACTCGAAAAGAAATCTAAAGCAAAGGTCGATAGAAAAGCGAGGCGCAGCGTGCGGTTCGTTGCCATTCGATACCTCTCACTAACCGCTCTTATCGCGTGTTCATGGGATTTGCTTTTTCCGAGAAATTTCAAGGTTACAAGACCGCGCAAGGAATCGACAAAGTGACTGGATAATAAGCGGTACGAATCCATTTGGGCATCAATTTTCTTCTGAGCCAGGAGGCCAAGCAAAATCAAAAAGGCAATCATGATCGGCATCGTCACGAGAAGAACGACCCCTGATAAAGCATCAACCGTAAACACATAGACTAGTAAAAAGAGGGGGATACAAATCATGGAAACGGCCCGTGGAATGAATAGCTCTAGGTACGTGCGGAAATTGGTGATACCTTCTAAGCAAAGGGTAATGACACTACCTGAACCGTGACGTCCAACTCCCCTTGGTCCCAACCGAAATAATTTTTCTAATAAAAGAGTTTGGTAGGAAAGCGCTGTTGTTTCTGCAAAACGATATGCCATTCGCTCCTTCGTCCACTGCAATAAATGCCTGAGGAAAAAGAATCCACCAAAGCCAAAAAGAAAGGGAAGGACAGCATTGACTGCTGCCCCTTTGAATAGTTTCGTAATAGCCGTCGAAAGAAAGACGGCATGTAAAATGATGAAAACACTTTGGAAAACCGTTAGAAGACCAATGATGAACATTGTTTTTTTACTACCTTCATAACGAAGAAGCTGCTTGTCCATTAGTATTCTAAATGCTCCTTATGAGTTACTCTTTTGCGGAAGATATAATAACTCCAAATGGTATAGGCTAAAACAATTGGAACCATCGTTGCTGCAACAATGGTCATGACCTTTAACGAGTAGGCGCCCGAAGCAGCATTATAGACCGTTAAATTGTAGGCCAAGTCGGTAGAGCTAATCATGACGTTCGGGAACAAGGCAATGAAGAATGATGATGTTACCAGAACCATGATGAGCCCTGTTGTCGCAAAGCTGAGTCCCTCTTTCTTTTTGCGAAGAAGAGGAAGCAACGCTAAATAGCATATGACAGCTACAATATAGAGCGGAATGAGAATCGCCCCTCTGTTAGCGAATGCATCTGTATAAATTCCGGTTAGGACGACAAATAACACGATTACAATTCCAGTAGCAAGATATACCTTTTGTGCCGCTCGGTTTGCTCTTTCACGAAGCGCACCCTCTGTCTTGAGGCCAGTGAACATTAGGCCATGCAAGTAGGACAGCAGGACAAATGCCACACCACCAACGACCGTATAGACATTCACAATATCTAGAAGCCCAGCATGCATATCCATGTTTTCATCAATCGGGAGACCCTTGATGAGACTACTGAATAACACCCCTAGTAAAAATGGGGGAAGAATGCTGCCTAAAAAGATTGCCCAGTCCCATGTCTTCACCCATGCTGAAGAATGTGCTTTTCCTCTGAATTCAAAGGCCACTCCCCGGGCAATTAATGCCAGCAGCAGCACGACAAACGGGATATAATAGCCGCTAAAAAGCGTCGCATACCAATGCGGGAATGCTGCAAACATGGCTCCCCCTGCGGTGATTAACCACACTTCATTCGCATCCCAAAATGGACCGATGGAGTTAATCAGCATTCTTTTTTCTGTATCATTTTTGGCAAGGAATTTTGTTCCCATACCTACGCCAAAGTCAAAGCCTTCTAGGAAAACAAAGCCTACGAAGAGTACACCAACGAGTATGAACCATAATTCACTTAGCTCCATTTGCTACACCTCCTTCACTGAACGGATCGGCGACATGAAGGTCGTCCGTTGCCTTTTTAAATGGACCTTCCTTAAACACCCTCACAAATAAATACACCATGGCAATGGCTAACAATGTATAAATTAGCGAAAAAGTAATTAATGAAAATAAAACGCTACCCGCTGAAACATTTGGCGAGATTCCATCTGCCGTTGTCATAAGGCCGTAGACAATCCAAGGCTGACGACCGATTTCCGACATGATCCATCCTGAGAAGTTGGCGATGAATGGGAAGAAAATCGCTGGAATCATCCATTTTAAATACTTGGAGCTGTTTTCTAATTTTCCTCTCCAGAATTTAATGAGGCCGATTAGGGTTAAGAGAATCATCAAACCTCCTGCAGCCACCATAATTCTGAAGCTCCAGAACGTGGTCTTAACCGGAGGAATATAATTTCCGTCTCCAAATTCTTTTTCATATTTTTCTTGCAGGGTGTTCATCCCCTCGACACTGCCACTAAATTTTCCATAGGCTAGGTAGCTTAGTGCATAGGGAATCTCAATTCTTGCCGAAGCCTCTTTCTTATCTGTATCCAAAATGGCAAATAACGTCCACGGGGCAGGATCAGCTGTGTCCTCCCATACCCCTTCTGCTGCAGCCATTTTCATCGGCTGTGCATCCATGAGGTAGGTTGCTTGTGAGTGACCAGAGAAGGCAATTCCTAATGTAGAAATAAGGCCAACAATCATCGGTACAGTCATGGAGCGCTTAAAGAACTCGATATCTTTTTTCTGGAGAAGCTTCCACGCACTCATTCCAAGGATAAAAAAGGCCCCTGTTGCAAAGCACGCAAAAATTGTATGCGGAAAAGCAACCAACACCTTCGGATTTGTAATAACAGCGAAGAAATCATTCATTTCCGCACGGCCGTTTTCAATCACATAACCAAGGGGGTTTTGCATGAAGGAATTGGCGACTAAAATCCATAGGGCTGAAATCGCTGTTCCAATGGACACAAGCCAAATGCAGGCTAAATGCAGCTTCTTTGGCAGCTTGTCCCAACCAAAAATCCAAAGCCCGATAAAGGTCGATTCTATGAAGAAGGCAAGAAGCGCTTCGATTGCAAGGGGCGCACCGAATACATCCCCAACAAATCTTGAATAGCTCGACCAGTTCATCCCAAACTGGAACTCCTGTAAAATCCCTGTAACGACACCGACGGCAAAGTTAATGAGGAAGAATTTCCCCCAAAACTGAGCCATCTTCTTGTAAATCTCCTCTTTCTTGACAACATACAGCGTCTGCATAATCGCAATAATAAAAGCTAGACCAATCGATAATGGTACAAAAATAAAATGAAATAGAGTAGTAGAAGCGAATTGTATCCTCGCTAAAATCAAATCCTCCATTACTATTTTCCTCCCTTCTTTCTTCCTACAAATTAATATATCAGCATAAGTATTTTTAATTGTGAAATTGTAGAGGAATATTTGTTACAAATTTAAAAACTTTACCAATTAAAGTGTTTTCTTAAAATAATTTAAGAACCTCCCACGGAGATTATTATATTTATATAACAAAACCCTAAATGGTACCAGGTACCGCCCGTGGACATTTGGACGATTTTGTCCACATGGGGTGGACACACCCTATTCGATAGGTAATCCACACCACTGCAGGATCAAAACAGGCTGCCTCGAGTGAGACAGCCTATTCCTACAAGCTATGAATCCTTTTCAATCACATCATCGACATGTCTTTTAGCCATTTCGTTGCGGATCTTCCGGTGTTCCTTTGTTTCAAAAATGATATCCATATCATAGTCCTCTGGGTAGAGCTCCTCTGCGGAAATATAAAGAACTAATCGTTTGTGGTTAAAGCTCATGATTTCACCCTTCACCAAAACCTCGACATTCCCAACTGAATCAGCAGGCTTTGAGACGATCCCGAATTCATCGATTGAAGGAATTTTCACATTATCTCCACGTCTGAAGGCAATGGTTTCTACTTTTCTTTCTTCCTTTTTTCCATGCTTCTGCTTGTAAACATACTTGGCATTCATGGCAAGCTGACGGTCTAAATCCTGCAATCGATACTCTGGTAATTCCTCGTATTGTTTGGTCTCTCTGTATGTTACCTCATGGGCTCTTTCGATTAGCTTTGGATGCAGCCCTAGTCTCATCGCAATATCAAAAGCTTGACTCTCTCCGCCTTTTCCAATAATTAGACGATAGGTCGGCTCAAGACTATTTAGATCAAATTCCATCGCCCCATTTTCAAAGCCCTCTTTTTCCTCTGCAAATGCCTTTATTTCACTATAATGGGTCGTTGCGAGAAGGGTTGCTCCCTTATGAAAAAGCTCCTCAAGAATGACTGTGGCTAAGCCCATCCCTTCAGCCGGATCGGTTCCACTTCCTAATTCATCCAATAGAACGAGAGATTTCGGAGTCGTTTCAACAAGAATCTCAATAATGTTTTTAATTCTAGAGGAAAAAGTACTCAAAGATTGCTCAATACTTTGCCCATCGCCAATATCCACAAGAATCTTTTCAAAAATAGCGACCTCACTCCCCGTGGCAGCTGGGATATGCAGCCCTGATTGTGCCATCATTGTCAAAAGCCCCACCGTTTTAAGCGTCACCGTTTTTCCACCAGTATTTGGTCCTGTGATGACAAGGGCATCGTAATCTTCCCCTATGACAAAGTCTAATGGAACAGCTATTTCGCCTAACAATGGATGACGTGCCTGCTTCAACCGAATGGTGTGATATTCATTCATTTGTGGAGCGATCCCTTCAATCCTATTGCTGTATTTCGCTTTAGCAAAAATGACATCATACTGAACCATCGTTTCGACTGCCAGGTTGATTTCCATCTCCCACTCTTCTATCAGTCCTGTTAGCACCTGAAGAATGCGATGTTCTTCCGCTTCCTCTTGAATTTTTAAAAGCTCAATTTCATCTTGAATCGAGCCAATTTCCTCTGGCTCGATATACACGGTGGAGCCTGAAGCAGAGGTATCCAAAACGGCTCCCTTGATATTCTTTCTGTATTCCTTTTTTACCGGGATGACATATCGACCATTCCGAACACTAACGATATTTTCCTGAATGTATTTACTGTTTTTTGCTGATTTCAAAAATTGATCGATTCGTACTTTTATTCGCTCCTCTAAAATAGAGATCTGCTTGCGAACTTTTAATAGCTCCTTGCTCGCATAATCATCGACCCTTCCATTACGAATACAGCGAATGATTTCATCAGCAAGCTCCTTTAAATCGTATAAGGAATAAACATACGTAGTTATCGTTTGGGCCACATATTCCTTATCCTTCAGGAACCGTTTCAGGCGGTCGACACAAATAATTAAATCATAGACCTCCATCAACTGTTCTGGTCGCAGGACAAAGCCCTTATGGAGATTTTTCGTAATGATGCTCATCCCTTTTAAGCTTGGGATAGGAACGCTCGAGCTAATCTTAAGGATTTCCTTTGCTTCGGAAACCTCTCTCAGCCAAGCTTCAATCTGCTTTTTCGAAAAAGAGGGTTCGAGAGCACAGATTTGTTCCTTTCCTATTTCCGAAATGGCGTAGGATGCAACTATTTCCTTTAAATCTTGAAATTGCAATACTTCCACTGTTTGTGAATTCAATTCTTTTTCCTCCTTAAAAATGGTGAAATCTCTTCACATACGTGCGAGGAAAAACAGAGTAGATTGGATGTCAGATTCCTCCCTAAAAAACAAAAAATCGCAAAAGAACAGAATCGTCCCTTTGCGATGGATACGTTTAAATAGATTGACAATGGCATAAAAAGGCCAACATCATCCGTATAGAGGAGTCAACGCAAATTGTGTTCTTAACTATCCTGTCTCAAAAAAGAGATCACTAAATAAACCTGGTAGATCACCGTTTTTTGAAACACGCACGTATGGAATTACGTTTAGTTAAGAACTCCAATTTCCATAAAACAAACTCCTTTTAGTTTGGTTTCCTTATTAAAAACCATAACCGATACCTTATTATTACCATATTTATCTCATTTAGTACAGATTTTTTTGAAAACTCAGCATCAGCTATTGCTTTAACTTCCTTTAAAAAGCTCATGGTTTGTCCACTGGGGTCATATAGTTTAGAAAAAAGGAGGGAATTAAATTGAATGAATTAACCTACATAAGATATTCAGTTGGTTTTGTCTTTATCATTTCTGGACTGATGAAATTTTTTAGCGAGGAGCTTGGCAATACCTTTATTAGTTTAGGGCTTCCGTATCCAATTTACTTTATGTACGTGGTGGCATTAGTAGAAATTGTTTGTGGGCATTTAATTGCTACGAATAAACACGTAAGAAATGCTTCCATTCCGTTAATCTTAATTATGATTGCCGCTATTATTCTTACAAAAGTTCCAATTCTAACATCCGGTTTCTTCCTTTTCGCTTTCAGTGCCAGACTAGATATAGTCATGCTTATCCTTCTGACGGTCCTCTATAAGAACTCATCTCGATTGAAGTGATGGTACCAGGTACCGCCGGTGGACAAACAGGCCACTTTGTCCACTGATGGTACCTGGTACCTCCCGTGGACATTTTGTCATTTTTGTCCATCTGGAGTGGACATTTCTATTCCATAGTAGCGAAGTATTCATTTTTTTGTAAGCAAAAGTGATCCCCTTCACTATATTTTTTCTCGATGAACTTATACTAAAGACATAAAAATGAAAAATTAGGTGAAATGATGAAAAAATATGGGTGGTCGCTTTTGCTTATTCTTCCTCTGCTGCTCTTAAGTGCTTGCAGTACTCAAGAACAGGAAGAAACCCAGAATATCGATAACAATGGGAAAACCGTATCTGAGGACAAATTTGTTCCCGAATATGACTGGGCCCTCGCTTATATTGAAGCTGTCAACCAAAATAATGAAAAAACAACCCTTCAAAAATTCCAAGGAAAGCCTTGGATTATGAATATGATTTTTACAAACTGTACCACCGTCTGCCTCCCGATGACTGCGAATATGGCTAAACTTCAAACGAAGCTGAAAGAACAGAATCTAGATTACCATCTAGTTTCATACACTGTTGATCCCGAAAATGACACCCCTGAGATCCTGAAGGAATGTGGAGCCCAATATGAGGCGGATTTCTCGAATTGGGATTTTCTTACTGGTTATTCAGAAGAGGATATTCAAAGACTTGCAAAATCAGTAAAAACGTTGGCAGAGAAACCTGCAGGAACGGATCAAGTCAGTCACAGCACGAAATTTTTCTTAATTGACCGGAATGGGGTTGCCGTTAAGGGATATGATGGGGTTAACCCGCCATATGATGATATCATTCATGACCTCAAAAGCATTGATTAGATTTCCATCTGTAATATAGGAAAGCCCACTTGGTATTCATTATTCTACGAATACCAAGTGGGCTTAATTTATCCTCACTACTGTCCACCTGTGGCGGACAAATCAGGCAAAATGTCCACCGGCGGTACCTGGTACCGAAGAAAGAAGTACCAAAGAAAAAGTACCGAATTAGTTCATGACCCATTTGTCCTTTAGGAACAGGATGCGGCTGATGATAAAGAAGACTATCACACATACCAGATTGCTAGCAATCGCAATTATAATATGTTGGTAATCAATAATACCGAAGAGCAATTCTTTTAATAAGCTAAATAGATTCAAGATTGGAATGATAAAATAGTTCATTGAAAGTTCATTGACCCCAATGGTTGATGTAATGACTGCTGGGAACATCGCGACCATCATAACTGGGGAACTATAGCTTTGAGCTTCCTTGACCGTTTTCCCAATAATACTAGTGAGCATTAATACAGATGCTGTAAACATGGCATACACAATCGAAATGAGAATGGCTAAGCCCACGATAAGAATTGGATTTTCACCCAAAGTAACAGCCTTCTTTAAGTTTTCTGTAAGGAAAGTAATTTCTAAAGCTACGACGATTAATGTAATCATCCCTGTAATTGTCCCAATGGAGGTAATGGTTAACCACTTTGAGATTAAAAGGGTTGAGCGTTTCACTGGAGTCATTAGCAATGCCTCCATTGTTTTCTTTTCTTTCTCCCCAGCGAAAAGGTCAGCTGCTGCAGGCCCGGCTCCAATTCCAATGGCTAATGCTAGCATCATCGGAATGAGCATCGCTAGTAAGCTTATGCTTGAATCTTCTCCTGACAATTCCCTTTGCTCAATGGTAAAAGGTTGGATCACACTCGGGTCAGTACCCTCCGCTTGTAATCTTGTAGAAATGATTGTCTTTTCATAAACTGCAAAGGCGCTTGTGACCAAATTCATCAGATTCGATGAATTTTGGCTAAAAGAATCTCCAATAATCGTAGCAGAGGCATCTTCTCCTTTTTGAATCTTTTCGGCAAAATTCTCTGTTAAAAGTAGTGCTGCCTGTGCTTCTCCGTTTTCAACGGTTTCCTCTGGATTTGAGGATTTAACCAGTTCGATATTTTCAAAGCCAACGAAGATATTTTCCTCTTCTGCTGTGATGGAAGAGCTTACTGCTAAAGTGAAGGAATCCCCTTCCCCATCTGAAAATAATTTCTCATAGAATAGCACTAATCCAGTCATCATGATGATTGGCAAAAATACAGTTAATAACAGTGTTCTCCGGTCCCTAAAGCTATCCTTCATTTCCTTTATATAAATATTAAGAAGCATAATGTTCGTTCCCCCTTACTAATTTGCTCATGAAAATATAGTTTAAATCCTTACTTCCCTCTTCTTTATAAAGCTCTTCTAAGTCCCCATGATATACCAGCTCACCCTTATGCATCATCGCAACCGAGTCACATAGCATGGAAACCTCCTCCATGATATGACTGGAGAAAACAATCGTCTTGCCCTCACTTTTTAACTGATGGACAAGCTGACGAAACACATTGGATGAAGTGATATCAAGACCCGTTGTTGGTTCATCAAAGAGAATGATTTCTGGATTGTGAATCAAGGTTCGCGCAATCGCCACCTTCTGCCTCATTCCCTTCGAAAATCCGCCAACCTTTCGATTTAAGTAATCCTTCATGCCAAACATCTTGGCGAGGTCATCAATTCGAACCTTTGTCTCGTGTTTGCTGAGTCCATAAAGGCTTGCAAAATATTCAAGATTTTCCCTGGCAGTTAATCGGTCATAAAGACCTGTTTCGCCACCAAATAGTACCCCCATATTCTTTTTTATTTCCTCTGGATTTTTGACTGTATCAAAGCTGCCAACACTTATTTTGCCTTCTGTCGGATTAAGAAGGGTGGCAATCGAGCGAAGCAATGTTGTTTTTCCAGCCCCATTCTCTCCTAAGAGTCCAACAACCTCGCCTTTCCTAACCTTGAAAGAAACATGCTTTAACGCCGTGACATAAGCCTTTTTATCCTTAAACTGTTTCGTAACCTCTTGAATTTCAATCACTTTTTTTACACCTCATTTGTTTGATTTCTTGATTTCATCATACAAACATCCGAAGGGTAAATCTTCACTTATGTCGCGAATATTCCATTTGTTGTCGTGAAAAGGTCAAATTTGCCTATTTTGGTGGTAAAATAGATTAATAATCTACTGGGAGAAGTTGGGGAGAACATGAGGGTTGGACTTGTTGATGATCGATTTATCGATTTGGAAAAACTAAAAGGCATTATAGCAGGGGTTCCAGGTGTAGAGATCGTGTTTGCAACGTTATCGGCGGAAGAAGCGTATGAACAGATCAAAAAAGAAGCGATCGATTTACTGATTGCGGATATTGAGATGCCTACCCTTTCTGGCTATGAGCTTGCAGATATCATACATTCACATGCACTCAATATTGCGGTCATATTTGTTACCGGCAACAGCGGCTATGCCGTTCATGCCTTTGAGTTAAATGTGCACGATTACATCATGAAACCATATTCAAAGGAACGTTTGGAAAAATCAGTTGAACGCTTGCTTGAAAAAACGAAATCAGCTGACATTGCAGGCAGACTTTATATAAAAAGAAAGAATGATATCCATATTGTTCAGAAAAAGGATATTGTCTTCATTGAACGGTCCGGTCGTTCAACAACGATCTTTACGAAATCAGGACCGATTAAAACCTATCAAACCTTAAATGAACTAGAAGGAGAGCTAAGAGAAAGAGATTTTATCCGCTCCCACCGCTCCTTTATTATCAATATCCATTATGTCAAAAACTTTTCTCTCTATGCTAAAAACTCCTATATTGTGACCTTCGAGGGACTCGATGAACAAGCAATGATTACAAAGGAAAAGGTTGAATTTTTGCAAGAGTACTATTTTTAGAGGTGAAACGCTTGAGGCCATTTATTTATTGGGGAACGATTTCCATACTTGCCATTCTCCATTTGCAGGCAGTACTGAATCTTCTCCCCATTGCTATTCCCGTCTATGTAACGGCTATTTTAGTATTAGGAACATCTTATTTATTAAATAGAAAAATGCTGCTGCATATCGATTCTCTTAGTACGAAGGTAAATGGGCTGCTCTTTGTGATGCAAGGGATGCTACTAATCATGAATATTTTCGGGGAAACGTCATGGACAAACGTGGTTCCTTTTGGATTATTTCTTTCTATTGAAGGAATTAGGCTTTTACTCTCACAAAAAATGTTCTATCTTTCGAAGAGTGTTAGAGATTATGAAGAGCAGAGGGAGCAGTTTAATGAAACCTATCGTGTCGTTCGCAGTGAACGGCATGATTTTCTGAAACATATTTCATCCCTTCATTACTTGCTCGAAAATCATCAATCAGAGGAAGCAAGAGACTATCTCGGGCAACTGGTAGAGGGATATGAGGAGACGAACCTTTCGATTAAAGGTGAACGAGGAGTGGTAGCTGGGGTCCTTCACCAAATGTATCGGCGCGCGAAATCCAGTGGAATTGAAGTGGTTTACGATATTGATATTCCTTTATCAAGCCTGCCTCTTTCTGATAAGGAGATCGTCACTCTTGCTGGAAATCTTCTTTCCAACAGTATTGATGCCTGTGAGGAATGGCAAGCAGCAAATGGGAGGCAAGCCACTCTTACCCTCCAGTTTTACAAGCGAAGTGGCTTGTTTTTGATGATTTGTGAGAATGATAGCCCAGCAATTCCGACTGATGTTCTCGATCAGCTCTTTGAATCCTACGGCAATACTACAAAAGGAGAAGGTCATGAGGGACTAGGTACCAAACTCATTTTTGATATCGTTGCCAAACACAATGGTTATCTAGACTTTGTCCACAAGAGCCAGAAATTTACTGTCAAAATTAAAATTCCTGCTGTGGTTTAAAAACTAGGCTCCCAGTTAACTGATGGGAGCCTAGTTTTTGAGACTATGGTTTTTTTATTTTTGAAGAATTGTCCTTAATACGTAACTAGCGAACATGAATAAGCGGAGATTTTTCGGTTAAATGCTGAAAGCGGCGTCTTTTGGGGTTTATAAGGGGAGGTTTTCCTGTTATGCAAAGAAAAACCTCCCATTTTTACATAAATTGCTTGATTAGACGGAATCTCTCCGTCTAATCAAGCAATTTTTTAACTTATTTACAAATTAGGCGAAGTTTCTCCGCCTATTTATAGGATTGGATGCTTAACTCGGTCCCCCAACCGATAAGAGCGGATCCTCTTAGTCCCAGATGCGGGAATTAACATCTTTTTCTCGACTAGTTGAGATAGTATTTTTTTTACCGTCTTGTCGCTTAGTTTCAAATACTTCTCGACTTCTATAGGGGATATGACATCTCCTTTTCGAATCGCTAGCCGAATTACTTCCTTTTCATGAAAGGATAAAGATGTTTGGTCCAATTCATCACCCAACCATCGGCCAATCACTTGCTGAACAATCTGTTGACATCGACGAGGCTTCTCATTGACTTGGTCATAAGAAAATCGAATTACGGTCCATCCATCAATCACCAACTGGTTTTGTCGTTCCAGATTGTCGGCAAATTGCCATCTACTAATGTTCTTTAGGTGTGGGCCATAACCGTCGACCTCAAGGCAAATCCGGATGGCTGGACGAATGTATGCAAAATCTAAATACCTTTTGCCATCCTTGAAATCGTCGACTTCATATTCTGGATGAAGAAATTGGAAATGATTAAATAAGGGCCACCACACTTGCTTCAAAAATAACATTTCAGCATGGTTGTGACCTTCTTGTAAGCGCCGCAACCGTTCACCAGTTCTCACCTGCATGTGGGCATTCATAAAGACTTGGTATTCTTTTTCAAATCCCACAATATCCCTCCTCCTGTCCAATGGTCATGTCATTTACTGCAAACTGTATAGTAAATAAATCAATATAATAATCTCGAAAAGGGTTCTGGAAAATTGTTTCTTCTTGTAAAAGTTGACTCGGGGAAATCTGAGATGGCCGATAATTTTTTAATTTGGGGGATAGAATCCATAACTTCGACTAAACAATTTTATTAACTTCGAAATCAACTAACTATTCTTCAATAGGAACCATGAAATCATAATCAGGGTACCCATACTTAGCAAACATTTTTTCCCTGTAATCTTCAAAGGACAAATAGAAATTTTCAGGAGGATATCCTAAAAAGACTGTAAAAACTCCGTCTTTAAATAAAACTACATAGCTTTTTTCCTGATTGATATTTTCAGCCCAAAAAGATGTTTTATAGTCCTCCAATTGCTCATCTGTAACAACGCTATCTAATAAAATTTTTTTACGGTTTCCGCCTTTCTCTTCTAAAACTACAACACCATTTCCTTCATTTTCTTCTTCTTTATATTCCAAGCAATCAGTCGTCCATTTTTTAATTGTTTTTGAATAATTATAACCACAACGTATGCAAATGGTATATTGTTCACCCGTTTTGTAATAATAATCTTCTATAGCTGAACGTCCACAACAAGGGCATTTTGTCGCATAAATATTCGATGCCACAGAATTATCATCTCCTGTATTTAAAAAATTGAATTTTTAAGGGATTAATAAAAAGAAATAGATTGTTGATTTGATTTGAGAAGGGAAAATTTTTGTTACAGAAAAAGAAGTGTTTTCATGAGGTCGGTATAAATAATGACTGAGAAATTAGTATTTTGTTAATCGAAGTTATTGGGGATAGAACTACTTCTAGTTTAAGATAAATCCTAATTTTGTCAAACATTAAAATAACTACTACTTATGAAGTTCTAACCCCCCAGTTAAACCCTTCCCGGCCTTGAACAAAGGTGTAATTTGCGGAGTCCGAGTGGAGACAATCGAAGAACCAACGATGCAGGAAATTCGCTGCTTGGACAAGCTAATCGATGAGCTTGCAAAAGGAAAAACGATGGAGAAGATTTTGCGGACACCATCATAATACAGATACTATGATGAAAGTATTTTTAGAATCATACTCTTTTCCTGCAGTTTTTTCCCATCCCCAATAAATGGAGCGTTAATCCTCTATGAATAACGCTCAGTTTACTAGAAAAAACAACCTTTTATTGAGTGTGGTTATAGGAACGGCTATACCAATGTTCTAAAATTTTTGTAATTATCTCCTGTATATTTAACCTCTCATTCTTGTACAGCAGTCTGAAATAAAATCCTCGTAAAAAGTTTATAACATTGGATTTCTTCCAGAAGAAATTTAAACTATATCCTTCTTTTTCTAATGCACTTAGTTCATCAGAAATTGATACAATCCAATTTTCAATTTCATTATCCGTTACACCTATCTCTTGAAGGGCTTCTACTGCAAAAATAAGTCTTTCCTCTTCATCATCAACATACGGTACTTGATTGGTGCTTTCTTTGAATAGGCATTGCTTGATTGCTTCAAGACAATCGGAAGATAGCATGATAGAAAAGCTTGGATGTTTGATAGCTTCTGTTAGTAAATCTGCACCATGTGCAATACTATGTGCCCATCCTTTTCCCACCACATGGCCTCGAACATCTACCTCTAATTTCAAATATTGAATACTTCCCTGAATTGCTTCTATTACAATATCATCTGGCAGGAACCGATTTTCCCTATCTTTCATAAGGATTAGCACAATCACCAAGGCGGAAAAAGAACGGGTAAATACGGAGTCAGTTTCTTTTTCACCAATATCCAAAAATAAGTTTCTAAGACAAACCTCAAGAATATGATTTATTTGTTTTTGTGTTAAATAGTCTTCCATTATCAGTTTTCCAAATGAGTTATAGATTAGCGTATCCCTAAGTTCTGGGTCGATGGAACCGATGTTATCCAACATTTTGTCAATAAGATTATCTATATTGCTTTGTTGTAAAGTGATTTCTAATTTTGTTAGTTCTGATTTTAAAGTCATACTTTCCTCACTCTATATATAATTTTCTCCTAACTCGCTCCTATCAACACCCATATTATACCATAACTAACCTACCCCCTTGTTACAATAAGTTTTTTCTCATATATTCAATCGTTTGTTTCAATCCCTCACGATAGGAGGTCCGAGGCAATTCACCGAAATATTGCTCATATTTCGACCCGCTCAAAACCACTGGTTCTTCATTTAAATAAAACATTTCTACAACCTCGCGCATATCCCGGTTAAATAACCCTAAAAAACGAATCATACTTTTGGAAATAGTCGATACTCCTTTTTGATAATCGATGTTCTCTCTAATCAACTCAATGATTTCTCTCCCTTTAATGACACCATATCCAGGAATATTCCAGTTCTGTCCGTAGGCATTATTCTCTAACGCCAAATTAACAATTGCTTTTGCACCATCTGGTGTAAAAATAAACTCCCTCGCAATTTCCTGATTCCCCACATAGGAAGACTTTTTATCATTCGCAACTCCCTTTAGCGTATAATGAAGGATTGTATTTTCTGCATTCGGTCCGTAAAAATCAGGAAAATGGGCAATCACAAATGGTATGCCAGACTCCTTAATAAGTTTCTCTACACGTAAACGGATTCGACCTTTTTTTGTATGTGGGTTCTTAGGAAAATCCTCACTAACCTTTTTCCCATCACTTCTTCCGTAGGCATAAATATTGTCCACTACGACAAGCTTGGCTGACTGTGACTTAGCAGCAGCTAAAATATTGCCCATAAATAATTCCAGTTTTTCCTCCCATGCTGAGTAGGGAATGTTTCCGGCCTGGAAAATTACATCCACATCCTTTGCTGCCTCTAACAGATCCTCCATGTTAAACACATCGCCTGCACAGGCCTTCACATTCTGCTCATCACCAAATAGTTGGTCAATTTTCGATTTCGTCCGAGCAAATGCTATTACCTCAACACCCCTTAATATTAATTCCTTTACAATAGCGTAGCCCATTCCACCAGTTGCTCCCACGACAAGTGCTTTCTTCATATTCTGTCCTCCTCTTAATTAACCACTGGTCAATAAATCTTAAAAAAAAATTACTCAATCGCCTTCAGCAAGAAATCAGCATGTCGATAAGCCATATCCTTAACGTCATCAAATCCGACGACATGTCTACAGTAATGAGTGACAAAGCCATGCAAGGATAGAAAAATGCTCCATACATCCTGAAGAGTAACCTTTTTCCACTCACAAAGGGAATATACGCTTTTGGCAAAATTGTCATAAGTATGATTTGGCTCTTGGTTAATGAAGTTTTTTACCTCATCATCCTTTATCAAAAACATAATCTCATAGTGGCTCTGGTAGGTTAGCCCAAACCTTATATAACCGACAAATATTTGCCTAAGCTTTTCTCTGTTATCTAACTCCTGTTTCATAATGTCGTCAAGAATGCTGTTTAGCATTTTGAAATGATCCTCGACAAGGGCAAAAAACAGTTCCGCTTTGTTCTTAAAATGATAGTAGATAGCTCCATGACTACAGCCTAAAATGTTTGCAATTTGCCTCATTGAAACATGCTCATATCCCTTTGTGGTAAACAAATCTCGTGCAGCGTTCATAATCATTTCTCTTGTAAGTTCTCTCTCTACTGACTTTCTAGGTGACATTTTCTCCTCCTTATTGACCACTGTTCAATTAAATAATATCCTCCTTTTGAACAGCAGTCAATAATTTCTATTTGAAATTTTGCCTAAATTTCGTGATTTAGGTTCACAATCCTCTGTAAACACAAATTGTTCGTTGCACTGTCCACCCCATATGGACAAAATCGAAAAAATGTCCACGGGCGGTACCAGGTACCGAATTAAAGTACCGAATTAAATTAAAGGGCGGTTTCTTGGTAGGCCTTGAAGAAGGCGGTACAGAATTGATCCCATTCGGCTGCGGCTTCGATGGAGGCCTCTGTTACTTCTCCGAGGACCGGCTTTTGTAGAAGTTCCTCTAATTGCACAGAAAACTCTTGAATGGTTTCCTCTGGCGCTCCTTCCAGCACTCCCTGAACAAATTCTCTAGGTGGATACCAGTCGACAACTCTTGAGATATCCCGATAAATTTGGGTTAGCAGCAGGCTGCGTGGACCCTCCCATTGCTCATTGACAACAACATCCCGGAAGATCCGAGGAAGGGATGAGAACTCCTCCATCACGCCATGACCACCAAAGATGGAAATGGCCTCGCGCAAGACTTCAGCACCCTCCTGGGTGACGTTAATCTTTTGCAGCAAGACGAGCTCCCGTAGGTTAAATAACTGCTTTCTTATTTCAAGTGGATGATCTGATTTCAACCCTGGATTTAGAGGCTGCTCCAGCTTAAGGAACAAATCGTAGATTTTGAAAGCACCTGCTGTTGTTCTTTCGGCCGCACTCTTAATCTTCCTTAGCTTGCTTGCGGATAAAGGATAATCCTTCACCTTCTTGCCAAAAACGGTACGGAAATTACTATACAGCTCTGCTTCTCTGGAGGCACGTAGCATAAAACCTGCACAGGCAATGCCGATTTCCAATCTTGATAAGGTCAAAACAATCCCCACTGCCACGGCAATTCCTTTATCCTTTGGTCCAATTGGATAGGCTAACGCCCCCTTGTATTCAATTTCAGCGGTTGGAAGCTCAGCAGTTCCCATCTTCCACTTAATGCGATTAATTTCATAGCTATTGCGCTTTTCCCGCTCCTTATCACCCGGTAACCAGGAAGGCACAATAAAGGTCGAAACCTTTTCTGACTCAGAAATTTTCGCAGTAACTACGGAGTAATCGGCATGGGCAACGGAACAGAAAAATTTATTCCCATACAATCGATAATACTTCCCGTCTGGAACAGCTTCTAATACATTCGCCGGTAAATCCGAACCACCTTGAATCTCGGACATATATTGGGCTCCAATGGCGAATTCTCCACCCTCTCCTTCCTTCGTATGCATAAGAATATCGTAGAGCTCCGGGTATTCATCATCCGGGAATTGCTCCAGCAAAGCCACTAATCCATGCGTACATGTTAAGGGACAGGCTACCCCCGCTTCTCCTAATTGGTGAATCAGCATCCTTTTAATGAAGCTTTCCCAAGGTGACATTTTACTTGAAAATAACCCTTCTCCAAATACCCCTTGTTCGAGCTGATGGGTTTCAACAGGTCGAACAATCCGATCAATCCGATTGTTAAAAGCATCGAAATGAAGCATATAAGGATGGACCTCTGGGCGTGCAAGCCTTTCCGCCAGGCGATTCCACTCCCCTGACACTTTCGGTGAAAAAGATAAGATTTTTTCATGAATGTCGTTAAAGTCATGACGAAGATATTTCTTCGCCATTTCTTGTAAAAACGGTTCATCCCTATACCAGTCTAATTTCTCACGTTTCTCCACAAATTCCTGAAAGCTATACGAGTTTTGACCTTTTGTCTCCGTTACTACTTTCATTGATCCGTCCCCCTTGCAGAATTAATAAACTATTCAGAATAATTATAAAGGCAAAAGGACGCCAACGTCGATAGCAAAGGACAAATATTAAAAAAACTCATCCTTTCTCGCTCCCTTGCTAAAAAGAATGAGTTCCCGCTCAGCTTTCTTCTAATTCTTCATTTTCCTTCACAGTGACCTTCACTTTTAAAATGCGACGATCATGTATTTCTTCAACTGCAAATAAATATTTCCCGTATTCAATCACAGGGCTTTCTTCTGGACTAGGAATATACCCGAGCTGCCCCATGATAAAACCACTCAATGTATCATAGTCTTCCGTTGGTAGCTCAAGCTTTAACGCATCCTCTACATCATCGAGATCAACGGTGCCTGACATTAAAAATTCTGTATCATTGATTTGGATAATCTCCTCAATATCCATCTCGGCATCATCATACTCGTCAAAAATATTCCCTACGATCTCCTCAAGTAAATCCTCCATCGTGACAATTCCATCTGTTCCCCCGTACTCGTCTATCGCAATGGCCATATGCACCTTATTTTTCTTCATTTCCTTAAACAATTGATCAATCCGGCTTGACTCCAGCACATAAAAAGGTTCACGTGCTAGTTCCCGCAAATTGAACCTTTGTTCCTGTCCATTTTCCATATATTGAAACAGATCTTTAATATGTAGAATGCCAATAAGATGATCCATATTTTCTTCATAAACTGGAAATCTTGTGTATTTCTCGGTATTTGCTAAGCGCACGGCTTCCTGTAAGCTATAGTCCGCGGGAATCGCGACAATATTGGTTCGATGGGTCATAATGTCAGAAACCGTTTTATTATCAAATTCGAAAATATTATTAATCATCACTTTTTCCGTTTCTAAAATGGTTCCTCTTTCCTGCCCCACATCGACCATCATGCGAATTTCTTCCTCCGTTACCTCTTCCTCCTCTGCATGTGGGTCTAAGCCAAACAGACGGACAATGAGATTGGTCGAAAGCGTTAATAGCTTAACAAAAGGTGCCGTTAATTTTGACAAAAAGGAGATCGGTCCTGCAGCGATAAAGGAAATTTCCTCTGCTTTCTGGATCGCCAGCCTTTTGGGGACTAGCTCTCCTAAGACAAGGGTGAAATAGGACAGGATAATCGTAATTAATGCCGTAGAGAGCATTTCTAGAACATTTCTGCTAACTGGGATATGAAGATGGAGAATTGCGTCTGATATAATCCCAGCAAAGCTTCTTGCCGAATAAGCACTTGCCATAAAGCCCGATAAAGTTATTCCAATTTGAATCGTAGCCAAAAAGCGGCTTGGCTCTGTCAATAGGCTCTGAACGGCCTTTGCTTTGTTATCCCCACCCTCCGCCAATAATCTCAACTTATTATCATTAATGGAAACAAGCGCCATCTCCGAAGCAGCAAAGAAAGCATTTATCAAAATCAATATGAGCAGTATGAGAATATCCGTACCCAAGAAAGTCACCTGCCTATTTGTAAGAATCCATGACTTATTTTCTTACTATACCCTGACTCACTTGGGAGTATTAACGAAATACATGATCCATTCCCATACATAAATTAATCATTCAGGCCCCAGCCTTCTAATAGGTGGGGCCATTTATCTCTATGGCTTATGGGGATTTTAGCCAATCCTTCACATCATCCAACCATTTTCTTAATCGACTTTCTTTGACTTGCGATGGTACCTCACTCTCTTCTACAGGCACATCAGTGCTTGCTTCACTTGCCGGCACACCGGTTTTATTTGGCGCTTCTACTGGAAGTCCACTCTCAGGAGGGTTACTTTTGTTCTCATCTCCCCCATTATGATCTGATTCCCAGTTCGGTTCTGGTTTTGAATCCGATTCTGTATGTTGATTATCTTCCGTTTCTTCTGAGCTGGCTGCATCCCCTTGTTTGGGTGCATCATTTCCTAATAGACTCGCTACTACATCATCCCCGAGAATTTCCTTTAGGCTTATGATTCTTTCCTTCAATTCACTACTCTTTGTCTCAATCTCTACTTTTGTAGCTTCAATCCCATCCTTCTCTGTCTGTAATTCCCTAAGCTGCTCAATGAATGGATGGATGATTTTCTTATATTCTTCAAGCTTGTTTCGAACCATTTTCAGATCAATTTCTTCCGAATTTGGTTGCTCTGCTTGATCAGAACCGTTCTTGATTTCTTCTGCGACTTTTATTAATTCAGCATATCTTTTTACTAATTGAAGCTTTTTGTCGGTCGTTTCTTGGACCTCCATTGACTCAATTTTCTTTAACGATTCCTCCATTTTTTTCAGATTCGCTTCCAATTGGTCCGCCAAGCTTGTCGCATCATCCATTATTTCCAAAAATGGTGAGATTGCTTGGATATAGCTATCTTGCTGCTCCCATAATGCTTTGGTATCGTCAATTAATTGCGCCTGATCCACTTGTGCGATATTTTCTTCAGTGAGGTCATTTGTTATTTTCGCCAATAATTCCTTTAACGTGTTCGGCTGATCTAGATCGATTTCGGCTAAAGCTTTGGAAGCTTGATTGATCAATTGCTCTAGTAATGATACCTTTTCGGAGTCCTTTCTCATTTCATCCAATATATCCTTTAATGATAACTCATTGGCTTCTAATTCTTCGAGAAGCTTTTTAAATTCCTCTTCACTCATTGAACCACCTTCAGGTATGGAACCACATTGGCTTTCATAACAGGTTTCTATCTTCGCATTGGGTAGGCTAATGGCAGCGGCAGCTTGATCGGTAACCGTCATCACTACATTTTCCATACAAAGCCTACCTAGCCTAGATGGCATGCACAATCCACCAAACTCAGGTATCCGATTCCCTAATGTGGTTGCTTTTAAATTATTTACCGGAATTGGACCTGGAGATGTAATTTTGATCATTAACGGTTCTTGATTTCCACCTACATTTAACCTTTTTGTGATGGTTAATCCATAAATGTCACCGTCAAAGATCGTTATTTTTCCAGCAAGAATTCCTAGTAAATCCAGCATACCATCTACCTTTTCAGACTGAATGACAAAGCCGCCACTATGATTTGCAGCGGCACTAACGAAATTTCCTTCCGCCTGAATTGGCCTGTATTCAATGAATGAAGAGGAAAAAACGCATACAAAGATGAGCCAAAAGGTAAGAAAAAACCGGAGCCTTTTTTTATTCATGCGAATTCTCCTCAAACAGTAATCATTTGAATCTTTCTATTTACGCTTGTACGGAATTAACATCCTCATGCTTTATTTTAGCTTGCTTTTTTGTCGGAAAATCATCTGAAACAGAGACCTCTTCTTTATCCCATGCGATACAAAGAGCTCCCGCGAAGATTCCTATGATGGTTCCAATAACAAAGCCACCTAAAGCGCCCATAATTGAAAGGATGGATAAAAAGATCGTTAATACGCCAAAAATCGTTGAAAATTGAGGATATATATATGAGAAGATTCCGATAATTAACAAGAAACCACTTAATTTCTCCACGATATGTCCATCCAGCCCTACTGGTCCTAATATTTCCAAGCATTTTGCACAAACATCCAATGCCATTTGCCCTGCATATGCTTTACACATAGCCGCTTCCTTCGCATTTGCGAGCCCGATATCTTCTTTCCAGGCAGCCTCCCAAGTAAGATATCTTGCTGCTGCGATTTCCTGTTCTGCCTCTGCTAAGATCTCAGCTGCGATCGTATATAATTGGCCTGACTTAGGATATTCGCGCCTCACAATATCTAGCGTATATTCATATGCTGCTCTCGCAATCCCAATCGCCATTGCGGCAACAATCGGTCGAGTGCTATCGAAGGTTTTCATTGCCACCTGAAACCCTGATGGCTTTGAGACGGCCGTCTTGTATAATTCCTCACCACCCAATAAATTTTCATCAGGTACAAAGCAATCATCAAACAGCAGCTCTGCGGTTTCATTTGCCCGAAGCCCCATTTTTTTTGGCAAGCTTTGTACAGCTATAGCCCTTTGTCCCCTTCTCTACGACAAATGCCCTCTGCCCAGCTCTGCCCAGTGATTTATCTACAGTTGCAAATACAACAACCCATGATGCACGCCCACCATTGGTAATAAAAATTTTCTGTCCATTTAAAATATAGCCGCCATCGACCTTTCTAGCGGTTGTCTGTACCCCTGAGGCATCAGACCCCGCTTCCGGCTCAGTTAAGGCATAGGCCCCCCAGCGTGGCTTATCCTTTGTAAAAATCGATAAAAATCTTTCCTTTTGTTCTAGGGTTCCGCTGCTTTGTATCGGTGGACCTCCTAACCCAGCGCCGGGCAAAGATAATGCAATGGCTGGATCTCCCCAGGCGATTTCTTCTGTTGCGATGACGCCTAAACGATTGCCTTCACGTTCCTTTTTCGATGACTTCTTATCGGATTCTCCACCGCCAAAGGATGATGTATTCAGATGAATTCCCATTTTGTTAACATTATCTAGCCAATCGTCAGGCACTTTCCCCAATCGATCCGCTTCCATCGCAATCGGCCTAATTTCATGCTTAGCAAACCAATGGGTCATTGCTTTTATTTGTTGCTGCTCTGTCAGTTCATAACTAATCATCAAACGGTCACCCCAATCGCTCCACTCAAGATTTGCTCTCCTCTTTCGATCAATAATTCTCTTTCACGTCCGTACAAAGTAACTTGGGCCTGGGCATCCCTCATCCATTTTTCAACAGGGTACTCTTGAACATATCCGTGTCCTCCCAATAGTTGTACTGCTGAATCCGTGACAAACCGGAGCGAACGATGGGCCCGATATAATGCTCTTATGGATGAACCCGCTGCTGTGTTCTTTCCTCCATCAACCGCCAATGCCGCTTCCCAGACTAAATGGGCCGCAATTCTCGTTTCCATCGCCATATCCGCAATTCGAAAGGATACACCTTGAAATTTAGCGATTTCTTGACCAAATGCTTTTCGTCCAGCTGTATATTCTGTTGCATAATCTAATGCGGCTTCCATTAATCCAACCTGTTTAGCCGCCTGTAGGACTCGAATTCGATTACGCGTATCAGCCATCAGCTTAACTGCATCTTCAGCCTCAGCCAAGGCGAGCTGCTTCGAAATTTGAACTTGGTCAAAAATGATTTTTCCTGTACCAGAAGCTAACAATCCTAAACGATAATCCCCTGAATCTACCTTTACTTGGTCCTGATAAATATCCACCCACAGGACGACTGGTACGCCTTCATTATCCTTAGCTGCAACAATGACATAATCAGCAAAGCTTGCTAGTCTTATAGGCTGAGAAACACCATCAATCATCCAACCATTTTCAGTCTTTTCGATCGTTATTTGACTGTTCGCTACTTCTAATAAATCTAGGAGAGCAATGGTCTTGTTTGACTGAATAAGCTCTTCCTTGTGTAAGGATAAAATAGGGTGATCCTTTTGAAGTCTTATGAATGATGCGGCATCACCAGCACCTGGCAGACCTTGAATAACGGCTAAATCGCCGTAGCTTAATGCTTGTAATATTTGTGCCTGAGAGATTAAGGGAAGCTCCAATCCCTCCCATTCCTCTGGCATTTCCCGCGAAAGAAAGCCTAGTTCTTCTAATTCCTTTACCATTTTGTCATTCACTATTCGATTATCCTCAACCTCTCTCGCAATAGGTCTAATCTTTTCTAGAGCAAATCCTTTTGCGACTTCAATAAATTCTCTTTCTTCGTCTGTAGGTAGAAAGGATGTCACATTTTTTTCCTCCTCTGTTAAAAGTGAAACTTCCACCAGAGTCGGGGAAGTTCCTAATGAATCATTCATGTAAATGGCTAAATTTTATCCCCTCGAAGACTCTTGGTTCAAAAGTATCCCCGGAATCACGAGGAAGCTAGATTCCCATTAAACAGTACGATAGGCTGCTAACACATCTTGAAGCTTCAATGCCAGCCCCATATTTCCTTGGATTTTTAATCTTCCACTCATAAATGCTTGCGTTCCATTTAAATTTCCCTCAACCATTTTCTTAAAATCTTCCGAATCCATTTTTAAAGTGCAGTCTGGTTTTTCAGCTCCACCTTCGGCCGCATAGCTCTCTTCTCCTTTTAAAACAATATGGTACGAACCCGTTTGTCCCCCATGAAGATCAAATTGGTACACAGCCTCGAGACCATTTGCACGACTTGGGTCTGCACCTAACGCTGTATCAATTTCCCGAATTATTTCCTTCAACTCTGCCATTGCTACTTTCCTCCCCATATCACATGATTAAGTTGCTATGTTGATCATAATTTCTAGGGGATAAAATTGAAATTCCGAATAATGTAGGGCTTTCCTTATCATGGTTGGTTGGTAGTCCCTAACTTTGTATGACCCTATGCTGCCGACTGCTCTCTTTTCCGATCCTTTGTCAAGAACCATCCAGCCGCTGCAATTCCGATTAAGACGATGTAAAAAGCAATTTTCCATAATGGAGAATGAGCAAAGTCATATGGAATGAATCCCACATCCTGATGCCCCAATGTCATAACAAGAAGCTTGACCCCAACCCAACCGACAATCGCAAAGGCGGCAATCTCAAGCCCTGGTCTTGATTGAAGTAGCTTGACGAAGAAATCTGCCGCAAATCGCATGATAACTACTCCAATTAATCCCCCTGCAAAAATGACAAGGAATTTTCCACCATCCATCCCGCCGATGGTTGGAAGATTGGTGCTCGGAAGACTCACAGCAAGGGCAACTGCAGCCAAAATTGAATCAATGGCAAAGGCAATATCTGCCAGTTCCACCTTAAAAACTGTCATCCAAAATCCAGATTTTTTCTCCTTTTTCTCTTTTTCAACTGCCTCTTTTTTCATAACCGTTTTTCTCAAAATATGATTAATGGAGATGAACAGCAAGTATAATGCACCGATCGCCTGAATCTGCCATACATCAACGAGAAAAGAAATCACAAACAACGAAATAAAACGGAACACAAAGGCGCCTGCAAGACCAATAAACAATGCCTTTCTTCGTTCTTTTTCTGGAAGATGTCGTACCATGATGGCAAGCACGAGTGCATTATCCGCTGCCAACAATCCCTCTAAAGCCACCAACAGTAATAAAACCCAGCCGTACTCTAACAATATTGAAATATCCATTTACTTCCCCCCTAATAATTGTAATAGTTGTCATATTATTTCCTGTACTCCTTTTCCTGACTCAAGCAATAATCACCAGCCTTAAACAGAAAAAGCCTTTACCGAAAATGGTAAAGGCTCTAGAAAATACAAAAAGACCCTTACCATTGGTAAAGGTCTTGCTAACTAAGAGTTAAATCCAACTCATAGCCAACAAAGCCGAGAGATAAAAATCTCTGAAATGACGACCTTGCTGTTAAAGCTACTCCCCTTTAGGAGAACGATATTTATATATTTAATATACTCAATACCCACTTCTCCCGTCAATTATTTTTCACAAAAATAACTCGATACACCTGGATAACGATAAGAGGCATGAATGCAAGAGCATAAATGGACCCCAGCTCGGAAGGACTTAGTACAGCAATTTCAAATATCCCTTGAAGCCCTGGAACAAGTAACACTAGATGCAATAAAACAATGCCTATGATAAAGGCATACCAAATAAATTGATTTGAAAAAACACCAATTTTGAATAAAGACTGATTGCTTCGAGAATTAAAGCCATGCAACAATCTCGCTAAGCATAATGTTGCAAAAGCCATCGTGCTTGCGACCATATGATCACTAGTAGACAACCCAATGGAAAAGGCAATCAAAGTCGAAATGGCAATTAGAATGCCTTCAAATAAGACCCTTCCTGCGAAAGCTTTGTTAAGAAGGGGCTCATGAATATCCCGTGGTTTTTCCTTCATAATTTTTTTGTTATAAGGCTCTAGTCCAATGGCAATGGCAGGCAAACTATCAGTCAAAAGGTTAATAAACAAAAGGTGTACCGCTACAAACGGAACTGGTAAAGCAAAGAACGAAGCATAGAGAACAGTCAAGACAGCCCCTGTATTTCCAGACAAAAGGAATTTGATTGAGTTTTGAATATTAGCATATATACTGCGGCCGTTAGAAATGGCTTTCACAATCGTTGAAAAATTATCATCGGTTAACACCATCGAGGATGCTTCTTTTGCCACTTCTGTCCCGGTAATTCCCATGGCAACCCCAATATCAGCTTGCTTTAAGGCAGGACCATCATTGACACCATCCCCTGTCATCGCAACCACATTTCCTTTTTCCTGCCAGGCCTTGACGATTCTTATTTTATGTTCCGGTGAAACCCTCGCATAAACAGAAAGGTCAGCAACCCTTTCCTTCAGCATTTCATCGGACCATTTCTCAATTTCCATCCCTTCGACAGCTTCGGAATCATCCTTCAGTATCCCGATTTGGCGAGCAATCGCAGATGCCGTAATTTTATGATCCCCTGTTATCATAACTGGTTTAATCCCTGCACCAATACATGCAGCGACGGCTTCATGGGATTCCTCTCTCGGTGGGTCCATCATGGCCGTTAATCCGACAAAGGTAAGACCATATTCATCTTCTAGACTTACTGAGTGATCCATTTCCATTTCTTTATAAGCAAAGGCCAGAACCCTCAATCCATTCTTAGAAAAATTCTGATTGATTCCTTCAATTTCTTCATGATCCTTCTCCGTAAATCTTCTTATTCCCTCTGAGGTTTCTATGTATTCCACCCGTGATAAAAGGACATCCACAGCTCCCTTTGTAAACATCAGATGCTTTCCTTCGTACTGATTCACCGTGCTCATCAGCTTTCGATTTGAATCAAAAGGAAGCTCATCAATGCGAACGTATTTTTCCCGCATGATTAGTTCATCATAATGATGCTCCTCACCAAAATTAACAAGGGCGACCTCAGTCGGATCACCAATTTCCTTGTTTTCGATTGTCACGGCATCATTACACAAAAGACACATAAGAACCATTCTTTTTTCAAGCGGATTATCCATTTTTAGCTCGCCATGTTCAAGCACTTGATGGTCCACATAAACCTTCTGCACTGTCATTTTATTCTGAGTTAAGGTACCCGTCTTATCCGAGCAGATGACGGAGATGCTCCCTAAGCTTTCAACAGCATGAAGTTTTCTTACAATCGCATTTTCCTTCGCCATTTTCTGGGTTCCAAAGGCAAGAACAATCGTCACGATCGAGCTTAGGGCCTCAGGAATCGCAGCTACGGCAAGGGCCACGGCAAACATAAAGGAATCAACAAGATCATGTCCTCTCCACATATCCAACGCAAAAATCAGGATCGCTATCCCGATAATCAATAAAGCGAGCTTTTTCCCAAACTCATCAAGACTTGCCTGGAGAGGCGTCTTTTTCTCCTGTGCAGATTCCAAGAGATTAGCAATCTTCCCTATCTCTGTATCCATTCCGATATTCGTTACTGCGACAACAGCTCGGCCGTAGGTCACATAGCTCCCTGAAAAAACCATATTTTTCTTGTCAGCAATCGGAACCTCATTTTGTTGAATTGGCTCCTCATCCTTGAGCACACTTAAAGATTCACCAGTCAACGAACTTTCGTTCACCTGAAGGCTATGATTTTCTATAATCCTCCCATCTGCACTAACAAAATCACCTGCATCGAGAGAAAGAATATCCCCTACCACCACTTCTCTTGAGGGGATTTCAATGATTTGCCCGTCCCTTAAAACCTTCGCATTTGGAGCAGATAGGGATTTTAGGCTATTAAGACTCGCCTCCGCCTTCATATGCTGAACTGTTCCAAGAATGGCATTAAGAATAAGGACCACCAAAATAACAATCGTACTTTCTATTTCACCAAGAAATGCCGATATGAGGGCCGCAATAATCAATATAATGACAAGAAAATCCTTAAACTGTTCAATAAACACCTGAATTATGCCTTTCCTCTTCCCTTCGGCTAATTCATTATATCCATACTGTTTTCGTCTTTCCTCTACTTCTTCTGTTGTTAAGCCGGCCTTGGTTACATTCAAGGTCTTAAGAACTTCTGTAAGCGACATTTTAAAAAAGCTCGGCATCTGGATTCCCCTTCCATTTTCTCTACTATAATTATGACAAATTTTAACTCCCTTCTCACTAATTTTTTTAATGTTCTTTGTGAAGCTTAGAAAAGGAGGGTATCATTCAGACATGCCATCGACAATGAATGATTCACATAAAAAAGAGAGAAGCACACGCTCCTTTCTAATTTTCTGCTAATTTTGTTTTTACTTTGGGCTTTGATTTTTCTCCCACTTGCTCATCTGATTGTGTAGCCCGCTTGATAAATAATGCAAGAATCAACGCAACAATAGCAATCCAGCCTGCGACAAAGAAGGCATCATTAATTCCCTCAAGCATAGCCTGTGCACCGATTTGCTGCTTCATTTGTGCAATAGCAGCGGCATCTGGCTGACCTTGAAACGACTTCATCGCATCCTTGGCAATCTCCTTCGCATGTGTTTCCGTACGTGTTGACATCACCGTTACTAAAAGAGCCGTCCCGATGGCACCTGAAACCTGATTTAAGGTATTGTTCATCGCTGTGCCATGTGGATAGAATTTTCTCGGTAGCTGATTCAGTCCATTTGTGGAAACTGGCATCATAACCATAGACATACCAAACATACGGACCGTATAAAGAATGATTAAATGTGTATAGGTAGTTTCTAGAGTTAATTTAGCAAAATAGAAGGTCGTGATGACCGTAATAGTTAAACCAATGATTGCTAGAATGCGTCCACCGAATTTATCAAATAATTTTCCTGTTATAGGAGACATCACTGCCATCACAAGCGCCCCTGGAAGCATCAACAACCCAGCGTCCATCGGTGAGATTCCTCGCAAATTCTGAACATAGATAGGCAGTAGAAGCATCCCTGAGAACATCGCCATATTTACAACCATTGTGATCGATGACGATAAGGCAAACATCGGGTACCTGAAGACCTTGAAATTGAGCATTGGGCTTTCGAACTTCGATTGTCGAAGGATGAACCAAATCAAGGCAATAACACCTGCGGTAATAGTCCCGTATACATATGGGCTATCCCATCCTTTAGCGCCAGCAGAGCTGAATCCGTACAATAAACCACCAAAACCGATACTAGATAAGATAAGGGAAAGAAAATCAAGACGCTTATTGATTTTTTCCTTTTGATCTTTTAGTAAGAAAAAGCCGATAATGAGTATGATAATCGCAATCGGAGTGATAAAGTGAAAGAGCATTCTCCAATCATAATGCTCAATGATCCATCCTGACAGGGTTGGACCAATAGCTGGCGCTGCCATTAGAATCAGTCCGAATACTCCCATCGCTGCCCCCCTCTTATGAACTGGGAAGCTGACAAGCATGACATTCATTAATAGAGGCATCAATAGCGCCGAACCAGATGCCTGAAGCATACGCCCTGCCAGTAAAATTGGGAACACATGGGCCAAACCTCCAATAATCGTACCCATGGAAAATAGGAACATCGCAACCAAGAAGATGCGACGCACGGTATACTTTTCAATTAAGAATGCAGTTGTTGGTATCAAAACCCCGTTAACCAACATGAAGCCTGTCGTCAACCATTGAACGGTTGTTGGACCGACCTCAAGCTCGTTCATTATAGAAGGTAGCGCAATATTTAGAAGCGTATTGTTTAAGAATGCGATAAATGCCCCGATCATCAAAATAGCAATAATTCCATACGGTGGGCGATCCGTATGTTGAATAGAACCTTCCAAGTTTATTCCCCCTTATTAGACATGTAGTCCATTATATTGAACCTATCGTTCATGCAGAACATAAAATATATCATATAACAGCGGTTCAAAAATTGTCAAACCATAAATATTCTGTTTGTAAAAATAATGATTATCCTATACTATAAATTATACTGGCAGTCTATTTTCATGATATAACCAGCAGGTGATTAGGAATGAAGGACAGGAAGCAGCACGTCATTAAGATGGCTCACCAATTATTTATAGATAAAGGATTTCAAGCCACGTCCATCCAAGATATTTTGGACTACAGCGGCATCTCCAAGGGAACTTTCTATAATTATTTTTCTTCAAAAAATGAACTATTAATAGCCCTCTTAAAGTCCATTTATGAAAAAATCAATAAAAAACGAAATGAACTACTGATGGGTCAAGATCCGAGCGATATCGAAGTGTTTATCAAGCAAATCGAAATTCAGCTGGAGATGAACCGGTCCAATAACTTATCCTCCCTTTTTGAGGAGGTCTTCTTCTCAAATGATGAAGAGCTGAAACAGTTTATTAAAAAGGGACACTTTAGAGTGATTCGTTGGACTCATAATCGATTTAAGGATATCTTTGGTCATGATAAGGAACCGTATCTATTAGATTGTTCCATTATGTTTCTAGGGATCCTTAATCATAATTACAAATATTACTCAATTGAATCAAACTCAAGAACGGCGATCAAAAAGGTTGTCAGGTACAGTGTGAACCGGATCGTGAAAATAGTGGAGGAAGTAGCAGAATCGGGTGAACAACTCCTCCCACCGGAAAAATTAACCTCCTGGTTGCCAGATTGCAAAAAGAGCACAAAGGCTTTACAACAGAAGCTTCAGCATTCCATTTTATCACTGAAAAAATCACTTCATCACAGCCATGAGCCATTAAAATATATCGAGCTTCTTGATTTTATCCTTGATGAGCTTGTGAACACAAAGGAACCTCGAAAATTTTTAATTGAAAGTGTTCTCTCAGTCCTAAAGACAGAGCCTTCCCTCTTCAAGGCAGGAGATATGCAGAAGTTGGAAGAGCAGATCAAACAATACTTTATAAACGAAGAGCTACTCTAAATCTTATGAGGAAAATAGAGTAGTTTTTTTAATGGAGTTTGCCATCCACATATTTTCCATAATCCGGGAGAGCAATCGTATCAAATTCTCTTACAAGTCTTTCTAGACTTTCAGATAATAAATCACCAGACATTGGTAGCCCATGACCAGTGACTGCCACCAAAGGCTTTAACGCTTCTAGCTTCATAACAGATTCTTTTGCAGCCTTCCAATCTGTCGTTAAGTATCTTGGGGGGCCGCTAATTTCTTGTTCTTGGGTTAGCACTTTATATAAATATTCCTGCTTGACCATCACAAAGGCATCTCCAGCAATTAAAGTACAATCTGATTCTCTGAAAAAGGACACATGACCTGGAGTATGCCCAGGAGTATGAATCCACTTAAATCCTGGCATATAAGGAATCGTTCCATCGGTTGGAAGCTGCTCCACCCGATCTCCCAAATTGATCGGTTCAATCGGAAACATTGGGGACATTTTGGCTACCATTCCACCTTCAACGGTTGGATCCGGTTCCGGATAGCTCATTTTTCCTGTCAAAAATGGCATTTCTAATTCATGGGCATACACCGGAACCTCCCAATACTTCACCAGTTCAATCACCGCACCAATATGATCGAAATGTCCATGCGTTAAAATGATCGCTTTTGGACGAGCATCTGAACCGAATCGCTCCTCTGTTGCTCCAATAATTTCATCCGCAGAATTGGGCATTCCCGCATCTATCAATACAAAATCCTTCGTTTCTGGATGGCCTACTAATTGAAAATTAACAATTTGCACGGTGTGGTTGTACAAATCGGGCAATACCTCAATCCCAATCCCACTTCCAATCGAAGTTGCAGGTATGTATTTATGATCGCTGCCATAGCTCATTTCCTTCTCCATAAAACCCACCCTTATCATTTCAAAATCAAACAAAGTATCTCCTTGATTAGAAATTCTATGATTAAAAAAATGGTGCCTAGTCACCCTAGACACCATTAGACCTTATAAGTCTTCAATTGAATCGGCTTCAACATATGCTGGAACAACTAAGCCTGTTTTTGCTCCTTCAAGATTCGCTCCCAGTCCTTCAAGTTTGTCACCGTACTCATCTAAGTAATCAGCATGGGTCAGCGGCAGCCAGCCCGCAACCATTCCATCTGCATCTCCTTGTGCAACGGCAGCAAACATTGGGCCTGCCTCTAATTGAATTAATTCAACCTTATAGCCGATACTCTCTAATACCTTTCCAACCACATTGGTACTTGCAATTTCTGAATCCCAAGCTACATAGGTAAGCTTAATTTTTTCCCCATCAACTTCATCAGCACCCTTTGTCCACTCAGCTACCTTGTCACTATTCTCTTCAATCCATTTAGAAGCAGCTTCTGCTGGGTCTGCTCCTTCTTGAATTTCAACCATGACTGCAGCCATATCATCCGGTGTCCAGTAAAATTGATCCAGTACCGTATAAGCACTCGGCTCGTCATCCTTTAATCCTTGACGTACAAAGGTTTCGATCGTTTCTTCTTCCCCGTATATTCCTTTTGGATCCTCTAAATATTTCAAATCAAACTTGGCAAACTTCCAATGTGGTGTCCAACCAGTAATAATAATTGGTTCTTTTTTTTCATAGGCCTTTTGGAGCTCTGATGCCATCGCAGCGGATGAGGATTCAACGAGCTTCCAATCAGCTAGATTATCATAATCTTCAAGAGCCTTCGCCGTTGCCTTCATTATGCCTGCCCCTGGCTCAATTCCAATAATTTTATAGTTCACTTGCTCTGCGATAGAATCCTTACTTTTTCCATCCCCAGACGACCCACCGGAACTTTCCTTCCCACCACATGCAGCTAACAACATTGTGACAAACAATACTAAGGAAAGGTAGAACTTTTTCTTATACATGAACATTTCCCCCTTGTTATTGGTTCTTATTTTTTAATCCCGATATTTTGTGAAATCCGGTCTAAAATGATTGCTAAAATGACAATTACAAAACCGGCCTCAAACCCTACTCCAACTTTAATTTGTGTGACTGCTCGGTACACATCTGCTCCAAGTCCAGGCGCTCCTACAAGGGAGGCAATGACCACCATTGAAAGTGATAGCATGACGCTTTGATTAATACCCGCCATAATCGTTGGCATGGCTAGTGGCAGTTGAACCTTTAATAGCTTCTGTTTGGTCGTTGAACCAAACGCATTAGCAGCCTCTATCAGATCCTCTGGAACCTGGCGAATACCAAGATTGGAAAGTCGAATCGTTGGTGGCATCGCAAAAATAACTGAGGCAATAATGCCTGGCACCACTCCAATCCCAAAGAAGAGAATGGCTGGAATTAAATACACGAACGCTGGCATTGTCTGCATAAAGTCAAGAATTGGCGTAACAATATTCCGGGCACGATCATTTTGGGAAATTCCAATCCCAATCGGAATTCCAATCACAATGGAAATAATGACAGAGGTTAGCACAAGTGCCAAAGTGTCAATCGTTCCATCCCAATAACCTAGGTTATAGATTAGGAGAAGGCCGATTGCAGTGAAAATTGCGGTTGACCACCGGCTTACCCAAAGGGCAATTCCAGTAAAGAGTATGATAAGAATAGAAGGAGGTATTATTGTTAAAAGCCAAACAAGTAAATCTACAAAACTTCCAATTCCATCCGAAATAAGATTGAAAAATGGTTCTAGTGTATCACGAAGAAAATTGACAAAATGATCAATCCACTCGGCAAGAGGTATTTTTGGAATCGCCATCCTAATTCACCTCTTTTCCATTCAATTGAATTTCATCACCTGCAAGAGCTGCCAGCACCGCACCGCGAACAATGATTCCCTCTAAGCGGTTTTCCTCATCTACAACGGCGACAGGTAATGAAGCTGTAGCTACGCACTCGAGTAGATCCGTTAATAAAGTATCGGGTGAGACAGTCTGTATATCACGAATCATCACTTCTTCAATTTTCTTCCCATTTTTCACTGCATCCGCTGCATCCTGTGCCGTAATCGCCCCTATTAGCTTACGGCCTTTGTCGACGATATACACACTCGAGATCCCAACCTCCTTCATAATTTGGAGTGCCACTCTCGGCCCCCTTTCAGCAAGGAGTTTCTCTGGGCGCTTCATCACGTGGGCAGCAGTTAAGACCTTCGATAAATCAACATCCTCGACAAAACGTTCCACATAATCATTGGCAGGATTCATTAGAATTTCTTCTGCCGTCCCGATCTGAACGATGGAACCATCCCTCATGAGAGCGATTCTGTCACCAAGTCGCAGCGCTTCATCTAAATCATGGGTAATGAAAATAATCGTTTTCTCCATTTTCTCCTGCAGTTCAAGCAGTTCGTTCTGCATATCCTTGCGAATTAGTGGATCAAGGGCACTAAAGGCCTCATCCATGAGTAAAATATCCGGATCATTAGCCAAAGCTCTTGCTAGACCAACCCGTTGCTGCATTCCACCACTAAGCTCACTTGGATAACTATTTTCATAGCCTTCTAGACCCACTAGGCGCAAGGCTTCCATCGCTTTTTCCCTCTGAGTCTTCTTATCTATTCCCCTCATTTCAAGCCCATACTCCGTATTACTTAATACGGTTCGGTGTGGGAACAAAGCAAACTTTTGAAAGACCATGCCCAATTTTGTCCTCCGAACCTCTCTTAGATCCTTGGGCTTCATTTTGACAATGTCTTGTCCATCAATTAGGACTTCACCACTTGTTGGATCAATGAGTCGATTAAACATTCGGACGAGCGTGGATTTTCCACTTCCTGAGAGACCCATAATGACAAAAATCTCACCAGCGTACACCTTGAAGCTAGCCTTATTTACGCCAACGGTCATCCCCGTTTTTTCGAGAATTTCCTTTTTCGTCATGCCCTCATTTAGCATTTTTACACCTTGCTGGGGTGATTTCCCGAAAATTTTCGAGACATTTCGAACCTCTATTTTTGGATCATTCATCTTTTCACCTCAATTGATTTCGGTTTGTTTTTCAGAATTTTTCACCCGCATATTTAAAGTGTAGACCTATCAATAATCTGAAACAAACTTGATATCCCTCTATATTCCGCGGTAACCACGGATATCCTCGTGTCTCGTTCGTTTAACTGGCAAATCCTTAAAGTTCTTCCATATTCCTCCCATATCCTCCAGATAACTTCAGGTCCGCATAAAAAGGGACCCCACAAAGCTTCATATGTGGCAGGCCTCTTATAGTTAATGTACAGTTTGACTCTAGCCTTATACGTGTGCGTGAATGGGTTTTATTCGGTACGAAAAACGTTATGAACGTACGCGTATAAGGCGGTATATAAGTCAATACAGAATATAACAGAGCTTAGTTAATAAACTTTGATTCTAACTTCGCTTTTGATTTTTTTCCTTCGAGCTAATCATACTAAAAATTGCGCTCTCCTATCATCGTGAAATCATTGAAAGTTTCCATAAATATTTGTAGATTTCTATATTGGCTTTTCCTTTTGTTTGCTATAATACGAAATGTCAAAGCAAAATAAAAAAGTAGATAAATTCGGAGTATCTAATATGAATAATGACATTTTTATTTACATTGTCTTTACCTCGATATCTGGTGTTTTATCTGTTTTACTCGGGGTGTATGCCTATGTAAAAAGAAAAGATTTTTCCAGTAGCCAACTCTTCATTTGGATGACTTTCCTCTCTGCTATCTACATATTTAGTCATGCGATTGAGCTCGCTAGCAGTACATTACCCGAAATCAAATTGTGGCTTAAGATACAATACCTCGGCCTCCCCTTCATCCCTCCATGTGGTCTACTTCTAGTTATGCATTACGTCGGGTTAGAAAGGGTTATCCATAAGAAAACTGTCGGGTTCATTCTATTCATCCCTTTTCTCACATCAATCATAAGTTTAACGAATGATTTCCACCATTTATTGTACCGCTCCGTGTATTTACGACCAAATGAGCCTTCTCCACTTGCAGATATGCTCCCTGGTCCATGGTATATTGTGCACGGAAGCTATACGTTTGCCTGTTTGTTGGTGGGGATTGTTCTTCTTATTTGGTATTGGAAGCAAACAAAGTGGGTGTACTGGAAACAAATCATGACCCTTTTATTAAGTAATCTTCTTCCTATGATCGCTTCTTTTCTTTATTTAATGGGATTATCACCTATGGGGATGGACCCGGTTCCAATCGTAATGTGTTTAACTTCTGCTTTGTATTTTTGGGCAATTCTTTCTAGCAATCTCTTTGTACTCGCTCCAATTGCTCGTAATCGTGTGTTTGAGGGCATGCGTGACGCAGTTCTCGTTGTTGATACGGAAAATCGGATTGTCGATTATAACGCTTCAGCTAAAAGGCTGATATCGCAATTGGATTCCTCCTCCATTGGGAATAATATCAAGACCCTTTTAGACGGAGCCTTTCACAGCCTCTTAACACCCGATACTTTAATAACAATCAAAGAGTATGAATGGAGCACTGTAGAAGAAAAGCATTATCGAATCTATTCTACTCCCGTTCTGAAAGGGAAAGATATTAGCGTTGGAAAAACGATTGTTGTCCATGATATTACCGAACAGAAACAACTGGAGAATCGGCTTACAGAGTTAGCCTTCACAGATGGTCTAACGAAGATATATAATCGTATCTATTTTATGGAAAGAAGTTCAGAGCTCTTGAATCAAGCCAAGAAGAAAACTCAGCCTTTTTCTCTCCTTTTATTCGATATCGATCATTTTAAAAAGGTGAATGATACCTATGGGCATAATGTTGGGGACAAAGCGATTTGCCATCTCGTAGCAATCTGTAACAGCATTCTTGAATCTGAACACATCTTTGCTCGCTTTGGCGGGGAAGAATTTATCGTATCCTTGCCAAATTTCTCGATGGAAGAGGCAGAAAATATCGCTGAGGAAATTCGCTCCATGCTGGAAAATTCTCCGTTACCACTTGCAACCGGTCAAATCCAGATCACGGCGAGCTTCGGTGTAGCGGAAGCAACAGCCTCCATGTCCCTTGATATGGTCATCAACAAAGCAGATCAGGCTCTCTATGCTGCTAAGAATAGTGGTAGAAATGCGATCCAATGTGCTAATAACTTGGTCTTTACGAATTAATCCATCAAAAAAGCAGCAGGTTTGTCAATTATGAACCTGCTGCTTTTTTTAGCTACCTCTTTAACCCTCTAGCATCGTATAACATCATAAAATTCAAAATCTCTTATAGGAACATTTGACCAATTAATCCCACTTGTGGGAAAATTTATATTATTCTATCAGAAAGATAATTCGGGGGTTCTTATGTGGTGGGAGATTGTTAAAAGTTTACTAGTCTTTGTTTTAATCGTAGTTGGCTTCATTTTACTTTTGCTTTTGCCAAGAGAAATGTCCGTCACTCATCATGGCGGCTTGGTCTTTACAGCGGAGTATCCGTTTACGTTGGAATTATTTAGGGAGAATATTGTGGCATTTATTCAGCATTTCCAGATAGAAAAAGGCTTTGGACTGAATAGATATGGGGTTCCTATTGTTGAGGAAGTGCAAAAATTTCTTAAACGGGATCTCTATATCATTATCCCGGCCTTCCTGCTTTCCATTATTTTTGGGATTCTTTTAGGAATTGTTCAGTTCTATTTTCGTAATCGCTTCTTTGGAAGGGTTCAATCGTTTTTCTCTTGGATCTTTTCATCTATACCTGATTTCTTTTTCTTTATTGCTGTTCAGTATTTATTGATCAAGCTATTTCACCTAGGATTTCCACGCTTTAGCCTATATGGGAATGATCACTGGTATAATTTTTTCGTCCCTATGATAGCCTTAACAATTTTTCCTTTGATTCATATGACAAAATATACAGCAGCAGCCTTAGAAAATGAAGTCGGTCAAGATTACTTGAGAACAGCCAGAGCAAAAGGGCTACAAACGATCAGTGTTCTCAAGCATATGCTTAAGAATTGCCTTTATTCACTATTTAATCAAATACAATTTATCATGTTATATATCCTATCAAGCTTGCCAATTATCGAAAAATTATCAAGCTATCAAGATGCTGGTTATCATCTCTTAGGCAGCATTCTTGCCCATGACGATGTAAGTGCCTTAGCCTATATGCTCCCATTTCTAGCATTCATGTTTGTCACTGTGCTATTTTCAAAGATGGTTAGATTTTGGACAGTACCCCAAAGGTCAGGAGAAATAAGATGAAGATCGTTGAATTTATGAAGAATAATATTCTATTATGCTTAGGTTTAGTCATGCTATTGGTTCTTCTTTTCATCACCTTTTTTGGAAAGTTCCTTCCCGGGATTGATGCGGAATTAAAAGTTATTGAGTATCTTTGGGTCGATAAGATTCCGACTATCCCTCCTTTCGATCCCTCCGATCATTTTCCGTTAGGAACCGATCGATTAGGAAGAGATCTTTTAAGTCTCATTGTTTTGGGGGCGAAAGAAACTCTTCTTATCGTCGTATCCATCACAGTTGTTCGATATTTATTGGCCATTCCCCTTGCCTATTTTGCACACAAAAGATGGCTTGGTGCCAATGCAGTTCTAAACTGGCTCAATGGATTCTTATCCTATATCCCAACCATCATCGTCGTGATTTTGCTCGTCACCCTGCCACCAATTCTTGAAACGGAAATAAGGCCCGTTTTTGTCGTACTCATCATCGCAGCCGTTGAAATTGGTAGAGTAGCAGAAATGGTAAAAGTAGAATTCAATCAAATTTCAACAAAGGAATTCGTTAAGGGTGGAAACGCCATTGGCGTCACGAATGTTCGATTATTAAAAAATTACTATATGCCTTTTCTCTATGGAAGAGTCCTTGTGAGTCTTGTTGGAGATATGGGGAAAGTGATGTTTCTCCTTGGACAATTAGGGTTTATTGGGATATTTGTTGCCCAAGATTTTGTTCAAATTGACCCTGGTGCCTTTGAATTTCAAAATACTTCACTCTCTTGGCCGATGCTATTGTTAAATGCCTTTAATGATATAAGAGGACCCGTTTGGATCCCATTCTACCCTGCGCTCGCGATGACCTATGTGATTTTGACCTTCAATATTTTGGCACAGGGATTGCAGAAGCGTCTAGGGTAGAGGGGCGTCCTTTTTCTTTACAAATTTTTGAATAGCTTCATTTAGAAGAACGTAGGGAAAAAGTCATAGTTTTGTCTATTCTAGTCCTTGAATTGGATGAATAATCATTCTAATCTAAAAATGAGGAAATGATAATCTCAGAAGGAAGGGACAGATATGAGTAAAAAGATCATTGTTCCAATTGACGGTTCAAAAACATCTCAAAATGCTTTAAGCTTTGCGATCTCCATGGCAAAGGCCTATGGGGATCAAATTAGGCTAATCAACATCCAGCCAAATCATCAAATTCTTGGAGAAAGTGTAATTGCTGAAGCAGCCAGATTGCTAGAAGAAGCAAGAGTGCTTTATTCTTCAAAAATTAGATTAGGAACTCCCTCTATTGAAATTATTACGGAAGCAAAGGATGCAGATATTCGCTGCATCGTAATGGGTACAAAGGGAGCGGGAAATTCTGATAGAAAGTTAGGAAGTGTCAGTCAAGCCACACTCACCATGGCACCTTGCCCCATTGTGTTTATTCCAAGTTAATCGGTATGATAATAAAGGAAGATTGTCGTTATGGCATTCACCATTTGTCAAATTAGACAGTTTTCCTTTTTGGAAAGGAAAGTAACTCTATTTGTTTTTGGCTATTCGGGCTATTATGAATAAAAAAATCACGAATCTCTTCCATTTGAATCCCCATCTTTTTTGCCTCAATGATTAATTGCAGCCAATCCTTATCCAATTCTTCATTTTTGCCTGTGATTCCATTCATCATAATCCCCCTAAAAGGTTTCTCCCAATATTCCAAAGATTCAGAGGCTTCAGCTCTTTTATTCTATACAGCCAGCCTAGTCAGCAACAACTAAGGACACAATTTGTTCAAATATTCCCAATACTAATACAATATATCACGAATTCAACGTTAATTATTGTTTAAATACTGAAAAGTGACCTTCGGATAAGTATATGTGACCTTGGGCAAATTCCGCAGCAAAAAAACTGACCTTCAAAAAGTGAAAGCCAGTAATAGAGCTAATTTTTTATCTGCAAGAGCAACAGCCGTCTTCTTCATTGCTCTCTCAATGCCTCATTCAAAATTGTTAGGAGGAATAAGCGGGATTTGGATTTCTATCGTAAAGCCTTTTCCTTTTTCCGATCTTACAAACATAGTTCCGCCTACTCGTTTGACCCTTTCCTGCATCGCCTCAAGACCAATTCCATGCTTAATTTCATCCGCTCCGTTCCCATCATCCTCTAGTCTAAAAATAATTTCTTCATCCGCATGAAAGAGTTCAAAAGTAAAATGCTTTGCTTGACCATGACGAACCCCATTCGTTAGTCCCTCCTGCAAGGCACGATAAATGACCAGTTTTTGATCCTTTGATAATTCTTCTTTTAGTCTTATATCCCTTTCTATGATTACTCCCATATTGGCCTCTGTATCCTTAATCAGGGATCTAATAGAAAGAAGATCCTTAACAACGGTTCTATCATCATTAATGAGTCGGAGTGATCTTCTGATATCATTCAATCCCTGTCGAACCTGTCCTTGGGAGATTTCAAGCTTCTCTATGGCAAGAGCAGAATCCTTTTTAATGAGCCTTTTTCCCGCTTCTATTTGAATAATGATTGAAGTAAGAATATGACCAACGGTATCATGAATTTCTCCAATGATTCGATTTCTCTCCTGAAGTACTTTCTTATCCGCCAATGCGACAGCTGTTTCTTTCATCGCCATCTCAATGGTTGCTGTTTGTGCTTGGACCCTATCCTCTAAATGCTCATTCAATTCCCTCAGCTTCTCGTTCAAGCGATCAGCTTCATTAAATGACCTTGCATACCCATTTGCAAGAACGATGAATTGAGAAAATATAAATACGAAAAAGCCGACAGGAACGAGATCCAAAGATTGGATAAAGCCGAAATACATCAAGATATCATGAACCCCTGTATATGAGAAAAACAGACCCGTTACAAAAATAATCGATGCCCCTTCGCGCTTTCTAATGATGGATAAAACAAACACATAAGAGAAGTAGACAATTAGGCAGCCTGCTACAACCCCTGATGGCTTCAACAAATACCCAAATACTGTCGGAGGAGTAAGAAGCACACAAAGAGAAAACGCTCCCGTTACCAATAGGGAAATTCGGTAAATGACAATATTTGATTCATGAGGGTAAAGATAGTAGGAAAAGACACTATAAAGAAAGAAACCAAAGTTGACAGTTAGGTATTCCATTTTTAAGCCGATTGTCCAATTAAAGTTCGGAAAATATTGATAAAGTAGTGACTCTCCAATCAGGACGATGCGCATAGCGATGACAAAGCTAAGGATTCCAAACACGAAGGATTTGAACTCCCGTTTTCTGTTAAAATAGAAAGCAAGATGATAGAGCATAATGAGGATGAAAACGCCAAATAAAAAGCTATCCTTTGCAATTCTTTTATCAATTAATTTACTTACTCGCACCGCATCGCCATAAAGAATTTCCTTGCTTACCCCGCTTTTCATATGATAAAAATTGGAGGTTTGAATAATAATCTCTACCTGCTCTGCTGTTGGAGTGAAATAGAAGATTTGTGGTAAATACTGTGGAGTCATAGACTCCTTATTTTTACCTACTTTCCCGGCACCTCCGAGCTTTTTTCCATCAATATATATTTCATAGGCAGTATTAAATACTGGAATGTACAAAGCTTTTTCCGTGTCAATTTCCTTCGAGCCAACCTTCAAGATTAGGTGCAGCGTTCCATATCCTTGGTTTGAAAAAACCTTTCCTTGTCCATCTTCATAGCTTGACCACATACCTGGTATCGGGACATTGGCGGTTGGGTTATGACCCATAATCTCATTTGATTCTAACAGCTTCTTATAATAAAATGCCCATTCACCGTTAAGAGGCACCACCTCTTTCGTGGAGACCTTACTTAGATCTAGCCATCCACTCCTTGCTTGCGGGTAAGAATCCTACTTCCATTGGGAGGAAGAATTAAATAAGACTAACCATGCCAAGGTAATTGTAATCAGAATGGCTAATATCACCGATAATTTTTTCATGATCTAGCACGCCCCGTTTCAGCATCTGGTCTTTCAAATATTTTATCATTTAAATTTTGCGATAAATAGATGATCTACAGTTTGTGACCATTGGCTAGCATAATGTTACCTAAGGCGATCCGAAACACCTCCATATAAAACAAAAAAACTGACCCTCACGGAAAGCCAGTTAAACAGAATCTTATTTTATTTTAAAAAATCATGCTCCTTTAATAACGAATAAATATAGGCCATAAGCTCAGAACGGCTATTAATCCCTATTTTTTTGTAAATGGCTCCTAAATAGTTTTTAATCGTGCCAACAGATAGATAAAATTCTTTGCTTATGTCCTCATTCGTCTTTCCCATCAGCACGAGGTCTAACAACTCCTTTTCCCGCTCGGAAAACGAGATCCCCTTTTGCTCTAATAATAGAAATATAGATTTTCCTTCTGACGTCGGAGTACCATCTGATGCAGTGCTCGAGTGATTCATCAAGAAATCTTTAATCCCTACAGGAAAAATGATATGTCCTGAGACAAAGCTTCTAATCGAACTGATAAGCTGGTCAGTATCCATATCCTTTAAAAGATAGCCGGATGCTCCTGCTTTAAGTGCATCTATTATGTATTCTTGTTCAGAAAAGGTCGTCAGCATGACGACCGGAAGTTCTGGCAAAAAACGCTTAATCTCTCGAACTGCTTCGATTCCATTCATTACTGGCATGCGAATATCGATCAACAGAATACTCGGATTGGTCAGACGGGCTAACTCTACAGCTTCCTTTCCATCATTCGCCTTACCGACGATTTCCATGTCTTCCTCAAGGCTCAAAATCGTGGCTAATCCATCACGAATAATTGGTTGGTCATCAGCAATTAAAATAGATATTTTCTCTTTCATAGCCCACCTCAAATAGAAAATACTTTTCACTCAATTCGCTGATGCAATCCTTCCAAAGCCCTCCAGTACGAGACAGAAATTGATGGAAATATTTGTTTTATTATAGCATAATTAGGAACATTCTACTAATTGTTTATGGCTGTTTTCGCACGGATTGTGGTTCTGGAATGTCCTTAATACCGGCCATTCCGTTTCATACTAGGCGTGCGATACGCATAGTTTGAGTAGCACTTTTCTCCGTTGTTTCAACAGATAGACAGCATAAACAACTTTATTGTCTAATAATTTTTTGTTCAAAGCAACAATGTTTGAGAAAAGAGCCTTGCTTATATTCTTCCTAGAATCATGCCCTGTCAAAAATAAGAGAGCAGTCTCTTTTTTGACTACTCCCTTCATCGTAATTAAATAGTAAATTTTGTTATATGGCTTTCCAATTCCTCCGCTATATTTTCTAGGTCGTTCGCCTTCTTAGAAATTTCCTGTGCGACGGCCGTTTGCTCCTCAACGGTTGATAGAACCTCCTCCGAGGAAGCTGAAGATTCCTCAACCGAGGCGGTAATTTCCGTAATCATCGCTTCTACACTGCCCGCATATTCCAAATTCTCCTTGAATAGCTCCTTCACTTCTTGAATGTTCTCCTCTGTTTCTTTCACACTAGCTGATATCTTTTCTAGAGATTCATTGTTTCCTTCAATCACTTCAACCTCATTTTTGAAGAGCTCAAGATTCTGCTCCATTACGGCAATTGTCTCTTGTGTATCCTCCTGAATCTGTTTGATATCCTGTGTGATTTTGGCAGTGGCTTCCTTCGTTTCCTCGGCAAGCTTTCGAACCTCTTCAGCAACAACGGCAAAGCCTTTTCCTTGCTCCCCTGCTCTTGCAGCTTCAATCGAGGCATTGAGAGCTAATAGATTAGTTTGTTCTGAGATATTATTGATTAATCCAATAACGACCCCAATCTCATTGGACCGTTCACCCAAATCTAGTACCTTTTTCGTCGCATTCTCTAAATCAACCAATAATCTCAGGAGGGCTTCAACACCAGCTTGTGTTTTTAGTTTGCCCTCATTGGCTAAATTTGTAGAAACAGATGAAATATGAAGGGTCTTTTCCAGATAGGCATTTCCCTTTTCTAAATTTGCTGTTGTATTCTTCATCGTATCCAAAATATTATGGACCTGTTGTGATTCGTTATCTAATCCACCAGCCACCTGCTCCATCGATTCGACGATCTGTCTGGAGGACGCCTCCGATTCCTCTGCGGATGCTGATAAATGGTGACTGCTATCATTAATCGTCTGAACGGAATCCTTAATATTCGCTATTATATGAAGCAAATCATGACGCATTGTCTCCAAGGATTGTCCTAATTCCCCGACCTCATCCTTTGTCTTGATCCTAATTTCATTAGTCAGATTGCCTGATGCAATCTCTTGAGAGGAAGCCTTTAATAGGTTTAGGTTTCGGATAATTGGTCTGGATATAAGATTTCCCAATATAGCCGATACAATGATTACGATTCCTAATAGAGACCATGCAAAAAGCTTGCTTTGTTGCACCTCTCGATTTAATGAATCCATATCCTCGTGGATGGCAATCAGAGACTTATCACGAAATTCATTGATTTTTTCATTGATTTCCGTGGCATATACATCGAAGTCTCCCATAATTTGATTACCTAGCTCTGGTCCTCCATCAATGTATGACTGAGCCATCTTTTTTCCCATATCATAATAGTCATCAAAAGAATCTTGAAATGAGGAAAGTAAAGAAGCATCGACACCTAGTTTCTCCAGCCGTTGAACATTTTCATTGAAATCCTTTGCGTAGATTTCTGCTTCATCAAAACCGTCATTTAAGCCATCCTGTCCCCTTGTCGCACTGATGTCCGTTAGCCATTGCTGCACCTGGATAACATCTAATTTCAATTCATCCATCGTTAATGCGACTTCTAATGAATGCTCTTTAATATCCTGAATCATTTGATTATGCGCTTCCATTTTTGTTATTAAGAATAGCTCAGTACCAGAAAACAATAAAATTAAAAGCGCATTACTGATAAAAAGCTTAAGACGAATGGACAAGCAAATCCCCCCTATTATGTTTGTCTGCACACTTCGAACTATGACATTTATCACATTTAACCATAATAATACATTATTTTACTTAGGTTTTGTTGAAGCTTTTTTATCTTTTTGGTGAATTCCGAAAAGATTAAAGGATTGTTCTAAGGGGGATTCTTGATGAAATATGCCCATTCTATTTGATCAACACCATATTAACGAAAAAAAAAATCCCCCTTTTACGAGTAGTTGGGGGATTTTTTGTCTATTTTATTAACAATAATGGAATAGGAGAATGCTGCGAGATGTAGTGGCTAATGCTTCCCAAGAACTCCTTGATTCCACTTAGCCCACGGCTTCCCATAATAATTACATCACAGTTTAGCTCCTCAGCTTTTTCTAGAATGACCTTTATCGGAGCTCCTTCCACAATCATTGCTTCCGATTGTTCCGAAATGACTTCTAGTTTTTTCTTCGCCGGCTCGATCGTGGCATGGGCGTCCTCCATAATCATATTCTTCACTGGATTAAAAATAGCATCTGGAACCCGCTTAATGGGAAGCTGGTAGGCATGAAGAGCTGTTACCTTCACCGTACGATCCAATTTTGCAAACTCTATCGCTTTTTCTAATGATTTCATAGCTAATTCTGAACCATCAAATGGAACTAAAATATTTGAGAATATCATTTTTGGTCTCTCCTTTATTGATAATAGGATACTAGCTATATTATACTTTTATAATATTAATTATGGAATATTTAAATAGTTTTTATTATTTACAAGATGGTATAATGGGAAATATATACTAGGAACCACTAGGGGGAAAGAGATAGAGATGAAACGAATAAGGTTTACGGTAACAAAAAAATTATACATAGGCTTTATATCCGTCTTATTCATTATGGGGCTTTTAGGATTGGGCTCCATTTATAGTATGTATAGTATTAAGGATAAGTCCTCGGAAATAACAGAAAAGTGGCTTCCGAGTGTTGAGTTGATTAATAATATCAACTATTTAACGGAAAATCTTGCTTCCCATGAATACAAATATATAATTGAGCCTGACGAGAAAAAGCTTAAAATCATTGAGGAAGAAATGAATCAAACCTTTTCCGAAATCGACAAAGCCTTTGTAAAGTTCGAAGCCATGATCACGTTAGAAGAGGAAAAAGAAAATTTTAAAGTATTGAAAGGAAAATGGGAAAATTACGCCAAAATACATCAAAAATTTATTGAACTTGGGTCTAGCATGGATATTGTCAAAGGGACAGGGAATATTAACGGGATTCGGTTGCTTTCATTAATTAGCGAAGCAGATAATGCCTACTCCAGTATGCAAATTAACCTTGATAAGTTAGTCGAACTGAATCGAGAAAATGCACAAATAGCTAGCAACCAAGCGGATAAAGAATCTACCCAAAGCTTCTGGATGATTATTGGCTTCCTAATTGGAGGGATTGTCCTTGGTTTATCGATTGCCTATATCGTAGCAAAGATGATCACGAAGCCATTGAAATTTGTTAATGATAACGTAAAAGAAGTGGCGAATGGGAATTTAACAATGGATCCGATCCAGGTAAAAAATAAAGATGAAATTAGCGATTTAGCTGAATCCTTTAATGAAATGGGAACGAGTCTTGCCAACTTGATCCGCAAGGTTAGGGTGACCTCCGAAACGGTAGCAGCATCAGCTGAACAGCTGCTAGCAAGCTCAGAGCAAACCTCGAAGGCGACAGAACAAATCACGATTGCCATTCAGGATGTTGCTTCTGGTTCTGAACAACAAGTAGGAAGTGCTATGGCAGGAAACCAATCGATGCAAGAAATTTCGAAAGGAATGGAGCAGGTTGCAGCTTCCATCCAAATCGTGTCAGATTTGAGCATGACCTCTAACGAAAAAGCAGAGGCTGGAAACATTGTCGTATCCGAAACCATTTCTCAAATGGAAGTCGTTGCACAGCATGTTGCAAAAATCGCTGGCATCATTCATGTGCTCGGCAATCGTTCAAAAGAAATTGGCCATATTGTTGACTTGATCTCCCAAGTTTCAGACCAAACGAACCTTCTCGCATTAAATGCTGCCATTGAAGCTGCCCGGGCAGGTGAGCATGGAAAAGGCTTTGCTGTTGTGGCGGATGAAGTGAGAAAGCTAGCAGAGGAATCAAATAAAGCGACAGATAATATTCGGGTTCTTATTGAACAAATTCAAAAAGAAATCGATGATGTGACCATGTCCATGGAGGAAGGAACACAATCTGTTCAATCAGGAATTGAAAAAGTCAATGAAACAGGAAAATCATTTCAGGAAATCACAGAGTTTATCTCCAACATAACTGTACAAGCACAAGAAGTATCTGCTGTAGTCGAAGAAGTAAATGCTAGTACAGATAATATGGTCCAAAAAATGTCTGAAATCGCAACCATTTCACAGCAATCTGCTGGAAACACGCAACAGGTTGCCGCATCGGCAGAGGAGCAGAATGCCTCAATGGAAGAAATCTCCGCATCCGCTCATTCTTTAAGTGTCCTAGCACAAGAATTACAAGAGAATGTGGCTAGATTTAAAGTCTAACAAAAATCCCTCACCACAATTTTGTGATGAGGGATTTTTTCTATTCAAATACTATTTCTTTCTGCCTGCAGTAATTTGATGATATCCTCCTTTGCCAAAGGAGGACTGAAAAGGAAGCCTTGAATTTCATAGCAGCCCATTTGTAGCAAAACTTCATTTTCTAGCTTTGTTTCTACACCTTCTGCAACCACATTCAATTGCAATCCACGTGCTAACTCCAAAATCGATTTTACCAAAAGGGCCTGTTTATCATTTTGATGGATATCCCTGATAAACTGACGATCAATTTTGATCTCATCGATTGGCAAGTACAAGAGCTGATATAGCGATGAATATCCCTTGCCAAAATCATCGATAGAAATCTGGACTCCCATACCTTTTAGCCGATGAATCACTTCCGCCACATGTTCAGGATTTCGAATAAAGACACTTTCCGTAATCTCAAGCTTCAAATACTCCGGGGCCAAGCCTGATTCGTTCAATGCTTTCTTGACCATTGAAATAAGATAATCCTGTTGAAAATGTTTAGCTGAAATATTGACGGAGATCGGAATAAAGATCGATTCCTCTTCCTGCCATTGTTTATTTTGTTTGCAAGCGTGTATAAGTGACCAACAATAGGCTGGATATCTTTATTTTCCAGCGGAAGAAACTCATAAAAATGCTCTTTTATCTCCTTGGCCCGATATTTTTGAGCCAATACTGTTGAGCTAGTCCCTTCTTGGTCATTGGTTGCTGCCAAAACCCTTTTATTCTGTTCAATGATCATCACGTATTCCTGTGACTCGTTCTCGAAAAGAATTTTTCTTAATACGGATGGATCTACCAGTCCATTTTGCTTTAAAGCACGAATTTGTTTTTCGACTCGGGTGGCGGTCATTCTCGCCTCTTCAACTAGATCCGTTGAAATCGATTCGTAAATATTAATTGTATTCGTTGTGACACTAACGTAAAAAGGAAGCAGAGCAGATAATAAGGTAATATGCGCCAAAAATTGGTGGATAGAGACGTTATTCTTGCTCAGTCGATTTGATTTTAACAATTTATAAAATGGAAAATAGGCAAGGAGCATATCGGCTATGAGAACATTCACTAGTGCATTAATAATATCTTTACAGACTTTAAAGGGGAGGGCATAGCCTGATAGAAATTCCCGGTTCATAAAAAACAGGAGGGCTCCACCTATTAACACCCAAAAAAGCACATCCACATAGAACATTTTTGCTTTTCTTCCCTTTAGAAAGAACAAACCTACGAACACGATTTCTAATAAAAAAATAGTTTGGTAAGCAATATGGCTCATTTCCTTTGGAATGAAAAGAAAGGTTAATAATCCCGTAATTATGCTTGTCGCAAGCCCATAAATCCTCAGGATCAAAAATAGGAAAATACTGGCGAAGGTAATCGTAATCCCATAGATAAACGTCAACTTATAGGTCGAAGTAAGGAACACAAGCCCCATCAGGCAAAGGAGGAGGGGAATATCTCTATTAAACTGGGATAGTACGCTTCTATATTTGGTCATATAATTCTCCCATTACTTCTGGTTAAAATAGGTATTTTTTAAGTAATGATTTCCCAAAAATACCATTTGATTTGCATAGTTAAATAATATCACAATAGTGTTTACTTGAACATTTTTAAAGATTTAATTTAAGCCAATTTTCCTATAAAAAAAGCCAGTCCCTCCAGCTGAGGACTGACTCATAATCTCAACATAATTATTTAGGCAGCAAGCCAACCATTTGCAGCCCATGAAGAATGCCATCCTCTTCAACAGACTTTGTTACATATTTGGCGACCTGTTTGATTTCTTCCTCCCCATTTCCCATCGCAACACTATTTTCAATGGTTGAAAGCATCTGCTTATCATTCAAGCCATCACCGAAAGCATACTGTCTTTCTTTTGGAAAGCCTAATTTTTCAACAACCTTGGCAATGCCATTTGCCTTCGAGCCACCCTTTGGGAGTACATCCAAGGAAACTGGATGCCAGCGAACGAAGTCAAAGTCTGGAAAAGCCTCTTCATATTGCTTTTCCTCACCCTCCGGACAGAAAAGTAGCGTTTGATAAAGCTCACGCCCCTCATAATAGAGCGGATCATGAGTCGGAAATTGGTTGATTTTGAGTGAACCGATGCTTTCATTTATATAGTCATGCTCTGGTACATTCGCCTTCATATCTTCATGGTCCATATACACCACTGGATGGTTATTCAATAGAGCCGCTTCTGTTAATTGAACGAGTGGGGACATCTTTAATGGATTTGTGTAAATGACTTCCCCATTCAAAACAACATACTGACCGTTATAGCTCACAAAGGTGTCGATTTCGAGCTCCCGTCGCAGGTCCTTAAACATAAAAGGGGCCCTTCCTGTAGCGATCGCCACGGTATGACCGAGACATTTAAGGGTAAAGATGGCCTCCTTTGTAGAGGCAGGCAATACTTTCTCATCTGTAAGCAAAGTCCCATCAATATCGAAAAAAATAACGCTTGGTTGTGCCATACTTATTCCAACTTTCTATATGATATCTATATCCATATTGTTCGTTTGCAATCAGAATATGTATACCTGATCTATGTACGAAAAACTTAGAAACTGCTTACCTTGGCTATTTTCCATATCTTTTTTCCATTCTATGTCACTTATTGTTGCCCCAATTCATTACCCCGTCGTCCACAACAAATTCAATGATGACATCAGTTACTCCTTTAAATGCATCATAAATCTTCGCTTCGATCTCATCCTTAATTCTTGTGGCCTCCCTAACAGTCAGCACCGGGTTGATTTCAAGCTTCATCTCAATGTGGAAATCTTCGCCCTCTTTGACAGCGTACATGGTTTGAATGTCCTTTATTTCCGGGTAGGTTATAATGAAATTCCCAATTTCCTCCTCTAATGCATCGTCTGCTTCACCAAGAACACCCTTCGCATTATCGAGGAAAACCTTTCCTACCACATAGAACATCATCAATCCTATCATGACAGAGGCTATGCCTTCTGCCGCATGAAATCCAAGAAAATAAGAAATTAAAATTCCGATAATGGCAATAACTCCACCTAAGGTCGCAACAAAATCCTCCATAAAAACAAGCTTTGTAGCAGGCTTTGCACTGCTAAGCTTAGCGAAGCTCTTTATTAAGATCGCAAAACCTTTTGCTTCTGTATGGGTATCGTGGAGAATTTCCTTCATCGCTTTAAAAAGGACATAGGATTCCAATGCTGCACCAACACCTAAGACGGACAGATTGATCACAATTCCGCTAGATTCAATCGGATGAATGATGTGCTCAATTCCCTCTTTAATGGTTTCATAGCTCATAATCCCTACTATAAGAACTGCCCCCAAAAGGACTAGGTTTACGAGCCGTCCAAATCCATTCGGATAGCGATCCGTTGGCATTTTTTTACTTAATGCACTACCGATATACACGAAAAATTGATTCGCTGCATCCCCTAAGGAGTGCATCGTCTCGGCAAACATCGCCACATTCCCAGTCATAAAATAAGCAATTCCCTTTACAATTGCGATAATCGTATTGACGATAGCAGCTATCAAAGAGGATTTATTTCCCTTTTTTAATAAGCTTTCCTTTTGTGCCATACAAGCCTCCAGTATAATTTTTTTTTGAAATTTTATTCGTTTATGATCCTACCTCCTTATTGTTTGAAACCCCGTTAAAAATAGTTATATTTTATTATAATTAATTTTATCTTTAAAGGATTTTTTTCAAATTTCACTTAAAAAACAAATTCAAGCTATAATAGACATGGAGAGTGATCGTATGAATAATAACTCGTCATATACTATTGAAGAGGTTTCTCAATTATTGAAGATATCCAAATTGACTGTTTATGATCTAATCAAAAAAGGTGATCTTGTCGCTTTTAGAGTCGGTAGGCAAATGAGAGTTGAGCACGAGGATCTTGAAAGATATAAATCAAAAGGGAAAACGGCTGTTTCCGATCAGACTTACCCATCTGTAGAAGCAAAACAAGGCATTGATAAAAATAATAAAAAGCAAATTATCATTAGTGGACAAGACATCGTACTAGATATTTTAAGCAAGTATATTGAAAAAAACACTGATTTAACGCCATTAAGATTATATGAGGGTAGCTTAAATAGCTTGATTTCCATGTATAACGGAGACTGCGATGTGGTCAGTGTACACTTATTCGATGGCGATACGGGCGAGTACAATCTTCCTTATGTCAAACGGATATTAGTCAACCATTCCTATATGCTGATCAATCTCGTTTGTCGGAATGCTGGGATTTACGTCCAACAGGGCAATCCAAAGAACATAAGAAAATGGGAGGATTTAGCGGGGGCACAAGTCACAATTGTCAATCGTGAAAAAGGCTCTGGGGCCAGAGCCTTACTCGATGAGCAGCTCCGCATACATGGGATTTCAAGGGATTCCATCAAGGGCTATGAGAAGGAACTGACGAGCCACTTTTCTATCGCTTCAGCTGTAGCAAGTGGTCAAGCCGATGTGGGAGTTGGAATTGAGAATGTCGCGAAAATGGTCAATGTCGACTTCATCCCATTAATTAAAGAACAATACGATCTCGTTGTATTAAAAACAAAGGAAAATTTACAGTTGCTTCAAACCATCAAAGAATCCGTCTCTTCCTTCGATTACCGTAAGCAGCTAGAACAATTGCACGGATATGATCTCAGCCTATCAGGGAAAATCATCTACGAGACCTAAGGTACTGGACTTTATCCCAAGACATATGCAGGAAATTCTTTTTTGTGAGAAATTCCTGCTATATGGGTCCCCAATATTTTAGGTCCGTTCATGTTGTGTAAATTAATCCTTAAAGATATTCCCCAAGTTGATGCTAAATCCTTCTAAAACTCCTACGTTCACGTTGTCTTCTTTAAGATATATCCCTGTACGATCAAAACTATTTTTATTCAATTCATATACCTCAACGGACATATGATACGGATCAACAATCCAATATTCTCTTACCCCGGCTTTTTCATAATTCTTGTACTTTATTAAGCGGTCGTTTTTTGTGGTAGAAGGGGACAACACTTCGATGACAAGATCGGGTGCTCCAATAATATTCTTTTCCCCTATTTTACTACGGTCACAGACAACGATTAAATCGGGCTGAACCCAATCTTTAATTTCTTCGTACTTCATTTCATGCTCCGCAAATAAACAAACATCAATCGGAGAAGAAAATGCCATACACTCTTTGCCTCTAAGAAACATCTTAAATTCAGCAGTTAGTTCATCTACGACATCCTGATGTTTTGGGGTTGGTGACGGGGACATTGAAATGATTTCACCATCCAGCACTTCACAAAGAAAATCTTCATCCCAAGACATGTATTCGGCGTAGGAGTACTTTCTTTTTTCTTCAGGCATGCCCTCAAAAATCACCCTTTTTATTTCCATTATATCACTGGCTTTAATGGATTTGTGGTCCCCCGGCTTGTTAATGGGGACATGTTTCCCATGATTTCAATGATTCATGTCCTCATTAGGCTCATTTGCGGATAACCTTTCTCTCTGGTGCTCCGATTCATGTCCTCGTTGAGCCTGTGCAAAGACTTCAAGTTCCACAAAAAGTTCGATAGGGTACTCCCGATGGTGTCGGTAATGTACAGTAAGATTCTTGCTCAGATGTATAAGCATAGGGTTTCGCAAGCACATCAAGCAGCTTCCTCATCACGCTTAGATCACCATGCTCCACTGCCGCTTCAAGCGCTTCTTCCACACGATGATTGCGAGGAATAACAGCGGGATTATGACGTCGCATCTGTTCACTCACTTCATCCTGTGATTCCGTCTGTCTTCCAAGCCTTTCTTGCCATCGTTCAAACCACTTTACAAATTCCTCGTGACCAGAAAACGAGATTTCATCAACCCTACCTTCAGTTAAGGCTTTGAAGGTGTTCGTATAATCAGCTTCGTGCTTCTGCATAAGCCCGAGCCATTCATCGACGAGGGCAGCATCCTCTTTTTCCTCATTAAAAATCCCTAGTTTTGCCCTCATTCCATCAAGCCAGATTTCCTCGTACTGCTTAGAAAAGCCCGAGATTTCATCCTGTGCCATTTTTACAGCCTCATCCTGATCTTCATGCAGCAATGGTAAAAGTGTTTCCGCAAAACGAGCAAGATTCCAAGCTGCAATATATGGCTGATTCCCGTATGCATAGCGTCCGCCAGTGTCAATGGAGCTGAAGACCGTGTTAGGATCGTATGTGTCCATAAAGGCACACGGACCATAATCAATCGTTTCTCCACTAATCGTCATGTTATCGGTATTCATCACCCCATGGATAAAACCAACATGCATCCATTTGGCAATGAGGTTTGCCTGGCGCTTTATCACTTCCTGCAACAAGGACAAGTAAGGAGTTTGGCTCCCGCTAATCTCGGGATAATGTCGTGCGATTGTGTAATCAGCCAAGGCCTTCAATCCCTCTTTGTTCCCTCGCCCTGCTGCATATTGGAAGGTACCGACTCGTATATGACTCGCGGCCACACGTGTTAAAATCGCACCGGGGAGTGCGGTTTCCCTCATAATCTGTTCACCCGTTGTCACAACCGCTAAACTCCGAGAAGTTGGAATGCCTAGTGCATGCATCGCTTCACTAATGATATATTCACGGAGCATCGGCCCAAGGGCTGCACGACCATCTCCACCCCGAGAATAGGGAGTCCGTCCCGAGCCTTTCAGCTGAATATCAAATTTTTCCCCATTAGGTGTGATTTGCTCCCCTAAGAGCACCGCCCTTCCATCTCCAAGCATCGTAAAATGGCCAAACTGGTGTCCAGCGTAGGCTTGGGCAAGTGGCTCCGCTCCCTCTGGGATACGATTTCCAGCGAACACCTCCACTCCCTTTTCCTCTGCAAGAGCTTGTACTTGAAGTCCAAGCGATTCCGCAAGCTTTTCATTTAATATAATCAGCTTAGGAGAATCAACAGGTGTCGGGTTCGTTTTGGTAAAAAAGTCTTTTGGTAGTCGAGAATAGCTCTGTTCAAAATTCCATCCAGCTTCTATATGCTCGTTATTCAAAATAACAGCGCCACCTTTTCTTTCAACGGTTTTTCTACTATATTATAGTTATTTATATTCTATACTCTTTCCATCCAATCATGTCAATTCTTGAGAAAGTCTTTTAAATACAGCTACAGACAAGCCTTAAACTATTAGCTAAACTGAAAGTAAAAAAAATGAGTAGGGAGAAAAAGAAATGTTCACTTTAGCACGTCTTGTCACAAAAAGTTATAAAGTCATTATCACTCTTTGGGCCATACTTATTGTCGTGATGGCCTTTTTTGCTATTCAATTGCCGAGTAAGCTTCACGGCGATGGGTTTTGGATGGAGGGCGAGCATGCAGAAGTGATGGATATTGCTTCTGAAGCCTTTGATATGCCCGCCGAGACCATGTTCCTTGTGTTTGATAAGATGAGTGATAAACAAATAGCCAAGACGATGGAAAAAGTCGCCGATCTCGATGTGGTCTCGTCCATTGTGTCACCCCTCGAGGATAACTCCCTCTATTCAAAGGATCTTTCCTATGCTTTGCTTCAATTTGAAGATAAAGAAGACGACATGCCCGAAATCGTTACGAGTATCCGGGAAGCAATTGATAAGGACAAAGGAGTCGTTCTAACGGGAGCTCCCGCCATTTCAAAGGACATTAACACAGCGAGTCAACGAGATTTGATGACGGCAGAAGCCATTGGTTTGCCAATAGCGATTATTGTTCTCTTATTCGCGTTTGGCTCCGTTGTTGCTTCTTTCATTCCACTGATCATCGGCATTAGTACGATTCTAGTTTCATTTGGACTGCTCACCATGTTAGGGAACCGAATTGATTTATCGATTTTCGTTCTTAACATCATCCCGATGCTCGGTCTTGCGTTGAGCATTGATTTTGCCCTGCTTTTTATTAGTAGGTACCGTGAAGAAAGGAAAAAATCTGGCTTGCTCGAGGCTGTTTCTACAACGATTCGCACCGCTGGGCGCTCTGTTCTTTTTTCAGCATTTTGTGTGCTTATCGGCCTTGGGGCGATGATGCTTGTCGAAGTGGACATCTTCCAAAATATTGCCGTAGGTGGCATGATCGTCGTTGCCCTGGCGGTGCTAAGCTCAATTACCCTTTTACCTTCCATTTTAATAATGTTGGGAGAGAGAATTAATAAATGGCAATTGCTAAAGGTGAAGGAAAATGGGGATGATGGCTGGAGAAAATTTGCCAACAAAGTCATTAAGCGTCCGATGCTCCTCATGATTTTTTCCATTCTAATCCTTGGCATCGCAGTGATTCCGATAAAAAATATGAAATTAACGATTCCTAGCATTGAGTCCTTGCCAAAATCATATGACTCTCGGTCCGCATATGAGGCGATGCAAGAGGCCTTTGGACTTGAAGATACATCAATGGTTTATGCGATTGCAACAAGGGAAAATGGATGGGAGAATGAAGAAGGTCTTTCCGAGATAAAAGAATTGGAAGATAAACTTCTGGCTGATCCTTTGGTCGATGAGGTGACAACACTCTTCTCTTTAAGTGGAGTCAAGTCCGCAAGGGAATGGGAAATGTCCATGCAGGTTCCTGAAATGGAAGCGAAGCTCAGACCTTTGCAAGAGCAATTTATCAAGGAGCACCAGCTCTTTATCCCGATTACGATTGCTGCTGAGCCTGATTCCAAAGAAGCTCAAGATTGGGTTCGAACCGTTGCGGAGCGATATTCTGGGTACGAACTAAAGGTCGGTGGGATGCCTAAATTTAACCAGGAAATTTTTGATGAGATTGAAAATAAGATTGGAGCAGTTCTTTCCGTCATCATTGTTTCAACCTTTTTTATCCTGTTAATAGCATTTCGCTCCCTTCTCATTCCAATTAAAGCAATTCTCATGAATATTTTTGGCTTGTCCGCCACTTTTGGTATCCTTGTCTATGTCTTTCAGTATGGTCATTTCGGACTTCCAGCTGGAACAATTGCCCTTATCATTCCTGTCTTGGTATTTAGCTTAGTTTTCGGATTAAGCATGGACTATGAGGTATTTCTAATTTCGAGGATGCAGGAGGAATATGCCCATTCACTAGATAATGACCGGGCAACAGTTGAAGGACTGGCAACAACGAGTAAGATCATTACTTCAGCGGCGCTTATTATGATCGTCTTAACTGGAGCATTCGCCTTCACCGATGTGATGCCAGTAAAGCAAATTGGGGTAGGAATTGCGATTGCCGTTGCCATTGATGCAACCATTATTCGGCTCTTGCTCGTTCCGAGCTTGATGAAGCTATTTGGCAACTGGAACTGGTGGCTTCCATTTCGGAAAGGACGGTATAGAGCGGGGGGCTGGCATTAGTAGAGGGATAACTGAGGGTCTATGATAGCCAATCAATGAGATTGGCTATCTTAAACCCCTACACAAAAGGATTATAAAATCGATCTCCATCATAATAGGTAACAACCATTGAAATGACAAAAAGAAGGGCAAAAGCAATCAAGGTAAGATAGTCTCTTTTCTGAAAGGGACGGGCACTGTACCAGGTTCGCTTCTTATTTTTTCCGAAGCCACGCAATTCCATCGCATTGCTGATCGTATCAATTTTCTCAAGGCTTGATAAAATCAGCGGAATAATGATTGATGTAGCGTTCTTAATCCGCTTCGGCAATTTTTCCTTACTGGACATATCAATCCCTCTCGCCTGTTGTGACAAGGCAATATTGCGAAAGTCACGCTGAACATCGGGAATGTAGCGTAAAGCTAAAGCAACCGCATAAGAGATTCGGTAGCTCACGCCAATTCTATTCATCGATGCGGCAAATTCACTTGGATGAGTCGTCGCAATGAAAAGCAGGGCAACAGGAATCACGGTAAAATATTTCAGTGTAATATTGATTTGATAAAAAATCTGTTCGATCGTGACATTGTGTCTTCCAAAAATCTCGAATAGCACATGGCTTGTCCCATAGATTTTCACACCCTCTTGGGGAGAGAAGACATAAATAGCGATATTATTAAGCAATAAAAAAACCAAAATAAAAATAAGAATAAAGGAAATTTCCTTCAGTTTGATTTTAGAAATAAGAAAAATAACAATGCTAAAAATAAACAAAAAAGCAAGAATACGAGTATCATAGGTTAACATTGCTGCTGAGGACCAGATAATAAAACAAATCAGCTTCGTCACTCCGGTCAGCTCATGAATGGGAGATTTTCGGTCAATATACGAGAGCATCTCTACTGCCATATGTTTCGCACCTCCCGATCATAGGCAATAAATCGTTCCACAAACCTTCTTGGCTCTCCAATTTCTAGGCGTTTCGCCAACTCGAATAGGGAGGTTTCCTTTAGATTTGCCTGCTGGATAATCCTTGAGTCTGTTAAAATAGCTGCAGCCGAGTCATCTGCGATCTTCCTGCCACCCTTTATCACAATCGCACGAGGCGTATATTCAAGCATCAGGTGCATATCATGGGTGATCATCACAATGGTCTTGCCCTGACGATTGAGTTCCACTAAGAATTCCATAATTTCCGTATAGTGGCGTAGATCCTGACCAGCAGTAGGTTCATCAAGAATAATTACTTCAGGCTCCAACACTAAAATAGAGGCAATCGTAACGCGCTTTTTCTGACCGAAGCTTAGAGCTGAAATCGGCCAATTCCGAAACGGATACAAACCACAAATTTTCAGCGTTGTTTCAACTCGCTCCTTCACTTCTTCCTCGGGAACTCCACGTATCACAAGACCTAAAGCAACCTCATCAAAGATCATATTTTTAGAAATCATATGATTAGGATTTTGCATCACCATGCCAATTCTGAGAGATCGTTCCTTAATTGTATCGTGAGTAATATCGTGACCGTCAAAAAGGATTTGACCACTGCTCAGTTTTTCAAACCCACAAATAATCTTAGAAAGTGTCGACTTCCCGGCACCATTCTTGCCAACAATACTAACCATCTCACCCTTCTCAATGGAAAAAGAAACATCATGGATCGTCTCGCGGCCTGGTTCATAGCTAAAAGAAATATCCTTGAGCTCCAAAATTGGTTCTCTCTTTTCGCTTGAGGGAACGATGTCCACTGCTTCAACCCATGTCAAAAGCTGGTCTCTACATCCGTCCAAAGCAAAAGTACTCGGATGAGCTGGCTTCATCTCCTCCATTATTTCGCAGCCTGCATATTTGGCTGCTTTCACGTAAAGAGGCTCACGAATATAGCTTTTTTCCAAATACTTGCTTGCAAGTAGCCGGTCTGGACTCATATCTGCAACAACACGTCCATCATCGATCACAATAATTCGATCCACTGGACAATGTAGAACATCCTCCAGGCGGTGTTCAATGATCACGACGGTTGTATTTGTTTCCTTTTGGATGCGATCAATCAATTCAATTGCATATTTTCCGGTTGCTGGGTCAAGATTGGCAAGGGGTTCATCAAACAGGAGAATCCCTACCTTATCTACAAGTACACCTGCAAGTGAGACTCTCTGTTTTTGCCCACCCGACAAATGATGGATAGAAGAGGTAAGATACCCATCCATCTCCACCATTTTGGCCACTTCATCAACAATGCCATGCATGGCCTGCTGCTCGGTACAATCATTTTCAAGGGCAAAGGCAATATCCTCTCCCACCGTTAACCCAATGAATTGTCCATCTGGATCCTGCAGGACGGTACCGACCATTTTCGACAAGGAAAAAATATCTAAGCTCTTTGCCTCTTTCCCCAATATCTTAAGGCTTCCAGTCACTTCTCCTTTAAAAGAAAAGGGAACAAGCCCGTTGATACAATGACCAATCGTGCTTTTCCCAGAACCAGAGGGCCCGACAATTAATACCTTCTCTCCTTCATAAATGGTGAAATTCAAATCTCGAAGGGTTGGCTCCACCTGACTATTATATTTAAAGCTGTAGTTGTGAAATTCAATGACTGGTTTCTTCATCTTACTCTCCTAGACTATAATTCCCTGTGTAAGCTGTTGCTCTTACTGCGTGTTTTCGCGTAGGCAATCAATAAAATTGTTCCGATAACACCAACGGTTACTATGTTCGATACCACTGCAAAGAATCCCTGTGCAAATACTTTGTTGGCAGGTTCTGCATAAATCAAAATATCTAATAGAGGAGCAATTAAGAGCCAGCCAATTGCTTGTGCAAGTACCTGTGTGATATTAAAAGTAATGATCTTTTTCTTGCTAAAATCCCCGGATTCAATATCGATTTTCTTTGCCACAAGCCCAATCAAAAATCCGACAATCATCGAGACAACGACCCAGCTCCACCAAACCGAGCCGTATGAAATCGCATCATTCAGTGCATGCCCAATTAAACCAATCAATCCCCCTGCAATAGGTCCAAACACAATCGCCATTAATGCTAAAAATGCATAGGATGTTTGAATGGATGTATTTGGAATTGGTGATGGAATTGATGCAAATTTTGCCAAGATAATGAATACTGCTGCCCCTATCCCAATCGCAACAATCGTCTTTATAGAAAATAATTTTTTAAACAAAATGTCTCTCTCCCTTTTTAAAAATTCTAATAGTTTTAATTATAGATTACTTTCGGAACTTTACGTATAGAGATTTTCCAATTCGCCCCTGATTTCACATGATAAGCCTTGGCAAAGGAGCCTTGGTTGAGGGCAACCCCAATCTTATCGAGTGAATTCACATAAAGAAGGGGCTCTCCTAAATGGCTGTCCGCAAAGGATCGACCGTAGGTCATAATGTTCTTGTAAATCTGGCGCTGTTCATTTTCAATCACCACCTCGAAAGAATCCCCATATTCAATATTTAATTGCTTGAATTTCTCTCGCTCAATATTCGTCCAGAGGTTCCCAAAGCGAACATCAAGGATATCAATATTTCCGATAACCGCTCCCTTTTCAATGCTGGCTTCAGTCACAGGCAATTCAATAATGGAATCAACCGATACCTCAGGTCCGACCTCGTCAAACGAAATCACACCTGACGCTAGTCTTGCTGCCGTAAAAGCATAGACATCTCGCCCATGGAAGGTATAAGACTCCCCAGAATAGGGCAAGCGGTTGACATTTTCATCAATGATTCTCGCTGCAACAATCCCAATATGCTTTTTTATCTGGGTCAGTGTGCCATTATCTGGGGTCACGATATATTGGTTGGAAGCTGTTTTGACAACAACGCTTCTTCTTTCAGATCCGACTCCAGGATCCACGACCGACACAAAGACGGTTCCCTCTGGCCAGTAGGAAATCGTTTGATATAAACGGTAAGCCCCTTCCCATATATTGTATTGAGGAATATCATGGGTTAGGTCAAAAATTCGAATCCCTGGGTCGACAGATAACGCAACACCATACATCGCACACACAGCTCCATCGCTTGTGCCAAAGTCTGTCTGCAATACTACATAATTTGTCATCTTCTTTTCCTCCACTTTCAGCTTAATTTATTCGCACGGATATGGTTCCGGAATGTCCTTAATACCAGACATTCCGTTTTTAAAAACAAAAAAACCACGTCATTATCCCATCGGATAAGGACGTGGTTTGAACACGCGGTACCACCTTATTTCACTGATTGCTCACGCAAAACAGTCTCTGCAAGTACTCGAAGGAAAGATCCCCTTTTATACTGTGGTATGGATAACGAGTACCAAATCTCGTCGGAACCTACTCATACCAGAGGTACTTTCAGCACGAAACTCAGAGGCCATTGTTCAGATTCGTATTTTTGCTTCTTTTCAGCTACCGAAGCTCTCTGTGAAAAATAGCTAAATCCTACTTTTTCTCTTCATCGTCTTTTTCAGAATTGTAAGTTAAGGATGATTATAGTGGATGCTCAAATAAAACGCAAGTGTAAGTTTTAAATTTTTCAGACTCCATTTTAGTGATATACATCATTTAATGAAATGTCATTTCAAATTTTATGGTATTTTTTGTTTTATATTGAAATTTCATTTCATAAGGTATAAAATGTAATTGTAATAATTAATCGATTCAATAGGAATGCTATAGGTCCACTATTAATTGAACAGGGTGGTGATCAATTGCTGGGATTTTCAATTTTTCTTAATGAGGATTGGTCGCAAGAGAAAGAAAGCTATGTCAATCAAATGGCGGATATCGGATTTGAGGGTGTTTTTACTTCATTGCATATCCCCGAGGATGATGTTTCAAAGTACAATGAGCGCCTAACTTCCTTGTTAGAGATCGTACGAGCAAGAAACTTAAGACTAATGATTGACATTTCAGGTGATGCACTCAAAAATATCGGGCTGTCATTAGATGAACCTCAGGCTATTTTTGAAAGCGGAATCTCAGGACTGCGAGCAGATGATGGAATTGATTTTAAGACAATAGCCAATCTTTCACAGTACCTTACTGTTGGTTTGAATGCCAGCACACTAACAGAAAGCGATTACGAGCAGTTAATTTATCACAATGCTAACTTTAGTAATCTTGAGGTTTGGCATAATTATTATCCAAGACCCAATACCGGATTGGATGAAAAGTGGTTTTACCGAAAAAATGACTGGCTGAAAAGTAAGCGCTTTAAAGTATGCGCCTTCGTACCAGGAGATGACAATTTACGCTTGCCGTTATATGAGACACTTCCTACCTTGGAAATTCATCGTTCTGGGCATCCACTTTCCTCAGCATTATCGCTTACTCGCGATTATCTAGTGGATGATGTATATGTTGGCGACCCTGGTATTTCGGATGCGACTTGTCAGCAATTCAATGAATTCCTTCAACGGAAGATTCTGCTTCTGCATGCATCTTCCATTAATAAGAAATGGGATTCTTACATTTTCAAGGATCATCAAAACCGCTTAGATGTCTCAAGAGATGTCATCCGCAGCGAACAATCAAGAATTATTCATAAGCAGAATGATATTCAGCCAGAGAACAACATAGCAAGAAGAAAAGGAAGCATCACAATCGACAATCATTTGTATCTCAGATACAAGGGCGAACTACAAATTGTAAAACGTGAACTACCTGCTGATGCTAAAGTAAATGTGATCGGACAAGTCATTGATAAGGATCTGCCATTACTTGACTTTATCGAGGATGGGACAAAGTTCATAATAGCTGCTATCAAGGAGGCACATCATGAATCTAAATAAACTAGCTACTGAACAACGAAACCAAAGCACAATGAATTTAGACACGCTATCCACCATTGAGATTTTACAATTGATGAATAAGGAAGACCAAACCGTTCCTGAAAGCGTCAAAAAAGAACTACCACAAATCGAAAAGGTTGTTGAAGCTGTTAAAGAATCCTTTCAAAAAGGCGGCCATTTAGTCTATGTTGGTGCAGGAACGAGCGGCCGCTTAGGAATACTCGATGCAGCGGAATGTGTCCCAACATTTAGTGCCGATCCAACAATGGTACAGGGATTAATCGCTGGTGGCATGTCTGCCATGACTGTCGCTGTTGAAGGGGCAGAGGATTCCATCACTCTCGGTGAAGAAGACTTGCGCAATATTCAACTAACAGAAAAAGATACCGTTCTCGGGATTGCAGCAAGTGGGAGAACACCATATGTAATTGGTGCATTAGAATATGCCAAAAAAGTCGGGGCAACAACAGCAAGTCTTGCTTGTAACAAAGACGCTGAAATCAGTAAGTATGCCGACATCAATATTGAAGTGGAGGTTGGTCCTGAAGTATTAACGGGGTCAACAAGATTGAAGTCAGGTACAGCGCAAAAATTAGTATTAAATATGATTTCCACTGCTTCGATGATCGGAATTGGGAAGGTTTATAAAAACCTAATGGTCGATGTGAAGCCAACGAATGACAAATTAGTCGAACGTTCAAAGTCGATTATCATGCAGGCCACAGAATGCAGCTATGAAGAAGCGGAAAAAGCATTCTTTGCAGCTGACAAAAACGTGAAATTAGCGATTGTCATGATCTTAACAAAACTCTCCAAAGAAGAGGCTTCTGAGAAATTAGATCAGGCGAATGGATTTATTCGAAACATCATTGAATAGCTCAAAATTAAGGAGGTAAGAAAAAAATGGCTGAATCAAAAGAACAAAGATTAGCTAGGGAGATCTATGAAAAAGTTGGTGGCATGGAGAATGTCGAGAAACTGATTCATTGTATGACAAGGGTTCGAATCACTGTTAGAGATTATAGCAAAATTGATATGGCTGGACTAAAAGCCATCGATGGAGTACTCGGTATCGTTGAAGACGATACGCTTCAAATCATTGTTGGCCCTGGAATTGTCAACAAGGTGGCGAATATTATGGTTGCTGAAGCGGGCGTTAAGCTTGGCGAGCCCTTTCCAAAACAAGGTGGTTCTGGTTTAACGGATCGTGAAAAGGTAGAAGCAAAAGCAGCTGAAGTGAAAGCAAGAGAAAAAGCAAAGCATAATAATAACTCATCCTTTAAGCGCGTATTAAAATCCATTGCGAATATTTTTGTTCCATTAATTCCTGCCTTCGTTGGTGCCGGTATTATCGGCGGAATCGCAGCCGTTTTCTCCAACCTTATGACTGCTGGCAGCATAAGCCAGGACTGGGCAAACATCATTACAACATTAAATATTATTAAAAATGGTCTTTTTGCTTATTTAGTCATTTACGTTGGTATTAATAGTGCCAATGAATTTGGTGCTACTCCAGGTTTGGGCGGCGTCATCGGTGCTGCTACGATGTTAACTGGAATGAATCCTGAAGCCCCATTGACAAATATATTTAACGGGCACGCTTTAGCAGCTGGACAAGGTGGTATTATCGGTGTTATTTTTGCCGTATGGATTCTATCATTAGTTGAAAAAAGATTGCACAAAATTATTCCAAACTCTGTTGATATCATCATCACTCCTACTATCGCATTATTAGTTGTTGGTCTCTTTACAATCTTTATCGTTATGCCGATTGCTGGTGTCATTTCAAATGCTCTTGTCGGTTCGATTACTTGGGTATTAAATGTTGGTGGTGCTTTCTCTGGATTTATCTTAGGACTCTTCTTCTTACCAATGGTTATGTTTGGCTTACACCAAATCCTAACACCAATTCATATTGAAATGATTAATGCATCTGGCTTCACCCTTCTATTGCCAATCTTAGCAATGGCAGGTGCTGGTCAAGTTGGAGCAGCCTTCGCTTTATGGGTTAAATGTAGAAAAAATAAAGAATTAACTCGATTAATCAAAGGGGCTTTACCAGTTGGAATTCTTGGAATTGGTGAACCGTTAATTTATGGTGTAACATTACCATTAGGACGTCCATTCATTACTGCTTGTATCGGTGGTGGTATTGGTGGTGCCGTGATTGCTGGAATCGGAAATATTGGTGCCATTGCTATCGGCCCAAGTGGTATTCCACTTATCCCTCTTATCGCTAATGGACATTGGATGGGATATATTATCGGATTAGTATCAGGTTATATTGGAGGATTCATTGTGACATACCTATTCGGTGTGCCTAAAGAAATCCAAAAGGAAACTAAATAGGCTAGGCTGTGATCCATGGTGGAAGAAAATATCATACTGCGAATAAAATCTAAATTGGATGATTTGTCAAAAGCGGAAAAGAAAATCGGTGAATATATTCTTCAACATTCCGTAGAAACGGTTAATTACAATACAAGTGAACTGGCAGAAAAAGCTGGCGTAAGTCCGGCCACAATCGTTCGTTTTTGCCGTTCGATTGGATTATCTGGTTTTTCCCAATTAAAAATTCAATTGTATGCCGATTCCTCGGGTGTGGCTGAAAACCTATATACGGATATCACACCCAATGAAGAAGTGACGCTCATCGCTGAAAAACTAGCTCTCCGATTTAATCAATCGATTTCCCAAACAGCGAATCATCTCGATACAAATAGGATTGAGGAAATAGCTAAATTGCTAGATCATTGTAGTGTGATTTATGTCTACGGGTTAGGTGCATCCCATGTTGTTGCTGAAGATTTCACACAAAAATTTTCTAGAATTGGTAAACCGGTTGTAAATACGCTGGACCATCATTTATTGGTCTCTTCCCTGATAAATGCCCATGAACAAAGTCTGTTTGTAGCGATATCGAATTCAGGGGAAACCAATGAAGTCATTAAATTAACACAGGTGGCTAAGCAACGGGGAATCCACACGGTTGGTATTTCACAAAATGAAAATAGTACATTGGTAAAACTTGTGGACTATCCTGTCATTCACCATGGTGGGGAAGCTGTTATGTTAAGAAGCGCAGCCACCACATCCCTGATTTCACAGTTATTTGTCGTAGACGTCTTATACTATGCTTATGTTAATAGGAACTCTAAGGAAATTCTAAACATGTTAAAAGACTCAAAAATCAACATTCAATCTCTATTTCGAAAGGAAAATGGATAGAATGTCAAAGCGGAGAGCAAAAAAGCTCTCCGTTTTTTTATTTAAGGCGCTGTTAAATTTTTATGTTGATCTTGATACCGCCATAAGAGCGTAGGTTCACTACGTTGCTCGTCCCGAGTAAAACCCGTTCACACCATGCACATATGGCTAATATCAACACTGAAGATTAACAGAGCCTTATTTAAAAATCCTCTTCTTCAATATTAATATCTGTAAAAGCTGAATCTTCTTCGTCTGATTCCAAATCATTCTCCTGTGGCTCTTCGTAGGTAGATTCTTCTCCTTCCGAGACATCCCTTTCTCTTTCCTTTTCCATAATGGCCTTCAGCTTACTCCATTCATTTTTTGCTTGTTCATTGATTTCCTTAGGAATGGCATCGATTCCATAGGTTGCTCCAATATTTAGCGTACCGCTTAATGTCTTAATCCCAAGTTGAGCAAAGTTATTATTTTGCTCATATTTATCCAAATAAAACTTGTCAATATATATGTTCTTAACTTGCTGTATGGCTTCTTCATCCTCGTCATCATGGCATTTCTGCATAAGCTCCTCTACGGTGTTTTCAAGCTTGGCTTGAACTTCCTTTAGGGATACGTTCTCCCTCTCTAATTCCTCGAGCCGTCTATTCATATGTGAATTTATTGCCTCAAGAGCCTGTATTTTTTCAGTCAGTTGTTTTTCTATTTGAACACACTCCGAGAACTTTTTTGCAAGAATCTGGTCAATTTGGGTGTCTAGAGCCTCACCTCTCTTGGACTGCTTCCATTTTTCTTTATTAGATGCCTGATGCCCAGAAGCCTGGAGCTCTTTTTCCAACACCAATAGTTTCTTAACATGAACCTCAAGAGCATTGATTCTCAAAATTTGTTTTTCCAGCTCGTCCATTTTCATGCTTTTATTTTCCTTTGGACCATGCTGGCTAAATATCCCTCTTAGCATCTTTAATCCCCTTCATATGAACGGATTTCCCTTAATCAATAGGGACATACTCCTCCTGCTTAAAATGTCGCTGATAGGAAACAAAGAGAACGCCATTGCTAAATCTCGCCCGAATTTGATTTGGTAGTGTTGGTTCAGGAAGCTGAATTACACGTTCAAAGGGACCATGCTGCCGCTCCTTTTGAACCATTTTTCCAGCCATCATCCGATTCGTATCTCCTTTAATGAGTAGCTTCGCACCAGATACGGATAGCCGAATATCTTCTTTTGTGAAACCTGCCAAATCACATACAACGAAGATCTCATCCTCTGTCATGTAAATATCTGTTGGAGGAAATTTATTCTCCTTCTTAAAATCTAGAGGAGATTCACCTGTCTCTCCAAAATCCATTTGGTTTCTCATAAAGTCGTCAAAGGCGGGCTGTTCAAAAATGTCGCTCCAAAAGTTATTTGTTTGATATTTCTTTGCCAGCTCCATCCACTGCTTTATTTTATCCATATCCATGGTGGCCCCTCCCTGCCTTGCTCCCTTGACGAAAAAATTCATCATCCTATATTTATTCAGACAATCTTGAAATAAGCCCCCTAATTGATAGATACATATTTTTTGCATCAATCGCATATTCTTAACTATTCAGCAAAGTTTGGAGGAAAGCATAGAATGTATTTTTTACCTCAAAAAATTAGTATCACAGGGATAAAAGTGAATAATGAGGATCACCTAAGCTCCATCTCCATTAGCTCCACAAGAAAAATAAACAGAAACGTATGTGCGAAGAAAAATCAAGGCATAGGCCAGCAGTTTGCAGATGGTTGCCTAAGGATGTACACGGTGTCTGCTGTCTTCGATGAAGATCGGGAGGACTCTATTTCGATAAAGAGGAATATTTGATGAATGGGAGGGATTCACATGCCTGGTCCAGTACCTTATATCAATATTAATATCAATATTATCAAGGTCAATTCTTTTGAAAATGCATCTGCCATTAACGTTGGCCAAAACCTCTTGGCTGAATGGCATAATTCTGACAAGAAAAATATGGGGCTTGGGCAAAATATGGGGGATGGCACAAATTTCTTTGGTACGAGAAGCTTTGTCGACGATCGCGATCAGATTGATGCAAATTCCTCCTTTGAAACAGCAAACCTTCCTAACCCATTAGGAGTGAATGGATAATGTTTGGGCAGGTGGTTATCAATGTTATGGGGATTAAAGTCAATGCGATCGATAACGGGGCAGTAATCAATCTAGGTCCAAGTCAGCATATCGACCAATTTGTTTCTTATAAGAGGAATCAGGGGCTTGGCGAGCAGAACGGAGATCTTTCCCCCGCTGTCTATTCTCGATCATGGGTGTCGGATATGGATCTGCTAGACAATCCAGCGGTTAAGTCTAGCTTTTTCTAATCGTGTTAGAAAGGGAGGATGAGAAAAATGGTATTTATTTCACCAACTGTTATAAATGTCCTTGGAATTAAGATTAATGCCCTTGATAATGGCTCCGTATCGAATATGGGTTCCTTTCAATTAATTGATCAGTTTGTGACGTACAAAAGAAATCAGGCATTCGGAGAACAAAACGGTGACCTCTCCCCTATTAATCTTCCAGCCTCCGTTGTTTTAGACCCGGATGCAAGTGACAGCAATTCGATTAAGAACAGTGTGATTTGATACTTATTCCGGCCTCAAATGACAAGGAATCAGAGAGAGCGCTCCCTCTGATTCCTTATTGTAGATATACATTCTCTATTCGTTAAACATCTTCTCAGGATTTTCCGGGGTAAAATACCAATATCCATCCTCTTCAATCTTTCCAGCACCTGGCATGTCATCTGTTTGAATCTCTTTTAGGGCTGGAAGGTAGTGCGTATATAAAGGTTTCAAATCCTTTTGCCCAATATTCCATTCCAAATATGGGGCTAATGTCTCCAGCAGTTTAATCGTACCTAAATAATCTCGATCTTGAATTAGTCTATGAATGACAGCCTCTATTACCTGACGTTGACGAAAATTGCGCCCTTTGTCCCCTAGCGGATCCCCTTTTCGCATTCTCACATAAGCAAGCGCTTCATCGGATTCTAAGGAAATCTTGCCCTTTGAAAAAGAGTACCCTTCAAATGAAAAGGCCCTATTGTTTTGGACAGTCACACTGCCAAACTCTTGGATAATTTTTTCAAAGCCTTCCATATTCACCTTAACATAGTAATCGATCGATATCCCGAGTAGCTCTTCAACGGTTTGAACCGTTAAGTCTGTGCCGCCAATGGAATAAGTATGATTCAATTTGGTATAGCTGTCTTTTCCTGGAATCATCACCTTTGTATCTCTCGAAATGCTGACCATCTTCGTTGTTTGTTGCTTTGGGTCGAGCTTGGCGACGATGATGACATCTGGCCGCCCACGATCACCCTCACGTTCATCAATTCCCATCAGCAACACATGAAGGGCTTTGGCTTCCTCCTCTTTTTGCACTTCAATTTGCTTGACAGGAGGAGTCGATGCAATCGGTTTATAGGTTTCATCAAAGAAAGCCCCCACTTTTGCAAAGATAAAATAGAAACAAACCCCTAATAATACCGTTAATGTAGCAAGAACTCCTACTGCAATTTTCATATATCTTTTCATTTTTCTTCTCCTAATCATAATGTGACTGGCTCAAGCTGCTCCGTCAACAGCTTCATTTCATAGCCAAGCTCCGTCAATTTTTGTAATAAGCTCTCTAGATGCTCTACTGTGGAAGCTTTGTCATGCATAAGAACTACCTTTGGTTCATCGGGGTTAGAGTAGGACTCTAGCTGTTCTAAAATATAGGAGACATACTTTCTACTAAGAAACTTCCAATCTTTGCTGTCGATGGTCCAATCCCAAAGCTTAAAGCCTTCCCTATTCACTGCTTCAAAATAGGCTGGCTTCATATGAGGAACAGAACCATATGGAACGCGGATGAGATAACTGTTCAGCCCTGAAATAGAGGCTAACGTCGCTTGCCCCCTCTTCATTTCATTCACCACTGCTTCACTAGATTGATAGATTATTTTTGCATTATGGGTCACCCCATGCATGCCAATCGAATGCCCTTCATTGACCATTCTCCGGATGGAATCTGCATACCTTTCCATGTTTGGTTCCAGCATAAAAAAGGTCGCCTTCGCATTGTAGCGTCCCAATAAATCTAGAATGGCGTCCGTATATTGGTTCGGACCATCATCAAATGTTAGATAAATAATATGATTGTTTGATTGCTTTATCGTTTCATCCTGTTTCTTTTCAGTTTGGATAGCTGTATCTGAAACCGAAGAACTTTCCACAGAATCATCCTGAGTCTTTATTTCCCTCTTCACTTCTTGCTTCGGTGAATTCTCGTCGTCTATATTTCCCTTGATCTCTTCTTTCTCGATGAGGGAAACTGGCCTTTCCCTATTATTATTTACTTCCATGCTCTTGACCTCGTTCCCCCGGATTAACGATGTAGCTGCCAAAGTAACCAAGAATAGAATCGCTATACACACGGAAGCAAGTTTATATTCCAACTGCCATCTTCTTTTTCTCTTTTCTCTTTCCATGTTCTCACCTTTCTCCTCACATGCTCCACTATCCATGATAGCTAGCTCTGAGGGAAAAAGGGTTATGAACTGGTTAAGAATTAAGCTTATCCTATGTAACTTTTTTGTAACCTTTAAGAAAAAAAGGCCAGCCTCTAAAACTTCAAGGCTGACCTTTTTTCTATTCGCATGGATTATTCATTCCCTTTTCGTGCCCACTTTTCCATTGGATCGGGTAGTGCGCCTTCATTTGGCATATAGATCATCTTAATCTCTCTGTCTTCCCTATTTTTCTTCAAATCATGATAAATCATCTTCGATTTTCCGAGGCCCACTTTTTCCGCATCATCTATAGACGCACTGTAGTAAACGGTCTTAATTCCTGCAAAGTACATGGCTGTCAAACACATTGGACAGGGCTCCCCGCTTGCGTACATAACGCAATCACTTAAATCATGGGTTTTTAAGCTTGCCTGCGCTCGTCTAATGGCTAACAGCTCGGCATGACCACTTACATCATAATTCTGGTGCAGCTCATTCACACCCTCGGATATGATCTCATCTTTCCTCACAAGAACGGCTCCAAATGGCTGGCCTCCTTGTTCCACATTCTCAATCGCTAGCTGAACTGCCTTTTTCATAAAAGGATTCATGCTCATCCCTCCAGATCTATCTTTTGCAACCGAATACTAATTTTGTATCCTCTCTAACCCTAATCTACCAAATTTACGTATGCTGGACCAGTTTCTATCTTTAACATATTGGAAAATAAATGGACGTATGCTACATTTTATTCATAACAAAATTGTATGAATTTTATGCATATTAACAATTAGAAGTTATGTAGAAAGCGAAGTATAATAAAAGAAATTTGAGGGATGCAAATGGAATGGGTTCAAATACAGTATTTCCAAGCGGTTGCCAAAGCAGAGCATTTTACACGCGCTGCCGAACAACTAGCGGTTTCCCAGCCCGCACTTAGTCGCTCCATCGCAAAGCTTGAGGAAGAACTTGGGGTGCAGCTATTTGATCGAAGGGGCAGAAATATTTATCTGAACCGCTATGGGAGAATATTCTTGGAATATGTCGAGCAGGCCATCAAACAAATGGAGCTAGGGAAACAAGAAATATGGAATGAAATTCATCCTGATCATGGCATGATTCATCTTTCATTCATTCCTTCTCTTGGGATGAGTGTCGTTCCTGAACTTCTAAGCTCCTATCAAAGGGTGAACCCACATGTTCACTTCCAGTTAAACCAAGCCTCTAACCGGCAAATAGTCGACCTATTAAAGGACAGGAAGGTTGATCTCGCTCTCATCACCCTGCTTCACGAGGACCAGGAGATTATTTATCAGCCTCTTTTAACGGAAGAGCTTTTTTTGATCGCTTCAATCGACCATTGGCTTAGTGAATATGATGAAATCGATTTAAGTATGGTTAGACATGAGCCTTTTATCTCCTTCAAGCAGGTCAATGAGCTGCGTGCAATCATTAACCATTTTTGTTATCAGGCAGGTTTTGAACCAAATATCGTATTTGAAGGTGAGGATATTGGGACGGTTTCTGGTCTCGTTGGGGCCAAATTAGGTATTTCCCTCGTGCCCGACATACAGGTCTTAGATAAGCAAAAAATAAAGCCCATTCGTGTAAAAAATCCTATCTGCCAAAGGGATATAGGGATGGCTTGGTTGAAGAACTCTTACTCCTCTCCTGCGGTCAAGGGCTTTATTCAATTTGTCCATCACTTATTCGAAATCAACTAAAGGAGTCCCAAACATGAATTACATCCAGCGTGGAACACGTTCATTTAAGAGAGTCAATTTTGCTATCTTCGCCGGGGGCTTCAGCACCTTTGCCATTCTATGGGGACCACAGGCTTTATTGCCAGATATTGCGAGTGATTTTGGTGTTTCACCAACAATGTCAAGCCTGAGCATGTCATCTGCAACGATCACTCTATCCATCAGCCTTTTGATTGCTGGCTCTCTGTCAGAGGTGTTTGGACGTAAACCCATCATGGCGATATCATTAGTTGCCTCTTCGATTCTTTCGATTATCACAGCTTTTTCACCGAGCTTTCAGCTCTTAATCCTATGTCGAATTTTACAAGGAATTACGCTTGCGGGCCTCCCTGCCGTTGCCATGGCCTACATTGGTGAGGAAATAGAACCGAGAAGCTTAGGAATGGCGATGGGACTACATATAAGTGGAAACTCTCTCGGTGGGATGACTGGACGGATTATCGGCGGGATATTAACAGATTATTTCAGCTGGCATGCCGCCTACATCGCCATTGGATTCTTGAGCCTACTGGCCAGTATTGTTTTTATTGTATTTTTGCCAAAATCTTCTCATTTCCGGCCACAAGCTTTTGCTTTAAAAGGGCTAGCCACTTCCTTATTTAGTCAATTTAAGGAATCCGGTCTTATTTGTCTTTTCAGTCTCGCTTTTTTGTTAATGGGAAGCCTAGTGTCCCTCTACAACTATATCGGCTTTGAGTTAATGAAGCCCCCCTACTCCTTGAGTCAAACCTTGGTTGGCTTCATCTTCATTGTCTATATTATGGGGACATTTAGCTCGACATGGATGGGGATGCTCGCCGATCAATATGGAAAAAAAAGAATACTCCAGCTATCCCTATTCATCTTGTTACTAGGAGTCACCATTACACTAAGTCCGAATCTATGGTTGATGATTCTAGGCATTGCCGTCTTTACGTACGGATTCTTTGGAGCACATTCCATCGCAAGTGGTTGGGTGGGGAACATGGCTACCCATGACAAAGCGCAAGCATCCTCGCTCTACCTATTTTTCTATTATACAGGCTCTAGTGTCGGCGGGACGGTGAGTGGAACCTTTTACAGCCACTTTGGCTGGCCCGGTGTCGTCTCCATGATTATTGTACTTGCTGCCCTTTCGATTGCCATTTCCATTCGCTTAGGGATGATTGCTTCTAGGAAGATGTCTATGAAAAAAGAATGGCGCGCAAGCACTTAAAGTGAAAAATAGCTCAGTTCAACTTGAACTGAGCTGTTTTTCATTTAGGCTCTTTTCTCAAACATTGTTGCTTTTGAACAAAAAATAATTAGACAAAACTCTTGTTTATGCAGACTATCTCTAGAAACAACGGAGAAAAGAGCTACTCAATCTATGCGTATCGCACGCGTACTATGAAACGGAATGGCCGGTATTAAGGACATTCCAGAACCACAATCCGTGCGAAAACAGCCTTCATTTATGAGAATGAATATACGCCTTCAATCCCTCAACATTCTCGATTTCCCTTTTTGGAAGGATATAGGCACTGACGGAGCTGTTATAGAGGTAAAGGTATTGGTCATCCTCCTTCAAATCCTGAATCCCTGACCAATTCACCCTTGTTTCTCCCGTTGAATTCCTGTCGACAATCCCTTCCTCTGTCAAAATCATCAAATGCTCTCCTAGGATTCCTTCATTCTTCCCCTCTTGAATCATTTTCCTAACCCGACGAATAACCGAGTTATAGAAATACTTTGGGTAATAAACAATCCACAACACAGCAGCAATACCAAAAATAACAAAGGATAGAATATATGAATCACCCATGAGCTTTGCGAAAAAATATGCGACAACCATATAAACAATTGGAATCAAAAAACGCTGTACCTTCAAAGCATTCATCGCCGTCTGTGAATTTTTCATATGAAAAAGGTTGAATTGTAAGTAATCTTGTTCGGTAATCGTATATGTTATTTCCATTGGAGCTCCTCTTGTCTTATTTTTGCTAAAACATTTCACACTATTATACCTTCTCTCCCTCTTTCAGTAAATCCTCCCCAATACTTCGTTAATTTTCTGAAAAATTTGTTGAACTGACAAAAATCATGCAGGATTATAGACCTATTTGTAGAAATGAAATTGAAAGATAAAAGAGTAATTGCCGCTAGGGGGGTGTCATTGCTAGAGAATATGAGCCACATTCTATACCATGTCTTAATCGTTATTTTTCCATTTCTCTTATACTACTTTTTTGCAATGCGCTTTAATTATTATTGTTCAAGTAAATTTCATAGAAGTATTTTAATGCTCATCATGATCGTGATTCTCCTGCTCACAATGTCATATCCAGTATCGTACGCAAATGGTTTTATTTTTGATTTCCGCATGATCCCTATATTCATTTCATTCATGTATGTTGGCTTTCTTCAAGGAATTGCCACCACTGTGATTATGCTGCTATACCTATTTGTGTTGAAGGATCCCAAAATTCCCTTATTACTTATCAACTATTCAATCCTAACTTGCATTCTATTTTTTCTACGAAATATCTTTCAAGGAACTTTATTAAAGAACAAACTCATTGCGATAAGTGTTCTTTTTTGGGTAACAACTGGCACTAGATGCATTACCTTATTTGCAGAGGAACAGTTTCAGCATCTTTTCATCATGCTAGTCTTTTCGCTTGTTATCTGGATAACCTTGTTGCTCGTCATCCTTCTCATCGAAAATCTTATCCAACAAATGTTTTTACAGAGTGAATTAAGACGTTCCGAGAAGCTGAATCTCATCAGTCAGCTTGCTGCTTCTGTGGCCCATGAGGTACGGAATCCGATGACTACCATTAATGGTTTTTTACAATTAATCGGGAAAGAGCCGAACATTACGGAAAAACAACGGACTTATATTGAAATTTCATTAAGAGAATTATCAAGAGCCCAGGAAATCATTAATGATTATCTTTCCTTGGCAAAGCCAAATAAAAGGACCACTCAGCCCGTCAATATTAGTGAAGAAATTACCAAGACCGTTGAATTGATGACCTCGTACACCAATATACAAAATATCGAAGTCATTGCATCCATAGAAAAGTCTCTCCATGTCAAAGGAAATAAGGATGAGATCAAGCAAGTCCTAATTAATATCATCAAGAACGGAATCGAAGCAATGAAAAATCATGGACGGCTAGAAATTAAGGCATACTCGGAAAACCAGCGGGCCATAATCCACATAGCAGATAATGGAGAAGGGATGACAAAGGAACAGCTTTCGAAGGTAGGAACCCCTTTCTATTCAACAAAGGACATGGGGACAGGGGTCGGACTGACCATTTGCTTTCAGATTATATCGCAGTTAAAAGGTAGTATTGAAGTCAAAAGTGAGATTGGGATCGGAACAACGTTTATAATTAAGCTTCCGCTTTGTGTTCATCCGGACGTGATAGCTGATGAAGAGAATCTTAGCGAAGTTAAGGTTATAGTATAATACCTTTTTCAAACCTTGGTGCTTTGAACGGAGTCACAATCGAGTATGAAAAATTTTGAAACCTCCTGAGACAGCATTCGTAAATATGTTAAAGATAGAGAAGGAGGTTATCTCTTGTACGAGCATAAATTTGTCAAAATCCCCTTATCCACCTTCAAGCTGACACCTGAAGAAGATTATCATACCGTCGTTTACGAACACGAAAAGCAAGGTTGGGAACTAGTCCAAATCTTTGCACCTGGAATTGGGAGTTATGGGTCTGCCAAATTTTTTGAACTGATCTTTAAAAGGAAAATAGATTAGTAGATGATAGCCTCATATAAAGAGGCGTAAAAAAGCTGATGAACTCCATTCTTCATCAGCTTTTTTGTTTCATTCTTGCATCGATCGGGCAGCCCTACTATCCTTTAATGACCGGTCTATCTACTTTCTCACTTTGACGGGAACCATACTCCTTCTTTGATGACCGCTCTACCTGTTTTTTCACTTTGGAGGGAATCATACTCCTCCTTTGATGACCGCTCTACCTGTTTTCTTACTTTAACGGGAACCATACTACCTCTTTGATGACCGCTCTACCTGTTTTTTCACTTTGGAGGGAATCATTCTCCTTCTTTGATGACCGTGCCATCTGCTTTATCACTTAAACGGGAAGCAAACCTGCCAATTTGCTGTTTCTGTTCTCATCTTAGCTGCTAGTTTTATAACAATTCACTAAGTATTCTTTTTAGTAGTAAATATAAAAAGGGATCCAAAATAGAATCCCCACTTTTCTAACCTATGAAATTTTAAACCTACCAATCAGTAATTGTAGCTCCTCGGCCAATGTTGATAAATAGCTCGAAGATGAAGTGATTTCTTCCATAAAAGCCAATTGTTCCTCAGTAGATGTGGAAACCTTTTGTGTACTAGCAGCAGCTGTATCAGCCACTGCTGAAATATTTTCCATAGAATGAACGATCTGGCTCGCCCCCACCGCCATTTGCTGCACAGCAGCGGATACACCCTGTATTTGATTGGTAACCGCATTAACAGAGTCCTTAATTTCTTCAAAAGAGCTTCCAGCCAAACTAACTATTCCAATCCCAGTGTCAACTTCTTCGGCAACAAACGCCATAGAGCGAACCGCAAGATTTGTTTCTTCCTGAGTCTCCGCTATTAATTGGGAAATTTCCTTCGCGGATTGTGCAGACTGTTCTGCTAGCTTGCGGACCTCGTCAGCAACTATTGAAAAACCCTTTCCACTTTCCCCAGCTCTTGCTGCCTCTATTGCCGCATTTAATGCTAAGAGATTCGTCTGCTTAGAGATGCCCGTAATCACATCAACAATTTGACCGACTTCCTTAGAACGTGTATCCAATCGGTGAATGACTTCCTCCAATTCACTAACCGTTTTATTTATCAATTGCATTTGTTGGATGGCCGTCTCAATTGATTTTCCTCCTTGTGATGCCCTATCAGAAGCATGGTTAGCACTGGTTGAGACTTCCTTAGCATTGCTCGCTATTTGCTGGATACCATGTGACATCTCGTGGATGATTCCCGTGGTATCGTCTACACTTTGAACATGCCCCTCGACACTTATTGCCATTTGATGCATCGTGTTAACGATTTGCTCTGTTGCCTCATTGGTTTGTTCTGCACCAGCCGTTAATTGTTTAGAGGAAGCGGCAAGGTGCACCGCATTATCACTTACTTGTTCAATCAGCTTTCGTAAATTTCCCTTCATCGTATTTAGCGTAGTCGCTAAATCACCAATTTCATCCTTATTTGGAACGCTTACATTTTCAACTGCTAGGTCTCCTTCGGCAATTTGTTTGGAATACTCGATGAGAGTTGTGATCGGTCTTGTTTTTCTACGAATCAACCAAATGGTAATAAAACCAGCAATAATCATTGGTAAAAGTCCAAGAACAAAACTATCCATCACAGAAGCCCATGTTCTTTCAATGACTATTTTGGCATTGAAATCAATGACATTGATCGCAATGATTTCCTTATTCGGATCATGATCCTTATATATTGGCGCATATCCTGACAAACGCTTCATGCCTCCAAATTCATAAATCTCAGAGAATTGGGCGTGCTTTGTTTCCTGAAGGAGTGCGATAGCCTTCCGATCAATGTAAAATGAATCGCCTGCTTTAAATCCTTGTTCTTGTAAATGACGATCCGCAGCTATAATCGTTCCATCGAGGGACAATATGTATTGAGTTTCAAAGATCTGTTTATGATCAGTCGTCCAATTTAGATTTTGCTGCAATTCCTTCAGTTTTTCTTGATTCCCTCTTGCGATTTCCTCAATATCGCTTGGATTAATTAAACCAGTGGTAATATTGGCGCAGCCTACTGCTTCAATTCCAGCTGCTTCATATGTTTTTTGATAGCTTACCCAGAAATTTGAAGCAGACGTTATCATCATGGAAACGAAAAGAACAATAATAATGATGACGCCTAATTGAGTTGTAATGCTCTTTTTCATATTAGCTCTCCCTTAATAGAATTGTTTGAATGCGGAAAATTGTAAATATTGGTTATTTATTAATATAATACTATAAAAACGTTGAAAACAGGAAATTAATTGTATAATTTTGTAGTAAATATAGTAATATAGAACTATATAAGAGTTAATAAAGAGGGAATTGGGGCTAAAGGCATTCTTCTAGTAAATAAAACTCCCTATTAAGAAAAGGAGCTCAAACTACGAGCTCCTTTTCTTAATAGGTGTTTGGCAAATCAATGATCCAATTCATCCATCCGATCACGGTGGAGGATCTTCTAATGAACGTACTCTCAGAGCTGACATGATAAAGATTGCATTTCTTCATAATCTCTATCACCCTTCCTTTTTCCGGGACAGAACCTTTTTCCAAATACTCGGCAAACACCATCCAGAAGGGCTTATGGGACAAGATACATTTCACCAATTCCAAGTATTTGTCCTTCGTTCTCATCCTCATGATTTCTCTTCCTAATTTCGTAAGCTTGAACATGACCTGTTTGTTGTCGTCAGTATATTTCTCGATTAAGCCTAGGTACATTCCTGCCGAGGTATAATAACCGGTTTGTCTTACATCAAAATCATAATTCCTTGTGATATCATCCTTGCTCAAATCGTTATCCACAAGCAGTCCCAATAAATCCACAATCCTTGGAAACGAATCAGCCTGGGGAAATGGCACCTCTGGCTCCTGAACCATCTGAACAGCTCGAAATCCCCCAACAATATCCTCAAAATTCAGCTCCTCATGAGCGATAATAAAATCCTTTTGCTCGACAAGCTTTAGCGAATTATACCTTCCTGGGTCTGTGAACTCATACACAAAAAAGCTAAAAATATCATTGGAATAAGTGAAAAAGACTGGCCGTACCACCTTGTTCGTCTTTTCCTGCCATAGACGATAAGGATAGTAAAGCTGGCGTACAAGAAAATCATCTACTGTCTCATTTTTTGCTTCAACAATCATGAATTGATATCTGCTCTCATAACCTCCATCAATTTCAATCTGTGAATTCTTTATATTAATGAGGCGGTCGGTACCTTTTCTTGTCTGGATATGGAAATCAAATTCCTTCGATGACATTCTCCCGGAAATCGTTTGGAAGCATGGTTCTCCTAATACCTTTTCCATCATGCCAGTAATATGGGCACAATGAAGGGCTGAGCTTTCCGAATAAAGATTGGTCGGATCAATGGTAGTGATATCCGCAGGAAAATCAACACGAACAGGCTTTAGCCTTTTGTTATAGCTCACCTTTTCATAAACATCAAACTCACCAATTACATAGCTCGAGCGCGAAATTGGTAAAATGGATAACCCATTTTCCTTAAATAGCTTTGGTAGATGGCTGTAATGATCAAATTTCGCCATCAATCTTGGTTCTCTTACCATCTTAATTTCCTTCGCTTTGATTTCAAAGAAACCATGATGCTGAATCTGCTGCAAAATATGATGGCGCTCAAATAGGATCTCCCAGGCTTTATCTGTCTGCGTTTGGCTCAAAGTTCATCACCAGCACTTCGTCAATTTTTCCACGTTTGGAGGCTACTGAGTTAATATTTCTAGTGGCTGAGACAATTTCAATATGGAAACCTTTTTCCTCATATATTTCTTTAATAAAATCAGTGGCTGAATTGCTTAATAAAAACTTGCAGCCCCGTTTATCCAACTCAACACAAACATCACTCAGTCGAATTTGATCCTCTCGATTAAATCCATCCAAGCTGTAGCTCGTGAAGGAAGACGTATCAGAAACCGGATCATAGGGTGGATCAAAATACACAAAATCCCCCTCCTTCGCGTTGGCAACAACCTCTGCAAAATCCTTATTCCAAATCGTCACATCATAAGCGCTTAAATAATCATGAACGGCTCGCAGTACACTCTCATTAACGATCTGAGGATTCTTGTATTTCCCGAAAGGTACATTAAATTGGCCTTTACTATTGACCCGATAGAGTCCATTAAAACAAGTTTTATTTAAGTAAATCATTCTCGCTGCTTTTTCTACTGGTGAAAGCTGTTCATACTTTTCTTTGTCCCTGTCCAGTCCACGAACTTCGTAAAAATATTCACTGTTATTGCCGTTCTCATGCTTTCTTAGTTGCTCAATTAACTCTTCATGGTGATGCTTCACCACTTCATAGACATTCACCAACTCAATATTAATATCATTGATAACTGCCTTTAGAGGCTTCAGATCTAATAGAACGGCACCTGCCCCGATAAAGGGCTCATAATACATATCTATTTTTTCAGGAATATATTTTCTAATCTCTGGGAGTAATTGACGCTTTCCTCCCGCCCATTTCAAAAAAGGCTGAGTCAAGTTGTTGCTAGCTCCATTGGCCACTATACTTCTCTCCTAACTTCTACGCAAAACATACGATCAATTCGAACAAGCATTCTCCACATATCATACCATTTTTGCAACCGTCATTCAGCTTCAACATAAAAAAATCCTTCAAACAAGGCGCTGCTAAATTTTAATGTTGATCTTGATATCGCCATATGTGAATGGGTTCACTACGTTGCTCGTGCCGAGCAAAACCCGTTCACGCCATACACATATGGCCAATATCAACACTGAACTTTAACACAGCATCAAACAAAAAAAGACCGTAAGAAGATCAACTCTCTTACCGTCTCATTCCTCGCGATAACAACCTATTTCTTCCCCATATTCTCCTGCGCCATCCTTACGAGTTCCTTGACCATGCTACCACCCAGTCGACCACCGACCTTGCCGGCTTCCTCAGAGGTAAGTTTCCCATTATAACCTTCCTTTAAGGGTACTCCTACTTCTTTCGCCGCTTCAAATTTTGCTTGGTCAGGGTCACTTGCTCCAACTACCTTCGCTTTTAATTGGTCTAGCCCTGGACGCGCCTCTGGGACCAAAATTTTATTTTTTCTTCTTGCCATCACAAATCCCTCCTTAAGTATAATTTGCCTTAAGGAAAGAATATCATTCCAAATTACATCTTTCTCAGCTGTTCAAGCACTTCTTGGGACTTGAAACCTACCTCAAAGTCATAGATTTCTGCAGCTTGTCCATTCATTGCTTTCACTAACTCATCGATGAGGCTGTTTGTAGGCTGACCTTCAATAGATATTTCCTGCATATCCTCCCCATTTTTGCCACCTCGTAATTTACCCCAGTTTTCAAGAGATAGGACCCCTTCTGAACCATATAGGGTAAAGCCAATGTATTCCTCTCCTGAAATATCGCATAAGCCTTCAATGAGTATAGGAGTACCATCCTCAAGCTCAGCTGTTGCAAGGATCCCTGTCTCGCATTTTTCCAAATCATCTGGCAATTCTAATCGTGTTTGAATTTGGTGGATGCTGCCAAACAGCTTAATGATTTGTTGAATAAAATGCACCCCTACCTCAAGCACGAATCCCCCCTGCTCACGTCCACCGATCCAAGCATTTTGCTGCCAGTGGCGTGGCCATGCTGGAAAATGCATCGTGAGCTGAATACGACGTAGCTTTCCAATATAATTTTCTCGAAGTAATTCAGCTAATTTGGTTGCGGCTTGGCCATAATTAAGCGGGAAATTCATCGCATGAACTACTCCTGCTGTGTTCGCAGCTTCAAGCATTTCCTGCGCTTCCTCTAGAGAATTCGCTAATGGCTTCTCACAGAGAACATGCTTGTTTGCCTTCAATACATCCAGCACGATTTGATGATGGAATTTTGGCGGAACTGCTACATAGACAAGGTCTACTCTTTCATCTTCTATTAATTGCTGATAATCGGTGTAGGCTTCCACTTCGCCTAGTGAAGAGGCTGTTTTCTTAGCCAAAGCTTCTTGATTGTCACAAACCGCGACAATCACCACTTCTGGATGCTCTCCAAACTGTCCGATTAAGCGCTGCCCGATCGCTCCAAGTCCAATTATTCCAATATGTATCATGATAACTCTCCCCTTCAAAAACAATCTATTTTTCATAACTATACTCGATTTATATTCCATATGTACACTGAAAAACTGGGGAGATTCTACCACTTGACAGAACTCTTATGAGAGAATTATTATCTTATAGTGTAAGATAAATTCAAATAGAGGTGGGCACCCATGGATTATCAAGAATTGGCGAAGGAATTATTTCATATCATGAGAAAAAGCCGTAGACCACCTATGGATGAGCCGATGAAATATTCTCGAGGTGAAATGGGAATGCTACACTACTTACATTTTACTAAAGACGGTGTTACCTCTGGGGAATTAAGCGAATCCTTTTCCATCAGTACTGGGAGAGTGGCCTCTGCACTCAAAAGCCTTGAAAAAAAAGGGTTGATTGTACGTCGCACCGATTCATCCGACAAGCGAAAGGTCCTTGTTTTTATTACAGATTCCGGAAAAGAAGTAGTCGTTGAAGCCCATCATCATGCAATTGCGATGACGGAAAAAATGCTGCGAAGGCTTACTGAGGAGGATGCAAAGGAATTTGTGCGTCTCATTAAAATTATTTTTACTAACAAGTAGTTCGATGAATGGACTGCTTATTCAATGCCCAAATACCTTACACTATAAGATAAAAAAAGGAGAAACTACATGCTAAAAATCTTTCAGCATTTAAAAAAGAACGAATGGATGCTCGTTCTTTTCAGTATCGTGTTCATCGTTACCCAAGTGTGGCTTGACTTAAAGCTACCTGACTATATGGCAGAAATTACAACGTTAATTCAAATGGACGGCACCAAAATGTCTGAGCTTGTGGAGCCGGGCCTATATATGCTTCTATGTGCCATCGGCAGCATGATTGCGGCGATCATTGTTGGCTTTTTTGCAGCCAAAATCGCAGCGGGCCTCTCGATGCGTCTAAGATCCATGGTTTTTGAAAAAACGATGTCATTTTCGATGGAGGAAATCAATAATTTTTCCACATCAAGCTTAATTACTCGTTCAACCAACGATATTACCCAAATTCAGTTTATTATCGCAATCGGGTTACAGGTCATCATCAAGGCTCCGATCCTAGCTGTTTGGGCGATTATGAAAATCGCCGGAAAAAGCTGGCAGTGGACAGCGGCAACGGGCGGTGCAGTCGCAGCCCTTATCATCATGCTAAGCGTCATCATTATTTTTGCTATTCCTAAATTCAAAATCATTCAGCAGCTGACCGATAATCTTAACCAAGTGACTCGCGAGAACTTAACAGGGCTCCGGGTTGTGAGAGCCTATAATGCTGAGTCCTACCAGGAAAATAAATTTGAAAAAGCCAACCTGCCAAACGGATTATGGAGGTACTCGACACCGAAGCAAAAATCATCGATGGACATCTTACAGAAGGAAAAAGTGGTGTGAGCGGTGACATTGAATTCCGTAATGTCAGCTTCCAATATCCAGATGCAGAAGAGCCAATCTTAAGAAACATTAGCTTCAAAGCGAGCAAAGGAGAAACAGTAGCATTTATTGGGGCAACTGGTAGTGGAAAAACAAGTGTGATTAATCTAATTCCCCGTTTCTATGATGCAACAGAAGGGGAAATTCTCGTGGACGGTGTGAATGTCAAGGACTACACCCAAGAAGCTCTCCATAACAAAATTGGGTATGTACCACAGCGTGCCGTGCTCTTTAGTGGGACCGTTGCCTCGAACGTTACTTATGGAAGTAATGGAAAAGAAACGGCTCCAGAAGAAATGATTAAAAAGGCTGTGGAAATTGCCCAAGGAACGGAATTTGTAGAAAAAATGGATGGCCAATACGAAGGACATATCTCCCAAGGAGGAACGAACGTCTCCGGTGGTCAAAAGCAACGCTTATCGATCGCACGTGCCATCTATCGACAGCCAGAAATCTATATTTTCGATGATTCCTTCTCAGCTCTCGATTACAAAACTGACCGTGTGCTGCGCTCCACACTCAAAAAGGAAACGCAGGATGCAACCACTCTCATCGTGGCACAGCGAATCGGAACCATTAAAGATGCCGATCGGATTATTGTCCTTGAAAATGGAGAAGTCGTTGGGAACGGAACTCATGAGGAATTAATGACAAGCTGTACAACCTATCAAGAAATTGCTTATTCACAGCTTTCAAAGGAGGAACTCGCACATGAATAAGAATGATACACAGGAACAAAGTGCGAAATCCAATGGGCACCGTGGCCCTGGCCCAATGGGTATGCCTGGAGCAAAACCAAAAAATTTCGGGAAAACACTTAAAGAGCTGATGTCCTATTGCAGCAACTATATCCCGGTCATCATTCTTTCCCTAGTACTTGCCTTTGCTGGCGCCGCATTGAATGTATATGGACCTGATAAGTTAAGTGAGATTACTGATGTCATTCAAGAGGGAATCGCAACCAAAGTCGATCTGGCTAAGGTAGAGAGCATTGGCATCTTCTTGGCCATCCTCTATGGACTAGGACTCATTTTTAACTATGTACAGGGCTTTATTATGGCGACGATTACCCAGCGAATCACTAAGAAAATGCGCACAGATATTTCAGGGAAAATTAATCGCATCCCTTTGAAATATTATGATGCAACAAGCTATGGAAATGTGCTGAGCCGTGTGACGAATGATGTCGATACGATTGGTCAAACATTAAATAATAGCCTTGGAACGCTCGTAACCGCCATTGCCACATTCATTGGCGCCATCGTCATGATGTTCTATACAAACTGGATTATGGCCATCACGGGGATACTTGCAACCCTGATTGGTTTTTCTTTAATGAGCGTGATCATGAAGCATTCGCAAAAGTATTTTATTGCACAGCAAAAAGAGCTAGGAAAGCTTAATGGACATATCGAAGAAATTTACTCAGGCCACAATGTGGTGAAGGTCTATAATGGAGAAAAAGATGCAAAAAATGCCTTCCACGAAATGAATAGCAGATTGTATGATAACGCCTGGAAATCACAGTTTTTATCAGGACTAATGATGCCAGTGATGGGCTTCATCGGGAAATTCGGCTACGTGGCGATCTGTGTTGTTGGAGCCATGCTTGTCACCCATGATGTCATTACGATCGGGACAATCGTTGCCTTTATGGTGTATATTCGCCTCTTCACTCAGCCACTCACTCAACTTGCTCAAGCCGCAACCAATTTACAAGCAACAGCTGCAGCAAGTGAGCGTGTATTCGAGTTCCTTAAAGAAGAGGAGTTAGAGGACGAATCATACAAAACAACAAAACTCGAACAGGTCAAAGGGGATGTCGAATTCAAGAATGTTCGCTTTGGCTATAAGGAAGATCAGATCGTCATTAAAGACTTCTCAGCTAAAGCGAAAGCCGGCCAAAAGGTCGCCATTGTCGGACCAACTGGAGCAGGAAAAACAACGCTTGTCAATTTACTGATGCGCTTCTACGAGCTAGGTAGTGGTGAAATCTCCATTGACGGGATTCCTATTCATCAGTTGACCCGCAAGAATGTTCATGATCTCTTCTGTATGGTACTTCAGGATACGTGGCTTTTTGAAGGAACCATTAAAGAGAATATTATTTTTTCAAAGGAAAATGTCACCGATGAGCAGGTTGAGGAAGCGTGTAAGGCAGTTGGGCTTCACCATTTTATTCAAACCCTCCCACAAGGGTATGACACCATGTTGAATGATAAGGCGAGTCTTTCAGCAGGGCAAAAGCAATTGATTACGATCGCCCGTGCCATGGTTGAAAATGCACCGCTTCTCATTCTTGACGAAGCAACAAGCTCAGTTGATACACGTACGGAATTATTAATCCAGCAAGCCATGGATCAGCTTACCGTTGGAAAAACATCCTTTGTCATCGCACACCGTCTTTCAACGATTAAGAATGCGGACCTAATTCTTGTCATGAAGGACGGGGACATTATCGAAACAGGGAATCATGAGGAATTGCTCGCGAACGTCGGATTCTATGCCGACCTTTATAATAGCCAGTTTGAACAGGTATCTTAAGGAGTTGTCATTGACAACTCCTTTTTTGGGTTCTTTTTCGCACACGGATTATCTGTTTAATTTTTTTATCATATGTGGGAATTTTTGGCTACCACCAACGGGGATTCATCTCCCACTTATCGTTGGGCTCGGCCTTCATATGATTGAAGATAAAAGTCTTCTGTCGGGAAATAATAAAATGGAACATTATTTTTAAGGAGGGGTAACCCTGTCTAATCTTTGCCCTGCATTATGGCCGGAAGATTCCGTCAATGGATACCAAGCGTTTGTAGCCTATCATCCTTTGGCTGTAAGACGACGTCCAAATCCGTGGTCCTTATTTTTGGAAGACTGGCACTTAGTGGCAGAGCGTTATTTTTCGTCATAGGGACACTTTTCCTATCCCCCTGTCCCTTCAATCGGTTACAATGAACCATAAGGCTTAGATGATTTTTCTAGAAAGGAACAATGCTTTTGGATATTCGTGTTATGAAGGAAAAAGCGCTTCAGCTCTTAAAAATTATTTTCCCGCTCTTTTTATTAGCTTTGGCGACTCATGAAATTTGGAAGTTTGCGATGGATCTTGATATAGGGCTCATCAAACATGAAGTTACAGAGATTCCTCTTAGCAGTCTTATTATGGCTGTTATACTGACGGTATTTGCTGTTTCTCCCATGTTTTTATATGATGATTTGATTGTCAAAAATTTAGGAATTCGTCTCTCGTTTAAGAAGTTTACAAAGCAGACATTAATTATCAATTCATTTTCCAACCTGCTCGGTTTTGGTGGGTTGATCGGTGCAACCTTAAGAACTTATTTTTACCAATCAAATGAAATCAAAAGAGGAACCATTCTAAAAACGATTGCTCATGTTACACTCTTTTTCTTAGCGGGCATTTCCATACTTACTTGGATCGTGCTGATTGGTTATCGGGATATTCCACTTCTGACGGAGACGAAGTGGCTCTATTTAGCCGTTATCGGAGTTGCCCTTTATCTTCCTATTCTACTTGTTTTTTCATTTAAATGGAAGAATAAGGAAAATAGCTTTTTTATTGATTTACGGACAAAATATTCACTTATTCTCGTGTCCCTTATCGAATGGACTTCCGTATTTCTTGCGATTTGGATTTTGTCGAGAGTTTTACATATTCCTGTTCACTTTGGCGATCTTTATGCTATTTATGTGATTTCAGCCTGCGCTGGAATCGTCAGCATGATCCCGGGTGGCCTAGGCTCATTTGATTTAGTTTTCATTTGGGGAACTCAATACATAGGATTACAGGATGAAAAAGTGGTTGTTCTGCTTATACTTTATCGACTTGGCTACTACTTTATCCCTTTTTTGATTGGTATCTTTCTTTTTATAAAAGGCTACTGGGATAAGTGGAATAGAAACTGGGGCAATCTGCCAAACGCTATTATTGAGTATATTACTCATATTCTCTTAACCGTTTTAATTTTTGTTTCCGGCTTCATAATGCTTTTGTCTGCTGCCTTACCAGGGGTGATTGAGCGATTCAAGATTGCTGCAGAAATATTCTCATTACCCATTATGAGCTTATCTCACCAATTCTCTGTAGCAACTGGCTTTATGCTCCTCGGATTATCAAGAGGAATTCAATACAAAGTGAAATCCATTTACCATATTACCCTGGTGGTGCTAGCGTTAGCAGCCCTTTTTTCACTTTTTAAAGGACTTGATTATGAAGAGGCTATTTTCTTGTTTATTATTGCGTTGTTACTACGTAGCTCAAAAGCGCGTTTTTATCGAGAAAGCTATGTGCTCACATGGGGGAGAACGCTGTTTGATATATGTTTGATTCTTTTCATCACGATCATGTTTGTGGTGATTGGCTATGCAAATCTCCCGTTATCCAAAATCAACATCCCGAAGAAATTTATACCCTACATTATCACAGATTATAAGGATCTCTTTTATAGTGCGCTTATTGGACTATTCATTACTGTTCTTATTTTCTTGATAGGAATCGTTTTCAGCCGTTCAAGAAAACTCCCGTTAGAATCAGCCTTAAACCATGAGATGGAAATTCTGGAGCATATTCACAAATATGAAGGAAACGTACTGACCCATTTAATCTTTCTTAATGACAAATATATCTTTTGGAATGGTGAAAAAAATGTACTTTTCCAATACCAAATATATGCGGACAAGCTGGTCGTTCTTGGTAATCCAATTGGGGAAAAATCATTGTTTCCAGCCGCAATTGAGGAATTAATGCATACGGCTGACCTTTACGGATTTACCCCAGTATTTTACGAAATTAACGATCCTATGCTCTCCACTCTTCACGAACACGGTTATGATTTTTTCAAGCTGGGTGAGGAGGCGTATTTGAATTTGAATCATTTTTCGCTTTCAGGAAAGAAGATGAAGAGCTTACGGGCAGTAAAGAATAAATTCGAACGAGAAAATTATCATTTTGAAATTCTACAGCCCCCCTATCGCAATGAACAGTTTGATGAGATGCGAAAAGTGTCCAATGAATGGTTGGAAGGCAGACGTGAGAAAGGATTTTCTCTAGGTTTTTTTGATGAGAGGTATCTAAACCGAACGGAAATAGGAGTTTTAAAGGGACCTTCTTCCGAAATTTTTGCTTTTGCCAACATCATGCCAGTATATGATAAAAAGGGAACCATCTCTGTTGATTTAATGCGATTCAAACCAGATGCCCCTTCGGGAACGATGGACTATATGTTTCTTTCACTCTTTGAGTGGGCGAAGGAACAAGGATATTCTCAGTTTAATCTAGGGATGGCCCCCCTTTCAAATGTCGGAGTTTCAAAATACTCCTTCTTTAGTGAAAAAATTGCCGCACAAATTTTTCTGCACGGCCATGTTTTCTTTCACTTTCAGGGCTTACGAAAATTCAAGGAAAAGTTTGATGTTACATGGGAGCCAAAGTATCTAGCCTATCGAAAAAAATCCTCCCTCCCCATCACCGTTGCACAGGTCACTTTCTTAATCGGAAAAAAGAGGGGGATATAAGATTGGGACAGGTTTTCCTGTCCCTTTTCTACTGCTTAATTTTAAATAGCAATAGACAGCAATTAAAGAAGCATCAGAAGTAGATAAAATCTGTGAAAACTCAGTGGGATACGGCTACGGTGACAAAAAGGCAACCTTTGAAGAGTTTCTCAAATTACAGCAGGAATCTGAGGAAAGATATGAGTATATTGATGGAGAAATCTATTTGCTTGCCTCTCCACGAACAGCTCATCAAATTGCAGTAACAGAGCTATTTGGGATTTTTTATAATTTCTTCCAAGGAAAAGAATGGAGACCAATGGTAGCTCCCTATGACATTGAACTAAGAAGATCAGAAGAAAACATTAATGTTGTTCAGCCCGATCTCATGATTATTTGCGATTTAAAAGAGAACCTGAATGAGGATGATTACTATAAGGGAGTTCCATCCCTTGTGGTAGAGGTACTTTCAAATAGTACAAAACGAAAGGATATGATTAAGAAGCTTGATCTTTATTTGTCCTGCGGAGTGAAAGAGTACTGGATCGTAAACCCGGACAATAAAGAGGTGACCGTGTATCTCTTTGAAGACCATAACATAAGTAAACATGCCACTTATAAAGCTGATGAAGCCGCTCAATCCTTCATTTATGAAGGGCTTAGCGCTGAAATAAAGAGGATTTTTAGATTCTAAGAAAAATGCTTAATAAAGTCTATCCTTTTAGCAAAAGGGAGATAATGCTTGCTAAAGGGGTGAGGCTTTTTTGAATGGAGTTATTTCAACCGATCATATTGTATTAATCGTAACCTCCATCACAGTTGGAACAATTAGTCGTTTGTTAACTCTAAAAGAGGATTATCGCCAATATCCAAGCTATCCAAATGGATATTTAATACATCTGATTGCTGGTTTTGTTGCTGCTGCACTAGGAGCTGTTGCTATTCCAGCATTAATGACAAAAAATTTTATAGCAGTTACTTTCCTGACTATTGCTATTCAGCAATTTCGGGATGTTCGCAAAACAGAGCGTGAAAGTCTTAAAGATCTTGAAAACACGGAATTTGCTTATCGTGGGGATGCGTATATTGATGGGATTGCTAAAACATTTGAGGCGAGAAATTATTTTGCTCTAGTTGTCTCATTGTCATCGGCATTAACCATTCAATTAATTGATTCAAAATCGATCTGGATCAATATCATTAGCGGAGCCGTTGTTGGTTTCATTGTGCTCTATGTCTTAATGCGCTTCTCTAAAGGAAAAACAGTAGGCGATATTGCCAATGTCAGAGAAGGAAAGTTAGAAATAAGAGGTTCTGAGCTCTATGTAGATGGTCTCTATATAACCAATCAGCTTGGAACTGAAAATGCTCGAAATTTATTTGAAAATGAAGGTCTGGCAGTGGTCATTCATCCAAAAGAGGAGCATTTTCGCATTACATTAGACAATTATGGACAACGGCAGGCAATACTGTTTGAATCTACAAGGTCCATTGGGGTGAAAAGATACCATTTTACCAGAAAGGATTTTGAACAGGGACGAATCATCGTTGCCCTAGTCCCCATCATTCATGATATCAACAAACTTCTTAGCACGATCCAAAATACACCATTGCTTGAAAGCGTAAAGAAAAGCGACAAGGTGATGAATACCAATTTAATGGGGAGGGATTAGGATGGGAAGGGAGTCCACACAGAAGCCAAACTATGATATTTTAGCGTTCATTACAACAAATAAAGAAAGATTGTTAGGCGGAAAACAGCTTTCCCTTCTAGCAAAGAATGAAGAAGAGGCCGAATCGTTAACCGAAGATATTGCAAAAGCACTTAAGGCAGATGTCGTTCAACTGAAATCTGGAGATTATCTCATTCTAAGAGTGTAAACAAAGCTGCAAACAAGGCTTTAAAGATAGAATTTAATTTACTGATTTTTTTCAAGAAACGCAAACAGGGTAGCACAATGGCTGCCCTATTTTTGTTTATTCTCACTACCTGTCTATCTCGATTAATCTATTTTCAAAAGCTGCAGTATCATTTGCTGCTGTTTGTTAGCTTGCGCCATCATCGCCAATGCAACCTGAGCAAGAATGGATTGCTTCGTATATTCCATCATTTCTTGAGCAATATCAGCATCACGAATGCGAGATTCAGCAGCTGTTAAGTTTTCCGCACTATTATCGAGGTTGCTAATCGTATGCTCCAAGCGATTATGATAAGCCCCAAGGAGGGAGCGCTGAGAAGAAACCTTATTAACCGCTTCATCTAAAATATCAATGGCAGAGCTGGCTGATTCGTGGGTGGACATATCGAGTGTGCCTTTACTAGTAAATCCACTCCCTGAGCCTGTAATCCCTATCGCCTCAGCCCGCATATCGGCCATCTCAATCGTCATTGTTTGCCCAGCGTTCGCCCCGACCTGAATCGAGAACTTCGTTTTCGAGCCATTTAGGAGCTTCATTGTATTAAATTCCGTATTATTTCCAATATCTGTGATTGCTTCAGTGAGCTGGTCTATTTCTTTTTGAATAGCATCTCGTTCTGCTTCGGTATTGGTATCATTGGCTGCTTGAACAGCAAGCTCACGCATCCGCTGTAGAATCGCATGGATTTCATTGAGTGCTCCTTCTCCAGTTTGAACGAGGGAAATCGCATCCTGTGCATTTCGTGAGGCTTGCTTAAGTCCGCGAATTTGCGCTCTCATTTTTTCAGAAATGGCAAGCCCGGCCGGGTCATCAGCTGCACGATTGATCCTCAGCCCTGTGGACAAGCGCTCCATCGCTTTCGCTTGCGCTGATATGGCCTTTTGATAATGACGATAAGCTGTCATTGCCGAAATATTATGATTCATCTTCATATAAGCACTACATTGTTATAATAGTTGATGTAAAACAAAGGTATGAAAATCTATCCTTTATAACAACATTCCCTCCTCTCCTTGTGATCGAGAGAATTCTATTTATCCTTTTTATCGGTAAAAATTTGGAAATATTTACACCTATCTTCTTAATATCAGTTAATCTATTCAATAGATAAGTTATCCACAGTTTTTTCACATATTATCCACATTACTAACATAGCTTGAGGAAAACCCATTAAAATAACCAATCTGACAAAATGCAGATTGGTTTATTGATGATCTTTTATTTATTGCCTGGGGCTGGCTGGTCAACACCTTTAACATGGTGTCTATGACCGTCATCCTCTGTCGTGTAAAAATCATAATAGTGGACATGCATTCCATCGCCAACTGGGATAGCGGGGCCTGAATAAGCTTGATAACGATGGGTGTGCCCGTTTTCAAAGACCACATACCCTTCCGTATAATGTATATGGCCGCCATCCTGAGTTGGAATCGGTGGTGAGGTCACATCTAAGCATTGATGAACATGCCCCGATTCCATTGATGTATAATCCACAGAACCATGATTATGATGTGGAACAAAACCATTAACAAAATCATCTTTTCCAACTCTCACCATAGGTCATTCCTCTCCATTCTTACAATTACTTTTTAATACCTATAATATTGGAACAATGGACCGAATATGTTTGGACAAGAATGGGTTTTTTTAGACAAAAAAATTACCTTAGGAGAGTGTACACCCTATAAACATGTATGTGTTTTGGCAAAAAGTTAATCGGCTTTATTTTCAATAATCTTTTTATATGTTTCTTTATCGATAAGCTCCCTAATGGACTGCATGGTTGGATCAAAAGTTGAATACTCTCTTCCATAATTAAGATTGAATTGATAATCAAAATTAGGAGGATTTGCACCTTGATTATGTTGAATAATCGTTTCTATTTTATCCAAAGCTTTTACTAATTTAGCTTCCCGTGTTTCCCCTTTATTATACTCTGACCATAGTGATTCCAACTGCTGCTGTAATTTTGGTGAGAGTGGTTTGATTAATTTCTTGATAGCTTCTTTCTCCATTCTAAGCTTCACTTCGGGATCGGTCTGTTCCTTTGCTGAAACATCCCCCTCGTACGCTTCCCTTCAAGAACAGAATTTATGATATGTATGGAATCCCACTCCCCTGATGAAAAAAAGACAATGGGATACTTTTTAGAAAACAAGGTGGCTTTAATCTCGTTCTCCGCCATCCCTTTTTCATGAAGTTCTATTATACGGCCTTGCAGCTCCAACAAATAATCTAATTTTCTCTGTAGAGCTAATCTGCCTTCCTTCAAATAGCCAGCATGACAGCAAAAGACATCGTCAAATTCATAGGTCAAAACCCTCTTCAATGACTCGATGATCGTTGGCACACTCTCCTCACGCAAAACAACCTTTGTCTTCTCTTGGCAATACAAATCCCCGGAAAATAACTGCCCGGTTTCCCGATTCAGAAATGCCAAATGATCCTTAGCATGTCCAGGTGTGTTAATTACATCCCAAGTTGCATTTCTGGATTGAAAGGTCGTCTCGATGGGCGTTGCCTGAAAGGGTCTCCGCTTTCCCCAAAATAATTTACGATATAACGGATAATCCGCCTTTCTACTGCAATAATCAATCATTAAATCATTCATGAAAATGGGTAATTGCCGCTGGCTCTGTAAAAATTCCGCACATCCTGTATGATCTTCATGAAAATGAGTGATGACAACTTGTTCTATATCTAACCCCTCAAAAAAGGGCTTAAACTCCTTTTCCAATGATTGTGCCGCCGTATCAATTAATACCCCATCTAAAAAAAAGCAATAAACATTTAATTTTACCGCTCGAAACGATACCGTGCCATTCCCAAAGTCGACCCCATTCACCTTACCTTGCTCGAAATTTTTCTTAAAAAGCATACATATATCCCCCGACTCTTCAAATAATCCTATATATCTAAATTTTAGCATAAAGTGAATGACTATTCATAATCTTCTTATTTGTTATTTTATATTATGTATTTTATTCCAAGAGCCTTCTGCTGCCAGCTGTTTCCGATCAAGCTTGCCTAAAGGGGTATAGGGGATTTTGTCTACAATAATGATGTTTTTGGGCACTTGAAACCTAGCAGCCCTTGGACGCAGCCAATCAAAAAGCTCATCCTCTGAAACTTTCGCAGTCGCATAAGGCTGAACAAAGGCCCGCAATCTTTGTCCAAACTGCTCATCATTAATTCCAATGACCGCAACATCTTCGACACTAAGGTGATTGATGAGGATGTGCTCTAGTTCCAGTGGAAACACATTCTCACCAGCAGAGACAATCATATCGTCCGAGCGCCCGCATAAAAAATAGTAGCCTCGTTGATCCTGGTATCCTAAATCACCTGTTTCAACCCAGGAAGCTTCTTTGTTTCTCATAGACCAAGGGTTTTTAACACAAAATTGCCCGACTGTCCCAGCCTCTACTTCTTTCTTATTAGAATCCAATATTTTAAGTGGGATACCGTGTATTTTTTTGCCCACTGTTTTAGGTGAATGCTTTAAATCCTTTGGTGTTGCGATCATATTGAGACCCGTTTCTGAAGTCCCATATAAATTGTAGAGGACATCCCCCGATTTTCCAAAAACATCATTAGTCAATTTTGGATTTAGTTCCGCTCCTCCAGAAGCAATGCTTTTTTCAATAAATGTATGAAATTCTTCATCATAGATAAGAAGGTCAAAATTATGTTCCTCTATTAATAATTGAAGCTGACTTTCGCTCATCTCCGTATTAAGAAAATAGATATCTGCTCCAACCCGTGAAACGGCAAAAATGGACTTGATCATGGAAGCATGGTTTCTACACAAAAATCCTACCTTCTGTCCGCTTCCAAGCTCGTATTTCTCCGCTAAAATCTGAGAGAGCCTTTCTGATTGAATAAATAGCTCTTGAAAGCTTATTGTTTCATGATCATCCACTAATGCCTCTTTATTTCCAAACCTTTCTGCTAGTTTGAGAAGAGCCATCGTATTCATTCCATAATTATGAATGGCAGCTATTAATCGATATAATCCTACAGGAGAGAATAATCGAAGCTTATCTAAGACATAAATGAATTTTAATATCTTCATCTTAATTCCCCTTTTTTCTTACATTAGATAGGATGAACTGTTCGAGTAATCCTCCAAAAACCAAGGAGCCGAACTGTCCCAGTGGCAACCACCATGGCCTGTATTTTTTCCTTTTTGTATACATGGATTTGCAGATAATTTTCGCAACGTGGCTCGGGCTCATGGCAGGCATTTTTCGATATGCTTCTGTTGGAAGGACCATTGGAGTTTTCACTAATGGTAGATAGATAGAAGTTGTTGCTATACCCAGTGCATTTAATTCGGGAGCCGCAGAGCGAAACCAAATATCAAAAGCAGATTTAGATGACTGATAGGCAGCCCAATAGGGAAATGGATGAAGCATAGCATTGATAGTAGAAACATTGATAATCTGCCCTTGATTTTTTTGTAGGAGCGGAATAACAGACAATAACAATTGAACAGGCGCAAAATAATTAATCGCCATCGTTCGCGAGAAATCGTGATAGCGGTCTAATGAATCCTTTATTGGTCTTCTAATGGATTTTCCTGCGTTACTAACGACTACATCCAGCCCCTTAGGGAGCTGATGAATAAAGGTGAGAAGGGCTTCCATTTCCGCCTCGTTACGAAGGTCAGCACGATAGATGCTGACTTTGGCTGCTTTTTTTCGATTTCCTCCTTCAAGAATAAAAGCTTTGCCTCTCTTCTAGCGACAAGAATCAAATGTACAGGAAAATCAGCCAGAAAATAAGCTATTTCTTCCCCAATTCCTGAGCTTGCACCAGTTATAATTATCGTCTTTCCCCGTAATTCATTTCTCAGCCTCTCCTTATTCACCCCGGTAGACAAAAATAGAATCTTCTCTAAAAGGCTATAGGTATGTTTCATTCAAGTGCCCCTTTTCATGCATATTCCATCATTATTGACGAATTCCTATGTCTAACTATAACGTATTAGAAAGCAAAAAAATGCATATAATCTAAGGTTTTCTATTTTTCCTTTTTATTGAAAGAAGGAAATTTCTATTGACACTCCCTTTGTCTTTCCTATATAGTATCTTTATCAATTAAATAAGAAACCCGTTTGAACGGGAGAGGTTCATAGCAGAAACCCTCTATAAAAAACTATGGTGCAAACCATATCCGCAAATCGATATGGCTTTTTTTATTGATTTCATTCTGCTAACCTCTCTATTCCAATCGGGACAAATAGGGAGGATTTTTTTATGCAAGGACGAAAAGACCATGAGTTAGAGGATATTACATTACTAGGAAATCAAGGAACAAAATATTTGTTTGAGTATTCCCCTGAAATTTTGGAGGCATTTGATAACAAGCATCCAAATCGAGATTATTTCGTGAAATTTAATTGTCCAGAGTTTACTAGTCTTTGTCCAAAAACGGGTCAACCGGATTTTGCAACGATATATATTAGCTATATTCCTGATCAAAAGATGGTTGAAAGTAAATCTTTAAAGCTATATTTATTTAGTTTCCGCAATCATGGCGATTTTCATGAGGATTGCATGAATATTATTATGAATGATTTAATCGAGCTTATGGATCCGAAATATATTGAGGTGTGGGGCAAGTTCACACCTAGAGGTGGAATTTCTATTGACCCTTATACAAACTACGGACGACCTGGTACAAAGTATGAAAAAATGGCTGAATATCGATTGATGAATCATGATTTATATCCTGAAAAAATTGATAATCGATGAGAGGTGAATGTTTATGAGAATAGTAATTTATTTACTTGCTATTGTATTGGCAAATGTGGTTACTGCCAAATTCGCACCACTCGAAGTTGGTATTTTTATCATTCCGATGGGTTCCTTTCTGATCGGAGCAACATTTATTCTTCGAGATCTTGTTCAAAATAAATATGGAAGAACGAAGACGTATCTTTTTATTCTTCTCGCCTTAATTCTTTCCGCCATCTCTAGCTATCTTCTTGGGGATACATTGTGGATTGTGTTTGCGAGTGCGTTAAGCTTCGCTGTTTCAGAAACGACCGATACAGAGATTTACACAAGGTTAAATTTACCGATGAACTTACGCGTATTGTACAGCGGAATTATTGGTGGATTTTTAGATTCAGCGATTTTTGTCGTGGTTGGGTTGTCTCCAATCGGTGCCAATATATTGCCATGGAACGTAATTTGGATGGCGATTTTGGGTCAAGTACTTGTAAAAGTGATCATGCAGATTCTTGGAGTATTAGTGCTGCAACTGATACTTAATAGAAAAGAATTATCTAATATTTGAGTCAATGTCATCATGGCTAACCCGAAGCAAAAGGTTCCTACCCCCAGTGCAGTAAATCATAAACGCACAGGGAGTAGGAACCTCTTTTATAATGGTTGTCTTCGCACGGATTGTGGTTCTGGAATGACCTTAAAACCGGCCATTCTTTTTTCTACTAGGCATGCGATACGCATAGATTGAGCAGCACTTTTCTCCGTTGTTTCTGCAGATAGACTGCAGCAAACATCATTTTGTCTAATTATTGATTGCTCATAAGCAACAATGTTTGAGAAAAGAGCCTTTATAATAGGTCTCTTCTCAAATCTTCCGCCGATCTTGGAGACAAATAACCAGGAGCAACATCAAAAACAGTTTTTGCACCAGCTTGTCCTTCTTTATTCAAACGATAAGCTGCTCTTGCATAGGCTACTAGCACACTAGCCGTAAATTCCGGATTGCTGTCTAGGTTAAGTGAGTATTCAATTATTTGTTTATTTTCCTCACCTGATTTTCCGCTCCGAATGACAAAGCCTCCATGTGGTAATTTTGAGTGATTTTCTTTTAATTCTTCAGTAGTGATAAAGTTGACTTCCGTTTCATAATCAGCAAAGTAATTAGGCATGGTTTTGATATCCTGTTCAATCTTTGCTCGATCAGCACCTTCTTTTGCAACAACATAACAAACTCGGCGGTGTTTTTCGCCGGTAGTTAATTCTGGATTTTCTCCACTCTTGACCCTTTCCACTGCTTCCTCAATCGGTACTGTATACTGTACACCACCTGCTACACCCTCTACTCTACGAATCGCATCAGAGTGTCCTTGGCTCAGTCCTTTGCCCCAGAAAGTATAAGTTTCACCACTCGGTAAAATCGCTTCAGCCATTAGACGGTTCACAGAGAATAAGCCTGGGTCCCAGCCAACAGAAATAATACTTGTCTTTCCTCCCGCTTTGGCCGCTTCATCAACCATACCAAAATAGTCAGGGATTTTCGCATGGGTATCATAGCTATCGATTGTGTTAAACATTCTAGCAAAATAAGGTCCCTGCTCTGGTAAATCCGTTGCTGAACCTCCACATAAAATCATTACATCAATTTTGTCCTTATATTCCTCTGCACTTGAAATATGTAAAACCTCGACATTTGGTTCATTTATGGAAAGGCTCTCAGGTGCCCTTCTTGTAAAAATAGCCACAAGCTTCATATCCGAACATTTCTTAATCGCTTCAATCGTCCCTCTACCAAGGTTGCCATAGCCTACAATTCCTACTTTAATTTGATCACTCATACACTCTTCCCTACCTCTTTCTATTAGATATTTTTTATTATAAATTCACTTCAACAATTATACTACTCTTTAGTCTTTCCAAGGATGGGTCCGGTACTTGAGTTTCTTCATAAATACTTGATTAAGAATAATGGTAAAATGATAAGTATAGAAAGCTTGAAAAGGAAGGATGGACAAAACTATGGATTTCGAAACCGTTATGCAGGAGCTTGAGGCATTAGGCAAGGAACGAACGAAAAAAATGTACATATCGAATGGTGCCCACGAGCCACTTTTTGGAGTGGCTACAGGAGCGATGAAACCCATTGCCAAGCAAATAAAAATAAATCAACCTTTAGCTGAAGAGCTTTATGCCACAGGGAACTACGATGCTATGTACTTTGCAGGAATTATTGCTGATCCAAAGGCGATGACTGAATCGGACTTTGACCGTTGGATAGATGGAGCGTATTTTTATATGCTGTCCGATTATGTAGTAGCGGTCACTCTGTCAGAATCCGATATTGCTCAAGACATTGCAGATAAATGGATTGCAAGTGGTGACGAGCTGAGAATGTCAGCAGGCTGGAGCTGCTACTGCTGGCTTCTAGGAAATCGCAAAGACCACGAATTTTCCGAAAGCAAGATTTCTGATATGCTTGATTTGGTCAAAAATACGATTCATAATTCACCAGAACGAACAAAATCCGCTATGAATAATTTCCTCTACACTGTGGGGATTTCATATTTGCCAGGGCATGAAAAGGCAGTCGAGACCGCAAAAGAAGTAGGTATCGTAGAAGTCAAACGGGACAAGAAAAAAAGCAGTATGCTCAACGCCTACGAGAGTATTCAAAAAGAGATTGATAAGGGAAGACTTGGTTTCAAACGCAAATATGTAAGGTGCTAATATTGCCATCGAGAATTTTGGTCTCATTATATTCTTATCAGTATATTTATTGTTCATTTCCAATATCAAAATCAATGAAACAGGCCGGGGCTTGTCCCCAGCCTAACTTATATAAAAAGCCATTCATCTTCTGTGACTAATTTGGTACCTGGTACCGCCCGTGGACAGAATGGAGGTTTTGTCTTTCTGGGATGGACAGTTAAAAGAATTAGTGCGTAAAAAACCGAACGGAATGACACCGTTCGGTTTTCCCATTAATGAATATACTCATCGCTTACTAAAATGTCCGAAATTATTTCCGTCGGAATGATAAACTCAACAACTCCCATATATCCAGGAGCCACCTCGTATTTATCGAAGGATAGGACTAATTTTCCTTCATTATTAATATAGAAGTTTTGCTCTTTGTTAATAGTTTCGAAAAGCTCAGTAAGCTCTTCGTCTTCTAGACCAGCATTAGATACCCAATAGATTTTATTCTCATCCGCCTTCATTTGTTCACGCATTTGTTCTTTAATATTCTCACTAATTGTTTTCACATAGCTATCATCTTTAAATAACATTGGTAAGCTTAATAGGATTTGATTTTTCTTATCGATTGTATCGTATGTCATGGTTGTTGAAGATGAACCAACTGTATTTACAACATATCTACCAATTGATAAGAGCTGATCATTATCTGTTATCACCTCATAGCCGCTGTCAACCCCAAGATGACCGCCGCCATCATTCTCTAACTCCTTCATATCAACCATGAATTCGTCATATAGTTCTTTTCCTTCTTTTAAATACTTTTCATTCAAACTTTGAGCCAAATCTCCATTCTCTAAATCTGATACTGCCGGTACTTTTATATCTGCTTGATATTTGTCTTTATCCACTTTATATTCTGTAAAGGTTAATACTTTTACTATACTCCCAACAACAGGCATATCTGCTAAAGTGCTGGCCATTGCTGGGCTAATATTCAAACCTCCGATAAAAAGAACAGCAGCTGCAGCCGTTCCAGCCACCCACTTATAACCGTTTTTCTTTTTCTTCTTCTTTCCCTTTAATAATGCCCTCTCGACAATGAGATCCAATTCATCTGGAATTTGAATATTTTTATACTCCGTTTTAAGCTGGTCTAATTTTTTGTCCATTCTAGTTTGCCCCCTTAATAATTTCATCGTTCAATTCAACTCGTAATAGCTTTAAGGCTTTATACAATCGTGTTTTTATCGTATTCACATTTTCATTGAGAACATCTGCTACTTCTTCTATTTTCAAATCCTCAAAAAAGCGTAAAACAATAATGCTCTTGTATTCAGGCGTTAATTGATCCAAAGCCCTCTCTAAATCAATATTTTCATAATGGTCTTCACTGCCTGAACTGATATATTCCATTGTTTCCGCATCCACAATACTGACTCGTTTATGTTTCCTAAGAAAATCTAAGGAAGTATTGACCACTATTCTATAAAACCAGCTTTTAAGCATCTTTATATCCTGAAGAGAATCAATTGAGACGATCGCTTTATGGATCGCGTCTTGTAAGATATCTAAAGCATCTTCAGAATTTTTTACATAGCTGTAGGCTAGCCGATAAAAGTTCTCTTTGTTCTCCCTAATAAAGCTTGTAAATAATTCATCATGATTAAATCTATCATTCTTTCCCATGTCGCAAAAAGGCTCCTTTAATGCTATTAATTTATATACACATAAGAGACGCATAAACAGCAGTAAAAAGTTTTTGCTTTTTATTATTCTCTTTTGCTCATAATCATAACCACCCGTGAAAACGGGTGGTTTGTTCTACGGCTGAAAGCCTTCGTTACTGGCCAGCCCTTCAAAGGGCTCTGAAAGTTCGCCAACCGCACTACTTTTCCGGCTAACCCTAAAGGGTTTCTCCTATTTCTTTTTATTTTTTCTCTTTACTTCTTGACCAGTGAACGGATCAATAAATTCTTCCATACTAAGTTGATCTGCGACAATATCATCTTGTATTTGATTTCGAATGTATTCTTCAATTACTTTCTTATTTCTTCCT
>NZ_JAUSTU010000012.1:0-157476 GCF_030813005.1 Anoxybacillus andreesenii
CACTATCTGAACTACCATCTATGAAGTTATCAAAGAGCAATAAACGAACTGGAAATTACCTCGAAAGAGGATTCTAAACTTACTATACGAGGAGGAAGTAGAATGACAGTCAAAATTGAAGTACAAACATTTTTCCACTTTATTAATGGAAAATGGGAGCCGAGCACAAGCCAAGAAACTTTTGATGTCTTTAATCCGGCAACAGGAGAGCTGGCTGCTAAGGTAGCCAAAGGAACGGTTGAAGACATTGATCGGGCAGTAAAAGCAGCCCGTGCGGCCTATGATCAAGGGGATTGGAAAACTATGAAGCCGGGGGATCGGGCAAATGTATTGAATATGATTGCTTATCAGATTGTGCAGCATGCCGAAGAACTGGCTTTTCTGGAAGCAATCAGCTCTGGCGGCACCGTTCGCCGAATCTCGAGCAATGATATTTTACAAACGGCCGACTTGTTCCAAACCATGGCCAAGTTAATTGTTGAGTATCCATTCTCTGAAGCTCTGCCAATTCCACCATTCCCTGGACCAGTGCAAAACTTCATTTGGCGGGAACCAGTCGGTGTGTGTGCAGCAGTGACCCCTTGGAACCTGCCAATGATGATTGCAACTTGGAAAATTGCTCCTGCACTTGCCATGGGGAACACGATCGTGCTCAAGCCTGCAAGCTACACACCACTTTCCACATTAAAGCTCGCTGAAATTATTTCAACCGTTGTACCTCCAGGAGTTATCAATGTCGTCGCAGGACCAGGCAGCGAGGTTGGTGAGGCCCTCGTTACACACCCTCAAGTTGATAAGGTTGCATTTACCGGGTCCACTGAAGTGGGTAGGAGGATTATGTCACTTGCTGCTGGTACCATTAAGAAAACAACCCTTGAGCTCGGCGGTAAATCACCAAATATTCTTTTGGAGGATGCCGATCTAGAACTCGCTCTTCCTGGAAGTCTATTTGGCGTATTCCTTCATTCTGGACAGCTTTGCGAATCTGGCACCCGCCTATTTGTCCCGGATAAAATTTATGACCAAGTGGTTGAAGGGCTTGTTGGCCTAGCAAGCAAATTAAAGCTCGGAAATCCACTAGACCCTGCCACTGATGTTGGGCCGGTTATTTCGAAGAAACAAAAGGAAACTATCCTCTCTTATATTGAAGCTGGTAAGCAAGAAGGAGCTACAATTGTCCTTGGAGGCGAGGAGGTAACGGTTCCTGGCTGTGAAGGCGGACACTTTATTGCGCCAACTATTTTTACAAATGTAACAAATGATATGAAAATTGCCCAAGAGGAAATTTTTGGGCCGGTATTGTGCGTAATCCGCTACAGCGAACTTGATGAGGCGATACGCCTAGCAAACGATACGATTTATGGCCTTGCTGCTGGTGTTTGGACCCGTGATGTCAATAAAGCATATGAGGTGGCCCGTGAGCTTCAGGCCGGTGTGGTTTGGATTAATGACTGGCATATGCTTCGCAATGATGCTCCATTTGGCGGCTATAAGCAAAGCGGAGTCGGCCGCGAAATGGGTAAAGAATCCCTCGATGCTTATTCACAGGTGAAACATGTGCATACTTCGATGACCTCGGAGCTGGAACGGCGCCCGTGGTACGGAATCTTGTTCGGTCAAAATTAAAGAAGAGGTGAAAAGATAATGAAAACAACCCTATCACAATTTAACTTACGTACGGCTATTAATTCCGGTTCTAATTCGAGAGCGCTGGTTCCAAGTTTATTTGCAGGAATGGGAGCAAAGCGAATCCTTCTGCTAAGTGACAGAGGGTTGGAGCAGGCCGGAGTCGTTGAAAAAGTGGCCTCTATTTTTGAATTGACAGGGAATGGGTCCGGTCCGCAAATCGTTGGCAAGTTCCTAGATATTGCTCAGGATGCAGAAAGCCGTTTCGTCAATGATGCCGCAGCTTTCGCTCGTGAAATTGGAGCAGACGGCTTGCTCGCTGTCGGCGGTGGAAGTGTGCTTGATACCGTAAAAGGGGTTAAATATGCTCTGCATAATAGACTTTCTGATATCAAGACGGCGATTACTGGCGGCTTCTTGTATGAGTCCTTCCCTAAGGCGGCCCAATATATGAACATTCCGCATATTGCGATTCCGACAACAGCGGGGACGGGTTCTGAGGTTTCGCCAATCGCAGTGATTTTTAACGAAGACATTCAAATGAAAACCAATATTATTAATCCATTTTTAAGTGCGGATATCGCCATTTTGGACCCGGAATTAACCGTTGGCTTGCCGCCAAGAATTACGGCATTCACTGGGTTTGATGCTTTAACCCATGCGATTGAGGCGCTTGCTTCACCAACCGCAACGGGCTTAACAGATGCTCATGCGCTACATGCCATCCGTTTGATTGAAAAAAATCTGCCAATAGCCGTAAGTAATGGTGGAAATGTGGCTGCACGCAGCGATATGCTTCAAGCAAGCTTGATGGGAATCACCGCATTCAGCTTTGCATTGAATGCGATCCCAGTTCATAACTTGGCCCATGCGTATGGAGCGCTGTTCCGTATTCCACACGGCTTGGCAAACGCTGTGTTCTTGCCGGTAGTAATGGAAATGATTCCACAGCTTTATCTTCCAAGGGCGACTGAATTGGCGCAAGCACTGGATGTCGATGTGAAAGGTGACACCCCGGATACCGCATTAGCCAAAGCGATAGAGAAAATTCGCCTGCTTCAACAAAAAGTGGACCTGCCAACTGATTTCAGCGAGTTTAATATTAGTGAACAAGCAATGGAACAAACTGTTCCTGCGGTCATGAAAGACCCCGCTGCATTGAACTTCCCAATGCCTCCTGAGCTGATCGCCGCCATTGGACAGAAGGTAGTTCCATTGACTGTAAAATAAAGGCTCTTTTCTATTAAGGACATTCCAGAACCACAATCCGTGCGAAAACAGCCAAAATAAATGATGTCGAAGATAAAGAAGGTTCAGGTGTTAAAAGTATCCAGGCGGAGGATCTTTCGAATCGCTTACCATTTACTCCATTTCATTTTGAGGGAGGCATTTGAAGATGGCATTAAATCATCAGAATGTTCCAGTGTTTGATGCTGTGGTCGTTGGTGCTGGTTTTTCGGGATTGTATATGCTTCACCGACTACGGGAGGCGGGCTATTCAGTTCGGGTGTATGAAGCGGCCGAAGATGTCGGTGGCACTTGGTATTGGAACCGCTATCCAGGTGCCCGTTGTGACATCGAAAGTATCTACTATAATTACACCTTTTCAGAAGAGATTTTGAACGAATGGACATGGTCATCTAGGTACGCTGAGCAGCCAGAAATATTAAGCTACATCAATTTTGTTGCTGACAAATTGGACCTAAGGCGTGACATCCAGTTCAAGAATCGGGTAGCTGCCGCCCGCTACGATGAACATAATCGCAACTGGGAGATTCGCTTGGAGAATGGAACGTTAGTTACTGCAGAGTACTTTATCACGGCAATAGGCGCTCTTTCTGCCTCTAACATCCCAAAATTTAAGGGATTGGACAGCTTCAAAGGGGAGATGTACCACACCGGTAGATGGCCACATGAAAAAGTGTCTTTTAGCGGCAAGCGTGTCGGTGTAATTGGAACCGGATCAAGCGGAATCCAAGCAATTCCCGTAATCGCCAAAGAAGCGGGCCATCTGACCGTTTTTCAACGGACACCTCAGTATAGCTGTCCAGCGCAAAATCATCCGTATGACACTGAAGTGAAGTTCAAGACGAGGGAAAATTACGATGAGATCAAACAGCTCATGCAATACTCGATGCATGGCATACCATCTGGACCACAGCTGCGCTCGGCATTGGAAGATACCCCTGAAGAACGAGAGCGTCAATATGAAGAGGCTTGGCAGGAGGGCGGGCTCTTCAGCATGCTGTATAGGTACAATGACATCCATAGGCTTCCCGAAGCCAATGAAACCGCAGCGGCATTTATCCGCAACAAGATCAAACAGTTGGTTCATAACCCTGAAAAAGCACAAAAACTGATGCCAACCTACTACTATGGAACGAAACGACCCATTCTCGACACAGACTATTATGAAACATATAACCGCGACAATGTCTCCCTCGTGGATATAAAGGCAGAGCCTATTGAGGAAATGACCTTAAATGGAATCAGGACAACTGAAGCCGATTATGAATTGGACGTCATTATATTTGCGACTGGGTTTGACGCGATGACAGGTCCTTTATTTAAAATGGATATTCGCGGTAAAAATGATGTGTCACTTAAGGACAAATGGGCAGATGGTGCCGAACTGAAAACCTTCCTGGGACTTGCCACGTCTGGTTTCCCAAATATGTTTATGTTAACCGGTCCGCAAAGTCCATCAGTCCTTAGCAACATGCTGATTTCGATTGAGCAGCATGTGGAATGGGTGGCTGATTGCATTGATTATCTTCGTAAACATCGTTTGGAAGCGTTCGAGGCAACCGTGGAAGCCGAAGAATTTTGGAGCCAGCAATGCCATGCCCTTGCTGAAATGTCGCTTTTAACCAAGACGGATTCGTGGTATATGGGAGCGAATATCGAGGGCAAGCCAAGGGGATTTCTTGCCTTTCCTGGTGGAGTCGGACTGTATCGCTTGCTTTGTGATGATGTGGCAGCCAGGGGCTATGAAGGATTTACCTCGTCGTTAGCTCCGAATGCCACTGATAAAGGTTTAGTTAAGGAAGGATTTTTCAAGAAGAATATTGACCCGCAAGCATGGTTCATTTTAAAGCAATTAGAATCTACTGGTATGCCGCCGATGGAGATGCTAACCCCTGAATTAGCAAGGATGGCTGATTTCCGCCTTCTGGCAGGAGTCCCAGAAGAAGTACAGAAGGTAGAAAACAGGACGATTCCGGTAGCAGGAGGAGAAATCTCTGTGCGGATTTATTCGCCAGCCGGAGAAGGGCCATTCCCAGCTTTGGTTTACTATCATGGCGGAGGCTGGGTGATCGGCAATTTGGACACGGTCGATGTGCCATGCCGCATGTTGGCAAACAGGGCTGGTTGTGTTGTCATCTCCGTTGATTACAGATTAGCTCCTGAGCATAAATTCCCGACTGCTGCTGAAGATGCGTATGCGGCCGTTGAGTGGGTGGCAGAACATGCTGCTTCGATTGGCGTAGATCCTGAGCGGATTGCTGTTGGCGGTGATAGTGCGGGCGGAAACCTAGCAGCGGTTGTGGCCCTAATGGCTCGCGAACAGGGAGGGCCAACTCTTGCCTATCAAATGCTGATTTATCCGGTGACGAACCACTCCTATGACACAGATTCCTACCGCAATAACCCAGAAGGCTACTTTTTAACAAAAAACACGATGGTTTGGTTCTGGAATCATTATCTAGGTGATGAACAAGATGGTCAAAATCCGTATGCTTCGCCTTTATTGGCAAAAGACTTAAGCGGACTTCCGCCAGCCTTGGTGATTACGGCAGGTTTTGATCCGTTACGTGATGAAGGGGAAGCGTATGCAGCACGCTTGAAAGCCGCTGGTGTCCCAGTTGAAGCGACCCGTTATGATGGGATGATTCACGGATTCTTCTGGATGCCGGGGGTTCTGGCCGGCGCACATGATGGAATTAACCAGGCTGCAAATGCTTTGAAGCAAGCGTTTAATATTGTAAAAACTAAATAAATTGATTGCCCATCCATGGGGCTAATCAAGAACCATCCCTCTGTTTTCCGCATCTTAATAAAATGTAGTGCTAGAACCTTCATTCATTTCATAAATATGAGATGAAAGGGGGTTCTTTTTTATGGCAAAAAAGTGGGGCCATCGGGTTATGAGCTGGATGACGAAGCATATGGAACTTCCCCAGGATGTCATGATGGACCTACCCCGGATCACGATGATAGGTCAAATTCATATATACATTGAGAATCATCGGGGATTAATCGCCTTCTCTGATAAGGAAATTAGGCTTTTACTCAAGCAAGGACAACTGTTGGTAAAAGGCAAGGCTTTTGTAATCAAGACGATACTTCCTGAAGAGATTTTGTTAGAAGGGAAAATTGACCAGGTTATATTCTTAAAAGGATAATCCTTGAACAAATTCAATAGGGGGGAAACGAAATATGTGGATAGGTTTCCTTCCTTTCTGATAGATAGAGTGAAAAAGGGCTCAGGAGGCACAAAATGAGAAATCAATGGATTTATTATTTTTCGGGATATGTCACAGTGAAGGTTACGGGACAAGGGCTAGAGAGGTTTCTAAACCACCTTACGAGAAAAGGAATTTATATTTGGGATGTTAAAAAGCATGGGCCAGAGTCCCTTACATTAAAGCTGGCATTAGATGATGTCAAAGAAATACGACCCATTGTACGGGGAACTGAATGTAAAGTGGAGTTTCTTCGTAGGACAGGCATCCCTTTTTTTATCAAAAGAATGCTGAAGAATAGCGGCTTTCTTATCGGTGCTTTTCTTTTTTCAGCCATCATTTTTCTCCTTTCAAACACCATTTGGGGAATCGAGATAAAGGGAGCGGATCCTGCAACAGAGCATAAAATCAAAAAAGAACTGGATCGCATCGGTGTGAAGACTGGCAAGCTTCGATTTCTAGTTGAGGAGCCAGAAGGAATTCAACGAGCGATTACAAACTCTATTGATGAAATTACTTGGGTTGGTGTTGAGTTACAGGGGACAACCTATCATCTACAGGTCGTTGAAAAAACGATACCAGAGAAGCCGGAGGAATATGGACCGCAAAATTTGGTTGCTACAAAGAAAGCGGTCATCGTAGATATGTTTGTGGAGGAAGGTCAGCCGAAAGTTGAAATTCATGATCATGTAAAGCCAGGACAAATATTAGTTTCAGGAGAAATTGGCAAAGAAGGGGAAACAAAAACGATTGCGGCAAAGGGAGAGGTTTTTGGAGAAACGTGGTATCGGTCCGAGGTGTCCCTCCCATTAAAGAGTAGCTTTCAAGTGTTCAATGGAAATGAAAAGAGAAAGCACTATCTGAAGTTTGGCGATTGGCCGATTCAAGTCTGGGGGTATGGAGAGCTTCCATACAAACAATTTAAGATGGAGGAAGAAGAAAAACAGTTCCAATTCCTTAAATGGAAGCTTCCGATCACCTATGTTGAGGAAACCTACAGAGAAAGTGAACAATTAGCGAAAGTCTATTCTGAGCAGGAAGCGATAGAGGTTGCAAAGGAAATGGCTAGAAAGGATATAAAAAACGGCCTTCCTGAGGATGCTAGGATTAAAGGGGAAAAAATTTTGCGTCAAACAACACAGAATGGTAAAGTATACTTATCCATACATTTTCAGGTAATAGAAAATATTGCAAAACCATACCCAATCATTCAAGGAGAGTCGGAATGACAGAAGATTTAACTACTATAAAGGTTCAATTAGAAAATCCAAACGAAGCCTTTTCATTGCTTGGTAATGCTGATTCAAACATAAAGATTCTTGAAGAGGAGCTTCATGTATCAATTGTCACTAGGGGAGAAACGGTCCATGTATCTGGGCTTGAAGAACATGTCGAAATGGTGAGCGACATTATCGAAAAGCTCCTTTATGTGATACGCAAGGGAATTAGTATCTCTGGTCGTGATGTGATGTATGCCATCCAAATGGCGAAGAAAGGGACCTTGGATTATTTTAAGGACATTTACGAGGAAGAGATTACCAAAAACGCCAAAGGGAAATCCATTCGTGTTAAAACCATCGGACAAAAGCAATACATTAATGCCATGAAAAAAAACGATTTGGTTTTTGGCATTGGTCCAGCGGGGACAGGGAAAACCTATCTTGCCGTTGTTATGGCGATTCATGCGCTAAAAAATGGTCTTGTTAAGAGGATTATTTTAACTAGACCTGCTGTTGAAGCAGGTGAAAGCCTTGGGTTTTTACCAGGAGACTTAAAGGAAAAGGTCGATCCGTACTTACGGCCACTTTACGATGCCTTGCACGATATTTTAGGGGCGGAGCATACAGGAAGACTTATTGATAGAGGAACGATAGAAATTGCACCGCTTGCGTATATGCGTGGAAGAACCCTCGATGATGCTTATGTGATTTTGGACGAGGCTCAAAATACGACGAAGGCACAAATGAAAATGTTCCTTACACGTCTTGGCTTCGGTTCGAAAATGATTATCACGGGGGATAAAACCCAAATCGATCTCCCAAAAGGAGTAGAATCAGGACTTATTGAGGCGGAAAGAAGATTACAAAATGTGAGAGGGATTGGGATGGTTTACCTTGAACAAAGTGATGTGGTACGACACCCATTGGTAGCGAGAATCATTCAAGCATATGAATAGCAAGACTTAAGCCGCTTTGGAGGATCCAAGCGGCTTTTTGAAGCTTTTTTCTTAAAGGCAGTTTTCGTACGGCAGTGATGTTTGAGCAAAGAGCCTTCTCAAATTCTATTTGTAGGTGAAACTTAGTTAGAAACCTGTTATCATTTTCATAAGGTAATTTTGCATGGATGTGCCATATACATAAATAAATGCTCCTCTTTAGAATTTTGATTTCCCGGCAAAAGCCAGGTTGGATCACAAATGGACATTTCGCAATTTTGCTTATCTGGCATTACAGAAGCCTAGATAGGAGGAATTGAATTGGAGAGATTTCAGCAACAATTAGCTAGAATTCGTGACTTACTAGATGTTACCTTCTTCAGAGTGCTCTTATTTATTCTACTTGCTCTTATACTCTATGTGGCTATGTACAGTAATGTTAAACCAGAGAAGCTTGACTTGAATTTGTTTTCAGTTGCGAGCCAGGCCATAAGATCGCCAGTGACCATATTTGATAAGGAAAGCACGGAGCGGAAAAAAGAGGCTGCTGAGGCACAAGTGGGAGATGTCTATGTACTAAAGAAGGAGATTAACGAAAATAGAGTAGATTTGATCACCTCTATTTTTAATTCTGCTGCTGAAGTGAATAAAGACGTCGAAGCTGGCTCGAAAAGCTCTCCTTCGGGGGAATCTGAAACGCCAAGCGGAAGTAAACCGACAGGTGATAAAGTAGCGATGTTGAAGGAAAAGCTAACAGAGGATGTCTCAGATGATGTGTCCGATTCAACCTTTGCTGCACTGGTTTCTTCATCGCCACAAGAATTATCCATCGCTAAGGATACTACTGTGACGGCCATCAACAATGTGATGAAGAATAAAATACCAGCGGATGAAGTTGAAAATGCCAAAAAGCGTGTGGAGGAAGAACTGAGGTTTGCCAATCTCGATCTTGCATTAAAAAGCGCAGTTATTGAGTTAGGGCGTTACGCCATTATGCAAAACGAATTCTTTGACGTGAATGCAACCCAGGAATTAAGGAAACAAGCAAGGGAAAGTGTAGAGCCTGTGAAGATTTTGCAGGGGGAAATCATTGTTGAGGAAAACCAATTAATTAATCCAGAAATCTATCGTCAATTAGAGCTGGTAGGTCTATTAGATAATGAAAATTCACGCTTACCATTTGTGGGTCTCTTATTAATCATAGGGACTATGCTAGCTGCACTATATTTTTATTTTTATGGACTTGACGTAAAGAGGGAAACGAAGCAAAACTATGTGCTTCTATTTAGCATTATTTTTATCCTGACAATTGGCTTGCTTAAAGGGATCAGTTTAATTCAGATTAACTATTCTGAGATTGGCTATGTATTTCCAGTGGCCATGGGAGCCATGCTGATCAAGATTCTCATTGATGAACGGTTAGCGCTTCTTTGGACGGTGATTATGGCCGTATGTGCCAGCATTATTTTTAATGAAGGAATCTCGAGTTCCTTAAATATTACAGTTGGTATTTATATACTATGTAGTGGAATCGCGGGTATTCTATACTTAAGCAAACAAAATCAGCGTTCTAAAATATTGCAAGCGGGGTTATTTGTTTCAGTCATTAACCTAATTGTTATATTTGCCCTCGCTTTTATGCAAAATGTGCACTACAATGCGCTCGAGTATACTTTTTATTTTGTTGCAGCGTTTGTATCAGGGATTTCTTCTGCTGTCTTAACGATCGGATTGCTGCCATTTTTTGAAGCTGGTTTTGGCTTCCTTTCGACGATGAGGCTGATTGAGTTATCCAATCCAAATCACCCGTTATTAAGAAAGCTCCTTACAGAGGCACCAGGAACCTATCATCACAGTGTAATGGTTGCCAATCTTTCAGAAGCAGCCTGTGAAGCGATCGGGGCCAATGGATTGCTGGCAAGAGTAGGCTGCTATTATCACGATATTGGGAAAACGAATCGACCCCAGTTTTTTATAGAAAATCAAATGAATATTGAAAACCCCCACGACCGACTGCCGCCGCTGACTAGTAAAAATATCATCATTGCCCATGCAACCGATGGTGCGGAGATACTGCGGAAGTATAAGCTTCCTAAGGAGATTGTAGATATAGCTGAGCAGCACCATGGAACGACACTGTTGAAGTTCTTCTATCATAAGGCAAAGGAAAATGGTCTTGATGTAAACGAAAAAGAATTTCGCTATCCAGGACCGAAGGCGCAAACAAAGGAGATTGCGATTATTGGGATTGCTGACAGCGTCGAGGCAGCTGTACGTTCGATGTCGAGCCCAAAGCCAGAACAAATCGAAGGCCTGGTCAAAAATATCATTGCCGACCGGCTTCAGGATGGACAGCTTAACGAATGTGATCTGACTCTAAAAGAACTGGAAACTGTGGCCAACACATTATGCGAAACATTGAAGGGAATTTTTCACTCACGGATTGAATATCCGGAAATGACGAAACAGAAGGTGAAACAGGCATGAGCTTAAACATTGATTTTTTAGACGAGACGGATGAAATTTCCGAGGAAATGGTCCAAAAATTAGAGGAACTTCTGAACTTTGCTGCCGAGAAGGAAAACGTGGAATCCGACAGTGAATTATCGGTTACATTTGTTTCAAATGAGAGAATTCAAGAGATCAACCGTGGGTACCGGGGAAAAGATTATCCCACCGATGTGATTTCCTTTGCACTTGAAGAAATGGGCGAGGGAGAAATAGCGGTTAGCGGCATGGATCTTCCACGAATTCTTGGAGATATAATTATTTCAGTTAAAAAAGCCCGTGAGCAGGCTTCTGAATATGGACATAGCTTTGACAGAGAAATGGGCTTCTTAGCTGTTCATGGCCTTCTTCATTTGCTTGGCTATGACCATATGAATGAAGAAGAGGAGAAAATCATGTTTGACAGGCAAAGGGAAATCTTAGATGAGTTCGGATTACAACGGTAAGAGGACATCTAAATCAAGCGGGGTGCTTCATTCCTTTCGATATGCTTTACAGGGAATCATCCATGCATTTTTGAAAGAGAGAAACATGAAGATTCATGTTGTTATCTCTATTCTCGTCATGATTGTTGGAATGGCTGTGAAGTTAACGCCGATGGAATGGTTATTTATTGTCTTTACTATAGGTGGAGTGATAACGCTTGAGCTGTTGAATACCGCCATAGAACGATTGGTTGATCTTGTAACGCCCGATTTTCATCCGCTTGCTAAGCAGGCGAAGGATGTTTCAGCTGGAGCAGTCCTTATTTTTTCGATAGTAGCTGTTATCATCGGCTTGATCATCTTCATCCCCAAAATATTTTAAATGAACTGCCTGCTCTTATGTAGGCAGTTTTGTATTAACCTCCCCACCCCCTAGGAATAATAAAACTAGGAAAAGCTCTCCTTAGACTGTAATTTTTAGAAAATTCAAATATCGATATTACATTTTTGCTACAAATAATGAAATATAAAAAAAAATAAGGTAGAATAAATAAAACAGTAGTCTTCACAAATGGGCTAACTTTTACACCGGAGGATTTACATGAATAATATGGCTGACAAACAAACTCATAAATCTGGCTTTATCTCCATTATCGGACGACCAAATGTTGGAAAATCCACCTTTTTAAATCGGGTAATTGGTCAAAAGATCGCGATTATGAGCGACAAACCGCAAACAACTCGAAATAAGGTTCAAGGCGTCCTTACAACAAATGATGCACAGTTAATTTTTATAGACACTCCTGGAATTCATAAGCCGAAACATAAGCTTGGAGACTTCATGATGAAGGTTGCACAAAATACATTAAAAGAAGTCGATATCGTGTTATTTATGGTTAATGCTGTAGAAGGCTATGGTCGAGGAGAAGAATTTATCATTGAAAAATTCAAATCGGTCAAAACACCTATTTTTCTAGTGATTAATAAAATCGATCAGATCCCTCCTGACGAGCTGTTTTCGATTATTGAATCCTATAAAGAAAAACACGATTTTGCAGAGATTATCCCTATCTCCGCACTCGAAGGTAATAATGTTGAAAGATTATTGGAGCAAATTAAGAAGTATTTGCCAGAAGGGCCACAATATTACCCAGCGGATCAAGTAACAGACCATCCAGAAAGATTTATTGTCTCTGAGCTAATTAGAGAAAAGGCATTACATCTAACAAGGGAGGAAATCCCCCATTCTCTTGCCGTCGTAATCGAAAAAATGGAGCGTCTTGAAGAGAAGGATGTCGTTCATGTGATGGCTACTGTCATTGTCGAAAGGGATTCGCAAAAGGGTATCATCATTGGGAAGCAAGGAAGCATGCTCAAGGAAATTGGCAAACGGGCACGAGTGGACATTGAGAATCTGTTAGGTTCAAAGGTATTCTTAGAGCTATGGGTGAAGGTGCAGAAGGATTGGCGCAATAAAATGTCACAGCTGCGTGATTTTGGATTCCGTGAGGATGAATACTAGGGAAAGATTGGTTTTATACGAAGGCTCTTTTCTCAAACATTGTTGCTTTTAAACAAAAAATTATCAGACAATACAGTTGTTTATGCAGTCTATCTGTTGAAACAACGGAGAAAAGTGCTACTCAAACTATGCGTATCGCACGCCTAGTATGAAACGGAATGGCCGGTATTAAGGACATTCCAGAACCACAATCCGTGCGAATACAGCCTATACCAAAAAAACATTAACAATATTTACGTTTCATGAATTTAATAAGACAGGGCCAAGATATATTTAAGGATTTGGGATAGATGTTGCTAGTCGAAATTTGAAAGGTGGGAATTTTGATGTTGGATTTTACCTGGAAGATCTTTTCTGAAACAGGTAATATTGACACCTATCTTCTCTATAAGGAATTAGAGAAGGATGATCAAGAAATACCCGAAACTCAGAGAAATGAGCTAGCAGAGAAGTTTCCATTTCTGTAGTGCCTGTAATTAGGATGGTGTTGTACGATGCTTCAAAAATGTGAAGGCATCGTCATGCGAACAAGTCATTATGGAGAGTCAAACAAGGTTGTCACCTTATATACCCGAGAAATGGGGAAGGTTGGTGTGATGGCAAGGGGTGCTAAGAAGCCGAATAGTCGGCTGGCCGCCGTCACTCAGCCTTTTACATATGGATATTTTTTGATTAAGCGGAGCACGGGTCTAGGCACTTTAGAGCAAGGGGATATCCTTTCTTCGATGAGGGAGATCCGAGAGGATATTTTTCTTACCGCCTATGCGAGCTATATCCTAGATTTAACGGATAAGGGAACCGACGAAAAGAAGCCAAATCCTTTTTTGTTTGAGCTTCTATATCAAACATTGAATCATATCAATGAGGGGATGGATGCAGAAATTCTCATGAATATCTATGAGATGAAAATGCTACCTTCATTTGGACTATATCCCATCCTCGATCAGTGTACAATTTGTAAAAGTACCGAGGGAGAATTTTCTTTTTCCATTAGGGAGGGAGGATTTCTCTGTCATCGGTGCCTTGAAAAAGATCCTTATCATTATAAAATTTCTCAGGCAACCGTAAGGCTACTGCGTTTATTTTATTATTTGGATATCAATCGTCTAGGTAACATCTCAGTAAAGCTGGAAACAAAAAAAGAGCTGAAAAAGATTATTTCGGCTTACTATGATGAATATTCAGGTTTAAACTTAAAGACGAAAAAGTTCTTGAAACAAATGGAAAATTTAAATAGCTTAAAGCAAGATTGACAATGGAAAAAATTTTCGCTATGATGATAAAAATAAATTGCCATGATGGAAAAGAGTACTTAGCATTCCTCTATGTTAGCGATCCTAGGATGGTGTGAGCTAGGAGATAGAGCGTTAAGGAAGGCGTTCCGGAGCATTGTAAGCCTAATAGGCACTAAGGTGGCTGCAAGCATTGCAGCAAATAGGGTGGAACCGCGGGTAAACTCTCGTCCCTATGCTACTACGTGAGCATAGGGATCGAGGGTTTTTTTGTTTTCCATATGCAATAAAAGAAGGAAGGGATAAAGTTGAACATTCAAAACATGATTCTAACACTACAAAAGCACTGGTCTAATCAAGGCTGTATTTTGATGCAGTCCTATGATGTAGAAAAGGGTGCGGGTACGATGAGTCCTTATACATTCTTGCGTGCCATTGGTCCAGAGCCTTGGAATGTGGCCTATGTGGAACCATCTCGTCGTCCTGCCGACGGCCGCTACGGAGAGAACCCGAACAGATTGTACCAGCATCATCAGTTTCAGGTTATTATGAAGCCATCACCTGACAATATTCAGGAGCTTTATTTGGATTCCTTGCGTGCCCTTGGCATTAATCCATTGGAGCATGATATTCGCTTTGTTGAGGACAACTGGGAGAATCCTTCTCTTGGCTGTGCAGGACTAGGCTGGGAGGTATGGCTTGACGGCATGGAGATCACACAGTTTACCTATTTCCAACAGGTCGGTGGTCTAGAATGTAAGCCGGTTTCCGTGGAAATCACGTATGGAATTGAGCGTCTCGCTTCCTACATCCAGGACAAGGAAAATGTTTTCGATTTGGAGTGGACAGAGGGCTTCACAGTAAGAGATATCTTCCTCCAGCCGGAATATGAGCATTCCAAATATACCTTTGAAACATCAGATACCGAAATGCTTTTTAACCTATTTAATATTTATGAAAAAGAAGCCCATCGCCAAATGGATGAAGGTCTAGTTCATCCAGCTTATGATTATGTCTTGAAATGCTCCCATACCTTTAACCTGCTGGATGCGAAGGGTGCCATTTCCGTTACAGAACGGACAGGTTATATTGGCCGCTGTCGTAATTTAGCGAGAAAAATAGCGAAGACGTTCTATGAAGAACGGGAAAAGCTTGGCTTTCCAATCCTAAAGGCAAAGGAGGAAAACAGCCATGAGTAAAGATCTATTATTGGAAATTGGATTAGAAGAAATGCCAGCCAGATTCGTGACCGCTTCGATGGAGCAATTAAGCGAAAAAGTACAAAAGTGGCTGAACGAGCATAAGATTGAATTCGGTGAGATTCGTTCCTTTTCTACCCCTCGTCGTTTAAGTGTTGTTATTACAGATGTTGCTTTAGCCCAACAGGATATACAAGAGGAAGCGAAAGGTCCCGCACGAAAGATTGCACTAGATGAAAATGGAAATTGGACGAAAGCAGCCATCGGTTTCAGCCGCGGTCAAGGAATGAGCGTGGATGATATTTACTTCAAGGAAGTGAATGGTGTCGAGTATGCCCATGTTGAAAAATTTATTAAGGGACAGAGCACGGAATCTCTTTTGCCAGAGCTGAAAAATATCATCACTAGCTTGACTTTCCCCAAAAATATGCGCTGGGCAAATGAGGAATTAAAATATATTCGTCCTATTAAATGGCTTGTTGCGATGTTTGGTTCGGAGGTTATTCCTTTTAGCATTGCAGGAGTGGAAACGAGCAATTGGACATATGGTCACCGCTTCCTCGGGAGTAGGGTAGAAATTCCTTCACCAGCAGATTATGTGGTCACACTATTAAGTCAGTATGTAATAGCGGATGCGGCCGAGCGTAAATCGGCTATCGTTTCCCAACTGCAAAAGGTGGAAGAAGAACATCATTGGGTCATTCCTGTTGATGAGGAACTCCTCGAGGAGGTTAACAATCTAGTTGAATATCCGACCGCCTTATTCGGTCGCTTTGAAGAAGAGTTCTTGGAGTTGCCTGAAGAAGTTCTCATTACCTCGATGAAGGAGCATCAAAGATACTTCCCTGTCAAGGATCAGAACGGAGCGCTCCTTCCTTATTTTGTGACAGTGCGAAATGGTGATCATCAGCATCTTGAAACAGTCGCTAGAGGAAATGAAAAGGTATTAAGAGCTAGACTTGCAGATGCGGATTTCTTCTATAAGGAGGATCAAAAGCTCGAGATTGCTAAAGCCTTGGATAAGTTCAAAACGATTGTTTACCATGAAGAAATTGGAACACTTGCCGAAAAAGTGGCTCGAGTCCGAAGCTTAACAGCAAAGGTAACGTCAGAATTGAATTTCTCCGAAGAGGAGCAAAAGCTTGCTGATCGTGCTGCTGAAATTAGCAAATTTGATTTAGTTACAAACATGGTCTATGAATTCCCAGAGCTTCAAGGCTTTATGGGCGAGAAATATGCGCTGCAAAAGGGCGAAGATGCCCGAGTGGCAAAAGCAATCAATGAGCATTATATGCCAAGAAATGCGGAGGATCACACGGCTGAGTCGAACCCTGGTGCGGCTCTGGCGATTGCTGATAAGCTTGATACGATTGCATCGACCTTCGCGATCGGACTTATTCCAAGCGGCTCTCAGGACCCATACGCATTGAGAAGACAAGCAAGCGGCATTGTCCAAACCCTCATTCACAAAAACTGGGATATCAAGCTTGAAAAGCTGATCGCATTGAGTGTTGAATTCATAGCTGAAGCTAATTTTGCAAAGCTAAGCCTTGAGGAACTTGAACAGGAGCTTATCGCTTTCTTTAAGCTTCGTCTCAAGCATTTATTACATGATAAGGGAATCCGCTACGATATCATTGATGCTGTTCTTTCAGGAACTGTGGGAGCTGTTGCTTCTCTTGTACGGAAGGCAGAGACGCTTCAACTGAAAAAGGATGAAGCAGGTTTTAAAGAAAGCATCGAGGCATTGAGCCGCGTGGTCAATATCTCAAGCAAAGCTGATAGCATCGTTGAGATCGACCCTGGATTATTTGAGAACGAAGTGGAACAAAAGCTCTACGATCGTTATCTAGAAGTAGATAAAACCATTTCAAGTAATCTTTCAGAAGAGGAATACTTTAACCTCCTAGTTTCATTAAAGGATGAAATTAATGCTTACTTTGATAAGACGATGGTTATGGTAGAGGACGTTGGCTTAAGAAACAATCGTTTAAGCATGCTGGCAAAGCTTGCTCAACGCATTAAAGCATTTGCCGATGTTACGGAAATCATCGTAAAGTAATAGTCATCGAAAAGAGCCTTCTCGGTTATTAACGACAGGGCTCTTTCATGTCTTATCATGTAAATAATTCGACCAATGCATGGAATGCTACCTATCTCATTCTTTTCATTTTTGGCAAGTAGTATATAATAATCAGTATAAAGTATAGCTTTTTCTGTTTCGATTAGCTTGTTAGGTGGTGAGTACAATAGAACTAAATAAACGACAAGAGCAGATATTGGAAATTGTCAAAGAAAACGGACCTATAACTGGCGAACAAATTGCAGAGCGTTTAAAGCTAACGAGAGCAACCTTACGTCCAGATTTAGCTATTTTAACAATGGCAGGCTTCCTCGATGCTAGACCAAGAGTGGGCTACTTCTATACAGGGAAATCTGGCGTTCAGCTTTTAACGGAAAATCTAAATAAGCTTGTTGTAAAAGATTATCAATCCATACCAGTCGTCGTAAATGAAAATATGTCCGTGTATGACGCCATTGTAACGATGTTTCTAGAGGACGTGGGAACACTATTTGTCGTAGACCAACAAAGTCTACTTGTAGGGGTACTGTCAAGAAAGGACTTATTGCGTGCTAGTATAGGAAAGCAGGAGCTAACCACCTTGCCAGTTAATATTATCATGACTCGCATGCCGAACATAACGATGTGTTCTAAGGAAGATCTTCTCATCGATGTGGCTCAGAAACTGATTGATAAGCAGATAGATGCATTACCAGTAGTCAAGGAAACGGATAAGGGATTTGAGGTAGTTGGTCGTGTAACGAAGACGAACCTAACCAAAGCGTTAGTCGCACTTGCAAATAACGATTAGCACCATAATCGTCTGCCCAAATTTAAACAGAGGAGATGGTTTAAGAAATGGGAAGTATACCAATCATCTATGTTGTATCTGACTCTGTTGGGGAAACTGCAGAGCTTGTTACAAAGGCAGCTGTCAGCCAATTTAATGGAAATAAAGCTACAATCAAGCGGTTTCCTTATGTTGAAGACATTGCCGACATCGATGAAGTAATCAGCCTTGTCAAAATGGATAAAGGGATGATTGCTTATACATTAGTAAAGCCTGATGTTCGAGAATATATGAAAAAAGTGAGTCAAAAAGAAGGAATCTATGCCATTGATATTATTGGCCCGCTAATCGATGAAATTCAAAATGCCAGCGGCTTAGCGCCTCTTTTCCAGCCTGGCTTAGTGAGAAAACTGGACGAAGAATATTTTAAAAAGGTTGAGGCAATTGAGTTTGCAGTTAAGTATGATGATGGGCGTGACCCCCGAGGGATTTTAAAGGCGGATATCGTCCTAATTGGTGTCTCAAGAACGTCCAAGACCCCTTTGTCCCAATATTTAGCTCATAAGAGACTAAAGGTTGCCAACGTTCCACTTGTCCCTGAGGTCGATCCTCCTGAGGAATTATTTAAGACATCGCCTGAGAAATGCTTTGGCTTAAAAATTAGTCCGGAAAAATTGAACAATATTAGACGAGAACGCCTTATATCATTAGGCCTAGATGATCAAGCGAGCTATGCTAATATGATAAGAATCAATGAAGAACTGGACTATTTTGAAAAGATCGTCAAGAAAATCGGCTGTAGATCGATCGACGTAACGAATAAAGCGGTAGAAGAAACGGCTAATATTATCATTAATCATTATTTTAAGACGAAAGAAGAGAACTAGTGTGTAGTGATGTGCACTAGTTCTTTTGCTTATACTTGGGCCATCTCTAAATCTCTAAATATTTTTATTGTTTTTGAAAAAAAGAATGGAAAAGAGCAATTGTTTGTACTATAATAAAAAATTGTGATAAAAATGTTTATTATAGGTTTAGACTTACTTGTGAACGAATAAACTAATTATGGAGAGAAGTCAAGGCCTTAAAGAAAATTCGACAAAATGGATGGCAAAAGATATTCCTTTTTTTAAGGAGGAATATGTGGAGTGATGTAGAATTAATAGTACATTAGGTGAATTGAAGGTTATGGTGGACGCTGATTCCTGTCCGGTAAAGGAGGAAATTGTCGAAATTACTCTAGATTTCGGCATTGATGTCGTATTTGTTGCATCCTATAATCATGTTCCCAATGAACCTCTAGGGGGAGTTTGGCATTTTGTTGATTCAGATAAAGAGGCTGCAGACTTGTTTATTATGAATCATGTGAATGCCAATGATGTAGTGGTGACACAAGATATTGGTTTAGCTTCAACCCTTCTTTCAAAAAAGGTTCATGTCCTTAATCCACGTGGCATCCCGTATGAGGAAAAAGATATCGAATCTGCATTACATATGAGATATCTATCTGCCAAAGCCCGTCGCCAAGGGAAATATGGCAAAGGACCAAAGCCATTTACTAGCGAAGATCGCATTCAATTCCAGAAAAATTTCATAAAAATTTTGTCGAAAATAAAAGGGATTCCTTCATTTTTGACGAATAACTCTTAGTTGAGTTTTTATTAGAAAAGCGCAAGCGCCTTGCTTATCGCCGTACAAACTGGAGGGGCTTCGACTGAGATAAAGGAATCACGAAGAGCGATAGCGATTCGATGATGACTTATCGTAGGGAGAAGACCTGAAGTTTGATAGGCGATAGGCGCTGGAGCTGGACAATTCTAGAAGTTGAAAAATTATACTTTCTTATCTCTTAAGAAAAAAATATGGGGATGTTCTCAATGCATGTGCGAATTGCTGAAGAAAAAATTAATGAAATTCGCCAAGCTGTTGATATAGTTGATTTAATTAGTGACTATGTACAACTTAAGAAACAAGGGCGTAACTATTTTGGGCTCTGCCCATTTCATGGTGAAAATACGCCATCATTCTCCGTCTCCCCTGACAAGCAAATTTTTCATTGTTTCGGCTGTGGAGCAGGAGGAAATGCATTTTCATTTTTGATGGAGCTAGAAAGCTTGTCCTTCCAAGAAGCGGCTATCAAGCTTGCTGAAAGAACTCATATTGAATTAGAGATATCAGCACCCACATTTTCAAAGGAAACATCGGCTTCCAAAGAATTCTCAAAAATGATTGAGGCTCATGAATTAATACGTAAATTTTACCATCATTTACTAGTAAATACAAAGGATGGTCAGCACGCTTTAGAATATCTATTGAACAGAGGCTTCACACTTGCATCGATAGAAAAATTTCAAATAGGGTATGCGTTAAATTCATGGGACTTTGTTTATAAATTTCTGACAAAGAGAAATTTTGAGCCCGAGCTATTAGAAAGATGTGGATTGATTATCAAGCGAGAAAAGGACGAAACTTATTTTGATCGCTTCCGAGATCGAATTATGTTTCCTATCCTTGATCAAAAAGGAAATACGATTGCCTTTTCTGGGAGATCCCTTGGGGCAGACGAGCCCAAATATTTAAATAGTCCAGAGACGGCAATCTTTAATAAAAGCAAAATATTATATAACTTTCATTTGGCCCGAGCAAGTATAAGAAAACAACAGCAGGTCATACTTTTTGAAGGGTTTGCGGATTGTATAGCGGCCGAGCGTGCAGGGGTGGAGAACGGCGTTGCCACAATGGGAACATCTCTAACTTCTGAGCATATCGCTTTAATTCGCAGAAATGCTGAGGCTGTTACCGTATGTTATGATTCCGATTCCGCTGGGATAGAGGCCGCATACCGGGCAGCAACGATGCTAGCAGAAGCCGGTTCTCATGTGAGAGTAGCTCTAATGCCAGATGGTTTGGATCCGGATGACTACATCAAGAAATTCGGTGCTGAAAAATTTAATAAAGAAATCATTGGTTCTAGTTTAACCTTCATGTCCTTTAAGCTTCTGTATTTTCGAAGAGGAAAAGATCTTCAAAACGAAGGAGATCGCCTCCAATATATCGAAGAAGTATTAATGGAGATTAGCCAGCTTGATAAAGCGGTTGAAAGAGACCATTATTTACGGCAGCTAGCTAATGAATTCTCACTTTCGCTTGAGGCATTAAAGGAACAGCAAAGGCAGCTTTATTTTGCGGGAAAAAAGAATAATCGACAGCAATCCACTCAGGAACCTTATAAAAGCTTTGTCCCCGCAAAGCAAATCGAGCCATTGAAACCAGCCTATTACAATGCGGAAAGAAGTCTCATTTATTACATGATGAGAGACTCGGGGTTAGCATATCAGGTACAGGAGAAGCTTTTAGGACATTCCTTTCATATTGATGAGCATCAAGCGATTATCACCTATCTATTTGGATACTACGAGGACGGAATGGAACCGAATCCGAGTTACTTCATGGATTTTCTCAAGGATGAAAAGCTTAGACGAGTTGTTGCCAACATTGAAATGATGTCTATGAAAGAAGAAGTAAGCGACCAAGAATTATCCGATTATATTAATCAGGTGTTGAAATATCAAAAAATGTTAAAAATAAAGGAAAAAGAAAAAGAGCGTCAAGAAGCGGAGCGTAAGGAAGATTATCTAACCGCTGCAAAGATCGCCATGGAAATGATTGAACTGCGAAAGTCTTTATGAATGAAAAGTAAGGAAGATAAATAAGGTATAAGGTAGAACAGAATTCAAGATAAGATTACTGTTTTTGTGATTTTAGAAGGAGGGGTACATATGGCTGAAAAGTCAGCCCGTTCAAAAGAGGTTGATTCAGATTTGACCCTAGAACAAACAAAGGAACAACTTGCAGAATTAGGAAAGAAGACAGGCGTATTAGCCTATGAACATATTGCTGAAAGGCTATCGAGTTTTGAGTTAGATTCGGATCAAATGGATGAATTCTATGCCCATCTTGAAGAGCAAGGAGTCGAGCTCGTGGATGAAAGCGATGAAGATGATCCGAATATTCAAGAACTCGCTAAAGGAGAAGAGGAGTTTGACTTAAATGACCTCAGTGTCCCTCCTGGTGTAAAAATAAATGACCCTGTACGTATGTACCTCAAAGAAATCGGTCGCGTTGATTTGCTCTCTGCAGAAGAGGAAATCGAATTAGCAGAAAGAATTGAGCAGGGTGATGAAGAGGCCAAGAGACGTCTTGCCGAGGCCAACCTGCGCTTAGTCGTGAGCATCGCCAAAAGATATGTTGGCCGTGGAATGCTGTTCCTTGATTTAATCCAAGAAGGAAACATGGGATTGATTAAAGCGGTTGAAAAGTTTGATTACAGAAAAGGATTCAAGTTCAGTACTTATGCAACTTGGTGGATCCGCCAAGCGATTACCCGTGCGATTGCTGATCAAGCACGCACCATCCGTATTCCCGTGCATATGGTTGAAACCATCAATAAATTAATTCGAGTACAGCGTCAATTACTTCAGGATTTAGGTCGTGAACCAACACCAGAGGAAATTGCCGAAGATATGGATTTAACTCCTGATAAGGTTCGTGAAATTCTAAAAATAGCCCAGGAGCCTGTTTCATTGGAAACTCCTATTGGTGAAGAAGATGATTCCCATCTTGGTGACTTCATTGAGGACCAGGACGCTACCTCACCTTCCGAGCATGCAGCCTATGAGCTTCTTAAGGAGCAGCTTGAAGATGTCCTTGACACCTTAACGGATAGAGAAGAAAATGTCTTAAGGCTTCGTTTTGGACTGGATGATGGACGCACACGCACACTTGAAGAAGTAGGGAAAGTCTTCGGTGTTACCCGTGAGCGAATCAGACAGATCGAAGCGAAAGCCCTACGTAAGCTTCGTCACCCAAGCAGAAGCAAACGTTTAAAAGACTTTTTAGAATAAACATGCATCATCTAAAATAAAGTGCTGAAAAATCATTGCCAGAAAATAGTTTACTTCTTACAATTGAAGTAAACTATTTTTTTTTCGAAAAAAGAAGGATTTGAAAACATGGATAACAACCGCAAAAAAATTATTGTTAATGAAATCCAATATTGGAAAGAAAACAGATTGCTTCCAGAGCAGTATTGTAATTACTTATTAGCCTTGTATACGGAAGGGAATCAACCGGAAGAATCGACCAAAAAATCCAAGCAGAGGTCAAGCAAGAAAGTTCAAGTCCTCTTACTGTTGATCCCAATATTTGTTTTTTTATTATATTTTACTGAATTATCTTTCGATTTGCAAATAGCTCTTAAAGGTTTATTAATGTTGATTGGTATTTTCATTACTTATTATTTTTTCAAAAAAGGAATTCAGTTTCAAGTTTCTCTCGTTATTTCTGCACTTATGCTATTACTACTAAGTGTTGAAATCACTACCCACTTCTACCCAGGGGTGCTCATGCCACTCTATTTGGTGTTGTTTGGGAACTGTGGGCTTTGGTTGCTAACAGGAAAAAAACTAAAGCTATTGTACTTCTTAATATCGGGTTATCTTGGAATGGTTGTATTGTTAATCTCTTTCTTTATATAGTATTTAGAAATTTGAAATTTATTAATATTAGGAAAAATCAACTAACTCCCTTATAATAGGAATGGAAGCGATTTCATCTGGATGAGGGGGATGCAAATGAATTTTGATCTTACACCTGAACAGGACATGATACGCCGAACGATAAAGGAATTTGCCGACGAGGTAGTTTCACCTGGTGCGCTAGAACGAGATAACACTCGAGAATTTCCGTTAGAAATATTTAAGCAGCTCGGTGAAATGGGAATGATGGGACTGCCATTTCCAGAGGAATATGGTGGGAGCGGGGCTGATACGATTAGCTTCGCCATTGTCACAGAGGAATTGAGTCGAGCTTGTGGTTCGACAGGTATCACTTATTCCGCGCATATTTCCTTAGGTGGAGCTCCACTTCATTTATTTGGAACGAAGGAGCAAAAGGAAAAGTTCCTCGTCCCACTCTGCAGGGGAGAGTCACTGGGAGCATTTGGACTAACAGAGCCCAATGCTGGTTCAGATGCCGGTGGTACGAGGACGACGGCCATCGAGGATAAAGGAGAATATAGGATTAATGGGAATAAATGCTTTATCACAAATGCCAGCTATGCCAAGCATATTGCCCTGACCGCTATAACTGGTGAAAAGGATGGAAGAAAGGAAATCAGCGCAATCATTGTCCCAGCCGATTCCCCTGGACTATCAATTTTATGCAACTATGACAAGATGGGTTTGAATGCCTCTAATACAACCGAGTTAATCCTCGAAAATGTGCGTGTCCCGACTCATTATCTTCTTGGCAAGAAAGGAGAGGGCTTCAAGCAATTTCTCATTACCTTAGATGGTGGGAGAATTGGAATTGGTGCCATGGCCGTTGGAATTGCCCAGGCGGCTTTTGAAAGTGCATTGCGCTATGCGAAGGAGCGCAAGCAATTTGGAACATCCATTTCAAGTTTTCAGGCGATTCAATTCAAATTAGCCGATATGGCCATGAAGATCGAGCTTGCTCGTAATATGGTCTATAAGGCAGCTTGGCTGAAGGATCAAGGCCGACCCTTTACTAAGGAGGCTTCGATGTGCAAGCTATATGCATCGGAAATATGTACAGAGGTAGCGAATCAAGCCATACAAATTCATGGTGGTTATGGCTATATGAAGGACTATCACGTTGAGCGCTATTTGCGAGATGGAAAGCTTACGGAAATTGGCGAAGGCACATCAGAGATCCAGCGGATGGTAATCGCTCGACAGATCGGCTGCTAATCTAAAAGAAATTAACAAAAAAGAGCATCAATAATCATTTAAAGATGATTTTTTGGAAACTCTACCATTGAAGGTGGAGTTTTTTGACTTTTTTAAGAACATACTGTGACAAAGTTTACTTTAGGGCTTTTCCTTCTGTCAGTTTTCGAGTACAATAAAGGTTGTTTGTATCATATATTTATTTGACTGATTGTTCTTACATAAGGGAGGTTAATGAATTGAATCGGAATCCAATTATTCCATTTGTTTTGATCATGGTTATTGGGGTTGTTGCCATGTTTCTCATGTCATTTAAGGGTCTTGGCGATATGGATGAAATTGCTGCCGAGAAGGAAAATGGCGGAGCCAAAACAGAAGAATCTGCTTCCGCAACACCAGAAGAGCTTTATCAACAAAAAGGCTGTGCAGGCTGCCATGGTGGAGACTATTCAGGTGGAGTTGGTCCTTCTTTGAAGGGGTTACCTATTTCTGAAGATGAAATAGCTGAAATTCTTAAGAACGGAACTCAAGGTGGAATGCCAGGTGGACTAGTTCCTGGACAAGAAGCGGCGATGGCTGAGTGGATTAAGAGCTTGAAATAATCGTAATATAACTATTAGAAGTAGGAGTCCTTTGCATCTGTAAAGGACTTTTTTTATACTATTCTCTATAGATTAGGTAAAGTGGTGAAAGAATGAACAGTGAGAAATTATCACAGCGGTTGGAAGCCGTCGTAAAATACATACCAACAGGAAGTCGGATCGCTGATATTGGCTCAGACCATGCGTATCTCCCCTGCCATGTTGTAAGAAAAGGACTCGTTCCGTTTGCGATTGCGGGTGAAGTCGTCGAGGGTCCCTTTCAATCTGCAAGAAAACAGGTAGAATCAGAGGGCTTGACGGAAGAGGTTTCCGTCCGAAAAGGGGATGGTCTTGAAGTAATTTCCGCTGGTGAGGTGGATTGTATAACGATCGCAGGCATGGGTGGCGCCCTGATTACAAGCATTTTAGATAGGGGCAAGGAAAGATTAGTCGGTGTAAAAAGATTAATTCTTCAGCCTAATTTAAGCGCGATAATGATTAGGCAGTGGTTGCTTGAGCATGGATGGGAGCTAATCGCTGAAGACATCCTTGAGGAGGATGGGAAAATTTATGAGATTCTTGTGGCGGAACAGGGGGAGCCGCTAAGACCGTATGATCAGAAAAACCTTCCCCCTTTATTATTACTAGGTCCTTTTTTGATGAAAGAAATGTCTCAGCCTTTTAAGAAAAAGTGGAAAGGTGAACTCGAGAATTGGAAACGGATTGTAGAAAAATTAGACCAAGCAGCGAAATCAGATGACAATCTGAGAAAAAGAGAACAATTAATGAATAACATTAGAATGGTGGAGGAGGTCCTGTATCAATGAAGAAGGCAAATGGTCATGAAATCATCCAGCTGTTTGAACAGTTCTCGCCAAGGGTCTATGCGATGGAAGGGGATAAGGTTGGTCTCCAGATTGGTCGCCTGAATAAGCCGGTGGACAAGGTCATGATTGCCCTTGATGTGCTTGAAGAGGTGGTCGATGAGGCAATTGCGGAAAATGTTCAAATGATTATTGCCCATCATCCTCTTATTTATCGCCCTTTACAAAAAATTACGACGGATCAAGCTTCTGGTCGAATCATTGAAAAGCTGATCAAGCATGAGATTGCTGTCTATGCGGCCCACACAAATCTTGATGTCGCAAAGGGCGGGGTCAACGATCTATTGGCTGAGGCGCTTGGACTTTCTAATGTTGAGGTGCTCGTTCCTACCTATGAGGTGAAGTTAAAAAAATTAGTTGTGTTCGTTCCTGACGATCATGCGAATACGGTTCGTGAAGCGCTAGGAAAGGCTGGTGCAGGAGCAATTGGAAATTACAGTCATTGTGCTTTCTCGGCAAATGGAGTTGGACAGTTTCTACCAGGGGACAATACGAATCCTCACATCGGCATACAGGGAAAGCTTGAAGAGGTTCAGGAAGTCCGCATCGAAACGATTTTTCCTGAGAATCTAGAAAAAAGAATTCTCTCTGCCATGTTGAAGGCACACCCATACGAAGAGGTAGCCTACGATATTTATCCACTAGATAATAAAGGAGAAACACTAGGCTTAGGTAGAATTGGTTATGTGGATGAAATGAGTCTTGGGGAGTTTGCTGAGCATGTAAAAAAATCACTTGATGTTAAGGGTGTTCGTGTTGTCGGCGATTTAAATTCACTAGTTAAGAAGGTGGCAGTCTTAGGCGGTGATGGAAATAAATACTGGATGTCCGCAAAATTTAAGGGAGCGGATGTCTATGTCACAGGTGATTTCTATTATCATGTGGCCCATGATGCGATGATGGAAGGCTTAAATATCATCGATCCAGGACATAATGTGGAGAAGGTCATGAAGGAAGGCGTACGAATGAAGCTCAATCAAATGTGTGAGGAGCGTGGGCTTGATGTGACCTTTATTGCCTCAAAGCCGCAGACCGATCCATTTCAATTTTTATAAGTAAGTTACATGCAAAAAAAAGCTTAGCCGGAAACATGCCCGGTTAAGCTTTTTTCACCTTTGGTAATATTTTGCTGAGTGGTACTTGTTTTTCCGTCTTCCATGTAGATTCATCATTTGGATCAAATTGCTCTATGAAGGAGATTACTTCTTTTGTAATAGGTGTCGGTGTAGATGCGCCCGAAGTGACCGCAACGGTTTTTGCATCCTTAATCCAGTCGAGATTTAATTCGCTAATATCACCAATGCGGTAGGCTTTAGTTCCAGCTATCTCCTCTGAAACCTGTGCTAAACGATTGGAGTTGTTGCTTTTTGGATCTCCGACCACAATGGTGACATCCGCTTCGCCCGCTTGCCCGGCAACGGCCTCCTGTCGAACCTGTGTGGCATTACAGATTTCATTATGAAACTCCGCATGGGGATATTTTTCCTTTAAGAGATCCATGATATGCTTAACATCCCATTGACTCATCGTCGTTTGGTTAGTAACAATTAGATTTGGATAATCCAGGTTTAGATTATGAACATCCTCTTCTGTTTCAACGAGGTGAACGATATCAGGTGCGACGCCGACCGCTCCCTCAGGCTCTGGGTGCCCTTTTTTCCCGATATAGATGACTTGGAAGCCTTCGTCTCGTTTTTCTCGGATTAGGTCATGCGTTCTAGTTACATCTGGACAGGTTGCATCGATCGTCACAAGTCCTTTTTGTTTGGCCAGCTCACGAACTTCAGGAGAGATCCCGTGTGCAGTAAAGATAACGGTCCCTTTGTCTACCTTTTCAAGTATTTCCCGGCGATTATTTCCATCTAATGTGATGATGCCTTCCTCTGCAAAAGCATCTGTCACGTGTTTATTATGAACGATCATTCCAAGGATATAGATCGGTCTTGGCAGTGTTTTATCTAAAGCCGCATTTCTTGCGATCACCATCGCATCCACCACCCCGTAGCAATAGCCGCGTGGTGAAATCTTGATCACTTTCATTGAGTTACCCCCTTAAAAGCAATAATGCTCTTAATCTATGAATACAGAATATCTTCATTATATCGGACTTCTGCAAAAACCTCAATTTGAGGAAGCTGGAAATAGCGGAAACATAAAAAAGAATGCACCAGGCATTCTTTAAATACGGCTCTTTTCTCAAACAGCTTTAAATATATAGTTTGGGTACGGATTGACCCTTATTATTCTTTTGTTCCTCTCCTGTTTTTTCTGGTGCCTTCTCTTCTGTTGACGGTTTGGAATGACTTTTCGTTTTGGACTTTTTTCGAACTGGTTTTTCTTTCGTTTTTTCTTGCTCTTTTTCTTCTTCTGACCCATCTGGTGCGTTTTTGAGGCCACGGTAGAGCTTCCATAAGGATGGAATATTCCGTACAAGCGGTCCGTATTGCTGGATCATTGGACCAACTTGCTGGGCAGTGTTCAAAACCTTTTGCGTGTTTGTTAAGAAGCCACTGAGGGCGTTCGGGTTGGTTAACGTTCTCAATAAACCGCCACTGCTTCCAGCTGCTCCCCCAGCTGATGGAGGTCTTATGGAGCGAGCAGGGAAAGAAAATGGAGTGGTTCCAGCTGCTTGCCCCCCTCCTCTTCCAAATAATCTTGAGAGTAATCCTCCTCCGCCTCTCTGTGGTCCTCGCATTCCTGGCCCTGCACCCATTCCTGATCTTGGCCCCATTCCCGGCCTTGGACCCATTCCGTTCATTGGAGGAAATCCTCCTCGATTCATCATGGGATGCATCATTCTTGGGTTAGGTGGTTGAAATGGGGACATTGGTCTAGATGGCATGCTAATCCCCTCCTTTCGATAAGACACTGTTCCTCCTATTAAACTATGCAAATGGACTAAGATTGGTTTTAGTGCTTTTGCGGAAGAAGCGTAAGTTGGCACTTTGGACAATTTTTTATTATAATGGATGGATGATACCAGCATTGGCAGGTATAAGTTACTGAAGGAGCAAAAAGATGACCAAAACAAAATTCCAAATATATGATTTCAAACCATTTATTCTAGAGGCTTTAGATAAAATTGGCTTTATGGAACCAACGGAGATCCAACAAAAATTGATTCCAATTGTTTTAAAAGGAGAAAGTGCGATCGGGCAATCTCAGACAGGTACTGGGAAAACCCACTCCTATATATTACCTATTCTTCAAGGGATCGTTCCAAGCAAAAAGGAGGTACAGGCAGTCATTACTGCTCCGACTCGAGAGCTTGCTAGTCAGATCTATGAGGAAATTCTAAAGATGACGGAGCGATTAAAAGGGGATGAAGAAATCTCAACAAAGCTCTTTATCGGTGGTACCGATAAGCAAAGAGCGATTGAGAAATTAAAGGTGCAGCCACATATTGTCGTTGGAACCCCTGGAAGAATCCATGATCTAGTCAAAGACCAGGCTTTATTTGTACATAAATCATCCATCTTGGTGGTCGATGAGGCTGATTTAATGCTCGATATGGGATTCATCGAGGATATCGATCAGATCGCCTCAAGAATGCCAGATAAGCTGCAAATGCTTGTTTTTTCTGCGACAATTCCAGAGAAGCTAAAGCCTTTTTTGAAAAAGTATTTGGAAAATCCAAAATTTATTCAAATTGAGCCTAAGCAAATAACCGCAGAAAAAATAACCCACTATCTATTGCCATCAAGGCATCGTAATAAGAATGATATTGTTTTTGAAGCTTTGTCCATCTATAACCCATATTTAGCCATCGTGTTCACCAATACGAAGAAAATGGCGGATGAAGTTGCTGATTCCTTACTGAGCCGTGGAATGAAGGTTGGAAGAATCCACGGAAACCTGAGTCCGAGAGAACGAAAAAAGATGATGATGCAAATTAAAGAGCTTGAATTTCAATACATTGTGGCAACAGATTTGGCTGCAAGAGGTATTGATATTGAAGGAGTTAGCCATGTGATCAACTATGAGCTTCCAAGTGATTTGGATTTCTACATCCATCGTGTTGGGCGGACGGCTCGGGCTGGTAGTTCAGGGATTGCTCTAACCATTTACACCCCTTCGGATGAGGATTCCCTAAACCGTCTGGAGAGCCTTGGTATTCAATTTGTCAATGTCGACATCAAGGATAGAGAGATCATTGAAATTGGAGACCGGAATAGACGCAAAAAGAGACAGCGGCAGGCGGATGAAATTGATATGATGGCTAAATCGATTGTCAAGAAGCCAAAGAAAGTCAAGCCTGGATACAAGAAGAAGATGCAGGCAGAGGTGGATCAGATTAAGAAACGACAAAGGCGTTTGAAAAAGAAATAATCAAGGGGAGAGAAGAAGATGCTTAGATTAGGTTCACATGTATCAATGAGCGGTAAGAAAATGCTGCTAGCGGCCAGTGAGGAAGCCGTATCCTATGGTGCAAATACATTTATGATTTATACAGGTGCACCGCAGAATACAAGAAGAAAGAAAATAGAGGATCTAAATATTGAGGCGGGAATTGAGCATATGAAGGCAAACGGGATTGACGAAATTGTCGTTCATGCTCCATACATCATTAATATTGGAAATACAACAAACCCCGATACCTTTGCGCTAGGGGTAAGATTCTTAAGAAGTGAAATTGAACGGACAGAAGCGATTGGAGCAGGACAAATCGTGCTACATCCTGGTGCCCATGTGGGGGCGGGAAGTGAGGCTGGAATCAAAAAAATCATCGAGGGCTTAAATGAAGTGTTAACGGGTCAGGAAAATCTTCAAATTGCCCTAGAAACAATGGCGGGAAAAGGTTCAGAATGTGGCCGCAGCTTTGAAGAAATTGCTGAAATTATCAATGGTGTTACTCATAATGATCGTCTCTCGGTCTGTTTCGATACCTGTCATACCCATGATGCTGGATACGAAATTGCCCGGGATTTCGACGGAGTGTTGAATGAATTTGACAAAATCGTTGGTCTAGATCGTCTCAAGGTGCTGCATATTAATGACAGTAAGAATGAACGAGGTGCCAGCAAAGACAGACATGAAAATATTGGCTTCGGTCATATCGGCTTTAAAGCCTTAAATTATATTGTTCATCACCCACAGTTAGAGGATATCCCGAAGATATTGGAAACTCCTTATGTAGGTGAAGACAAAAATAACAAAAAACCACCGTATAAGCATGAAATTGCGATGCTGCGAAGCAAGGAGTTTAATGAGCAACTATTAGAGAATATTATGGAGGATTAGTTTGAAGGCTGTCGATGTCGGCAGCCTCTTCGTGTTATTTTGTGAACTTCAAAAATAGCCGATTGACCTCATTGGCCGTATCCTTCCCAGCAATCCTTGCAATATCCCTGATGATTTGGACACGATCTGATTCATTAAAAATATTGGCATTCCTTCCTCTCAGTATGGAAGCAATTTTTTCTGCTTTCTCTCTCGTAATGGATATTTGAAATTGCTTGGCATAATTAAGTAATTCTCCTGTTGTGATCGTATTTATTTTGTGGTTAATAATGTTCTCAAAGATCCCCAATTGTCCTCACTCCTTCCCTTTAACGTATGAATAAGATCCCTTGTGTGTTACGGCCGAGGCTCCTTCGCTTTACTTTATATCTCGATTCCTGTATACTACTAAATCGTAATGATTCTATTTTAAAAACTAGGTGATCTTATGGATGACAATCGACCTGTTATTGAAGTAACGGGATTAACATATCGATACGAAAAAGAGAACGTGTTAGAGGATATTCATTTAACTGTACCAACCGGCTCCTTCTTAGCGGTTGTCGGTCCAAATGGCTCGGGAAAGTCCACCCTCTTGAAGCTGATTCTAGGGCTTTTAAGGGTTCAGGAAGGAAAGATTCGTTTGTTTGGGGAGGATATCAATCGTTTCAAGGATTGGCAGCGAATTGGCTTCGTTTCTCAAAAGGCTAATTCCTTCAATACCGGATTTCCTGCAACCGTTTATGAGGTTGTGGCAAGCGGTCTAACTAAGAAAATCGGGCTCTTTAAATTCATGAAACAAGAGCATCAGCTCAAAATCAAAGAGGCGATCCGGTCAGTGGGCCTGTCAAATTATATGTATCAGAATATCGGAGAGCTTTCCGGGGGACAGCAGCAAAGGGTTTTTATTGCAAGAGCGTTGGTTAGCGATCCTAATTTGCTCATATTGGATGAGCCGACGGTAGGTGTGGACGCCGAGAATGTTCGGTCCTTTTATGAGATGCTTGAGGAACTGAATAAGGAAAGGGGAATTACGTTACTTCTCGTAACCCATGATATCGGAGCGGTATCGGATCAGGTTTCCCATGTTGTGTGCCTAAATAAACATTTATTTTTCCATGGAAATTCAGATGAATTTAAGCTTCACGAAATGTCACATTTATTTGGTCACGATGTTCATCCTCTCTCCCATGAGCATCTTGAAAAGGAGTTCAGCCATGATTCATGACTTATTTCAATATGAATTTCTTCAAAATGCTTTCATCACTGGCATGATTATCGGAATCATTGCCCCTTTACTCGGTGTGTTCATTGTTGTACGGAGATTATCGCTCATTGCCGATGCCCTGAGCCATGTTACCTTAGCGGGAATTGCTGCGAGTCTATTGCTTGAGAAAAAGCTTCTGCTCGTCGGGTTGAATCCTTTATACCTGGGGATGACTTTTTCTGTAGTGGGTGCTCTTTTTATCGAGAAATTAAGAGCGGTCTACAAGTATTTTCAAGAGCTTGCGATTCCGATTATTTTATCGGGTGGGATCGGTTTAGCCGTGATCTTTATCTCCCTTGCAGATGGGTTTAATACCGATTTGTTTAGCTATTTATTCGGGAGTGTCAGTGCGGTAAGCAGAGCTGATCTATATACGATTTTGGTGATAAGCCTTTTCGTTGTCGGTATCATATTCTTATTATATAAAGAGTTGTTTATCTTATCCTTTGATGAAGAGCATGCAAAAGCCTCTGGGATTGCGGTCAAGCGGATCCATTTTATCTTCATCATTATGGTTGCACTCGTCATTGCGGCTTCAATGCGTGTTGTCGGAATTTTGCTCGTTTCGTCCCTGATGACCTTGCCTGTCGCTGCCAGCATTCGAATTGCCAAGGGCTTTAAGCAAACGATTCTTTATTCAGTCCTACTCGGTGAAGCGTCTGTGCTAGGGGGACTGGTCCTTTCCTATTATATTGATCTGGCTCCTGGTGGAACCATTGTGATGATTGCGGTCTTGATCTTAATTGTCACCATGTTTCTAAAGAAATTATCTTTTAACAAGCCAGTAAAAAATGGGGTGAAATCGTGAATGTCAGTGAGGCGCTACAAATATTGAAGGAAAAAGGTTATAAGCATACAGGAAAAAGAGAGGAAATGCTTGAGCTATTTTCTAATAGTGAAAAATATTTAACCGCTAAGGATGTCCTTGAGAAAATGAAGGATGATTATCCTGGTCTTAGCTTTGATACGATTTATCGTAATTTATCGATGTTTGTCGAGCTAGGCATATTTGAAATGACCGAGTTATCCGGAGAAAAGCATTTCCGATATAGATGCTCTCATAATGAGCATCATCATCATTTTATTTGTTTGGATTGTGGAAAAACGAAGGAAATTGAGACCTGTCCGATGCAGAGCTTAAGAGAGAACCTTCAAGGATTTGACATATCTGGACATAAATTTGAAATTTACGGGCGCTGTCCTGAATGTAATGCATAGAGAGCTTGACGCTTTCTATGCATTTTGCTTTTCAAGCCATTTGTCCACCCATCCCTCTGCTTCAGCCCATGAATTCACTCGAATGACTCCTTTTGGTACGGAATCCTGGTTATAGGGTGTATTAAAAAGAATGACTGGAATAGACAGCTGTTCATGTATTCTTACCGCATTATCATGCTTATCCTCAAAAAAGATATCCAGTTCATATTTTTTGGAAAAAATCACCTTGTCATGCGTATCAACGAGCTCAATTTTATGAAAAGGGAGGTCATTTTTGGTAAACCACTCCTGCGTTTTTTCAAGAAGATGTATACTGCGAGCACTTATATAATAAAGATCATGGTGCTTCTCCCATTTCTTTAAAACCCTTTTGGCATCTTTTGCTAAAGGAGAGCGCTCGTATACGAGTGGTTCTTTTTCTAACCACCACTCCGAGAACTGTTCCTTAGGAATGTCGACCAAAATCGATAAATCATAATCATAAATATCATCTAATGTTAAAGAAAGTCCGAAGTCCTCGTTAAGAAATGGAACAATTGCATCCGGACGAGTCACCGTACCATCTATATCAATGCCAAATTTCATCCGCATTTTTCTTCTCCTTTTATCATTTCTAATCCCTGAAAAGTGACAGACATTTACACTTCTAAAATTCCTTAGTATGTAAAATAATATGAATGCTCCACTAAAGAAAGCGAGGGATTTTGAATATGGCAGATCAGGAACAAAAGGCCCCTGTTGTGAATTTAAGAAAAGATGAGGGCCCCCATTATGACAACCAATCTAGAACTGCAAATTATTTAGAGGAAACCTCAGCTGAAATGGCTGCACCTGCATCCTTTGGTAGGAGCTATGATGTAGATCGAGAGACAGACACTGGAGCAGGCAGAGGCATGGGGTTTGCTGCGATTATCCTCTCCATCCTTTCGTTGTTTGTCGCCCCGATTCTTTTCGGTGCAGCTGGGATCGTGCTTGGTTTTATTGCACGAAGAAGAGGAGCACAGGCGCTTGGTAGCTGGGCTATTGGGATAGGAGTTGTATCCATTATTATTGGCATGTTTGTCCTGCCATTCTTCTAAGCTTTTCGAGTTTGGGAGCAGTTGGCAAAGGAAAAGGCTTGGCGAGTATTCGCCAAGCCTTTATTTGCCAATTATTTTACAGCCTCTTGCTGCCCCTTGGCATAGTATTCCTCAGCAATCTGGTCAATTTCTTTCTTTAATTCTTCAACCATTGTTTCCTCAGGAACCTTGCGGACAATTTTTCCTTTACGGAAGAGCAGTCCTTCTCCGCGTGCTCCAGCAATTCCAATATCCGCTTCTCTTGCTTCTCCAGGACCATTGACGGCACAGCCAAGAACAGCTACCTTTATCGGTGCCTTGATCTTTTGGATATATTCCTCAACCTCGTTGGCAATACTAATCAAATCAATTTCAATTCGTCCACAGGTTGGACAAGAGATTAAAGTAGCCGCATTCGAGGAAAGCCCAAATGATTTCAATAGCTCTCTAGCCACCTTGACTTCTTCAACAGGGTCTGCGCTTAGGGAGATTCGAAGTGTATTTCCAATTCCCTTGCTGAGTATGGCCCCAAGTCCAGCCGCACTTTTTACGGTTCCAGCAAATAAGGTTCCGGACTCCGTAATTCCTAGATGTAATGGATAATCAAAGGCTTTTGCTGCCTTTTCATATGCCTCAATTGCTAAGTTTACGTCAGAAGCCTTCATGGAAACGATGATATCATGGAAATCGAGGTCTTCCAATATTTTAATATGGTGCAATGCACTCTCGACCATGCCATCGGCAGTAGGGTAACCATATTTATCGATGATTCTTTTTTCTAAGGAACCGGCGTTGACCCCGATCCGAATTGGAATCCCTTTTTCCTTGGCCGCTTTTACAACAGCTTCCACCTTTTCCCTTTTCCCGATGTTTCCAGGGTTGATTCTGATTTTATCTGCTCCGCCCTCGATCGCTTTCAAAGCAAGCTTGTAATCGAAATGAATGTCAACAACGAGCGGAATATTAATCTGTTTTTTTATATCGGCAATCGCATTGGCTGCTCTCTCGTCAGGGCAAGCAACCCGAACAATTTGACAGCCTGCTTCCTCAAGCCGCTTAATTTGGGCAACGGTGGCTTCAACATCATGGGTTTTTGTCGTCGTCATACTCTGTATGAATAATTCGTTGCTTCCGCCTATCGTTAAAGGACCAACCTTTACTGGTCGTGTTTTGGTACGATGTATAATTTCACTCAACAGTGATTCGCTCCTTTATCTAAGTAAGATGCATTTATTATTATAATTCTAATCACAGTTAATTGTACCAGTGAAGGCTTAAGATTGACAAGAATCTTACTGGTTGAACTGGGTTATTCAGCTAAATCACGATAATCTGGAAATTTATAGGTCTTCCCAATTTGGATTTGCTCGGCACTCGTACCATTATTCAATTTTTGAAAATCCTCAATAACCTGTTGGATTGGAACGGAGACAGAGGCATCCAACTGTTGTTCAATAATGGATAAAACGGTATCCCCACTTTGAACTTTGATTTCAAAATAGTCTATTAGCTCCTCTGTTTCAGCTGGTTCCTCCTGTTGCACGGTCGCAGTCGTATCTGCACTTGGAAGGGTCCCTTTGCTTAAGTCAAAATAGATAACATATAGGATCAAGATCATCATAATGAGTCCAATCAGACGTTTCATAGGAAATCCTCCTAAAAAGGGATTTCTCTATCATATGCTTGTCCAAGATTTAATAGACTAAAAAAAAACGCGAATATCGCGTTTTTTTTAGTCTAGCGTTTCCTTTGCTTGTGGGATTTCTTTTAAAGCCAGAGCCATTACCAGTATGGATACAAACCAATAGAGCATAAAGCCAAATGGTACGGGAGTTTTGAAGATATCCATAATCATAAAGAAAATAGTTGGCAAGGTAATGCTATAAGCGGCAATTCTCCAGAGAAATCGATATTCTAGTGCTTCCTTTCCATTTCTATTAAATAGAGTACCAATGAGTGCCAGTATGGATATCCCTATGAACTTAAATGCGCTTGAGAAAAGATAGATGACGATGATAAAAATTGGTAGGATGACGACTAATAGAGAGTCCAGTGAATCAAGAAAGTGGACAATATCTTCTTTTTGAACGTCAAGCTCTAGCATGGAATAGGAGAACTGCTCAACCGTACCTCCTGCAGTGAAGGCCATCTCATCCTTCAGCAATGCAATGGTGGTATTTGTTTTATCCAAGTCTTTGACCCCAACTTCTCCTGTAGAATCCAAAATCAAAGTGAACATGCCCTTATCTATTGTGAGAGGCGCTGACATATCTGTATGCAACTCCCCATTTTTAATGGAAAAGTTGGGAGCTTCCTTGTCAATCACCTCTTGGGTGGTATGAACTCCATCCATGATGCCCTTGCTTAATTGAATCGAGGTCGGCAATATGGAAATCAAAGTAAGCAAAAATACAAAAAGAATTGTTTTTCCAATTCCTTGTCTTCTCCATGTAGCAATACTTGCTGGAGAATAAAGGCTCAAAATGAGCTGTTTAAAAATATTCAAGAACAATCACCCTTATATGTAGTCTTCATATATTCTTCATATATTTTATCTTTCGAAATGCATATGCACAAGAAAAGAATTTCTATAATAATTCTAAATTGTAATATCTTTGTAATAAATGGATGATTTGTAAAGGTACTGTAAATTCGGTCGGTAAAATATTTACATTAAATAAAGCGTTAAGGATAATGTTTGAGAAAAGAACTTGTCGAACTACTAATCTAGGGGTTGAAGGATTTGGATATTAATATTCAAGAAATGTTCTTTGAATTTATCGGTGGTCTAGGAATATTCTTATTCGGTATTAAATTCATGGGTGACGGCTTGCAAAAATCAGCTGGAGACAAGCTAAGGGATATCCTCGACCGCTTTACTTCAAATCCTTTCATGGGGGTATTAGCAGGGATTATTGTCACTGAACTCATACAGAGCAGTTCCGGCACAACGGTGATCGTCGTTGGATTAGTAAGTGCGGGATTCATGACATTAAGGCAAGCAATTGGAGTGATCATGGGTGCCAATATCGGGACTACAGTGACGGCTTTTATTATTGGAATTGATATTGGAGAATATGCATTACCGATTATAGCAATTGGTTCAGGGATACTCTTTTTCTTTAAAAATAAGAAGATTCATAGCTTTGGGCAAATCGTGTTTGGCTTCGGTGCTCTGTTCTTCGGTTTGGAGCTTATGAGCAGTGGGATGAAGCCCTTAAGCAGTTTAGAAGCGTTTCAGGAATTAACGGTAAATATGAGCTCGAGTCCTGTATTGGGCGTTTTAATTGGAACGGTTTTTACGGTCATTGTTCAAAGCTCCAGTGCAACGATTGGAATTTTGCAAGGATTGTTTTCTGAAGGATTAGTGGATATCCACGCAGCGCTACCTGTGTTGTTTGGGGATAATATTGGGACGACGATTACGGCAGTGCTAGCGTCTATTGGTGCTTCGATTGCGGCCAAAAGGGCAGCCGCCACGCATGTATTATTTAATTTGATTGGGACAGCCATTTTTATGATTTTATTAGAACCATTTACTACGTTGATGCTTTTTTTGCAGGAACAGCTAAATTTGAATCCAGAAATGACGGTTGCTGTTGCCCACGGTACCTTTAATGCGACGAACACCATCATTCAGTTCCCGTTTATCGCTGTCTTGGCCCTTATTGTTACAAAACTCATACCTGGGGAGGACTCGGAGTTTGAGTATAAGGCAAAGCATCTAGATCCAGTCTTTATCGAACAAGCTCCTTCGATTGCCCTTGGACAAGCGAAGGAAGAGGTGCTGAGAATGGGACAATTCGCCGTATTAGGTCTCACAGAAACAAATAGCTATTTGAAAACGAAGGTGCAAAAGCATTCCGATACAGCTGCACAGCTGGAGGATGCGATTAATAATTTGGATCGCAAAATTACCAATTATCTTGTTGACCTGTCCTCAAGCTCCTTGTCTGAACATGAATCAGAGGAGCATTCGATCCTCGTCAATACCATCCGTGATATTGAACGAGTCGGGGACCATTTTGAGAATATATTAGAGCTTGTGGATTACCAATTAGCCAATAAGGTCAGGTTCACTGAATCAGCAATGGAGGAGCTCGAGCAAATGTTTGAGCTGACCATTTCCACCGTCCGTGAAGCGATTCATGCTCTTGATCATAATGACAAGAAGCTTGCCGCAGATGTCATGAAGAAGGAAGAGCAAATCGATAAAATGGAACGTAAATTACGTAGGCAACATATTCTACGTCTAAATGCGGGGGAATGTAGTGCGCAATCAGGAATTGTATTTGTAGACATTGTGAGTAACTTGGAACGAATTGGTGATCATGCTGTAAATATTGCTGAAACCGTTCTTGGAGAGAGGCATTGAAAGTAGAAAAGGATAGCTCGCAACTTATGCGAGCTATCCTTTATTAATTAATCCCACATATTTCAAAAGGGCAGTTCTGACAGTCTACATTTTCTTTTAAATAGTGGATGTTTTTTACAACTAGTCTTTGCTGGTTGTAGGTAATCACATCCTTCTCTCGGAGCTCCTTCAGCATCCTTTGAACCACCTCACGCGTTCCATAGGTGAAGTTCGCAAGCTCCTGATGAGTTAAAGGCAGGTCGATTAAAATACCCTCATCCGTCATGACCCCATAGCTATTGCATAACCGAATTATAATCGAGTAAAGTCCACCTTTTTTCCCGTTCATCATTAAATCCTGGCATTTCATTTGTGCCTTAAGATAACGGGTGCTTAAGTATGAAGATAGGGCGTTGATGGCAAGGGGGTTCTCCTGAATAAATTGCTCGAACGCTTCCCGTTTAATCATAATTAGCTCACAATCGGTAAAGGCTTTGGCATAGAAATGATACCGTGGTTGCTGCTTAAAAAGCTGATATTCAATCACCAAATCCTCCCCACTTAAAATCTTGAGGATGAATTCCTTTCCTTTCATATGGACTCGACCTAATGCAATGCTCCCACTTAGTAGAATATACACATACTCGACCGGGTCCCTTTCGTTAAATAAAATCGTGCCTGCTCTATTTTTTTGAATCGTTTCCTTATCTATAAATTCTTGTATGAGTAAGCTGTAAAGAGAGATAGCTGGCTCCATTGTGATCCCCCCTAAAATCCTTTTAAAATCGTTTGTAATCGTCCAAAAAATACTTTGTGATATTCTTCACTTTAATAAAAATTAGGAAGCAGGTCAACAGGTTGCCACCGACAAAAACTCTATTAATATGGTTAATACTGCCTTAAGGGTTGATTTTCCGCAAGAAAAGAACTCTTGACAAATTATCGAACATTGTTGTTTAAATGATTTTTTGCGAATTCTAGAGGAAAAACAAAGAAGATGTTGAATACTTTATATGGATAAGGGAAAACATAATTTTGGTTTGAGACTTATTATTTGAAAGACATAGTTAACTTTGGTAATCTTAAGTTAAACACTTTGGAAACATTCTAAAAACATAGTTAGACTAATAAAAAGTTAAGAATGGTTCCAATAAAATATTACATAGGAGGAATTTATTATGGCATTTGAATTACCACAATTACCTTATGCGTACGACGCACTAGAACCACATATTGACAAGGAAACAATGAATATTCACCACACAAAGCATCACAACACTTACGTGACAAATCTTAATGCTGCTTTAGAAGGAAATGAAGAGTTGCTTTCTAAATCAGTAGAAGAGGTTATTTCAAATCTGGATGCAGTACCTGAAGCTGCACGTACTGCTGTTCGCAATAATGGTGGCGGACATGCGAACCATTCCTTATTCTGGACGATCCTTTCACCAAACGGTGGCGGAGAGCCTACTGGCGACCTAGCAGCGGCAATCAACAGCAAGTTTGGAAGCTTTGATAGCTTTAAAGCTGAGTTCACTAAAGCGGCTACAACTCGCTTCGGTTCTGGCTGGGCTTGGTTAGCAGTAAATAACGGTGAGTTAGAAGTAACAAGCACTCCAAATCAAGATTCACCATTAATGGAAGGAAAGACTCCACTTCTTGGTCTTGACGTTTGGGAGCATGCTTACTACTTAAACTATCAAAACCGTCGCCCAGACTACATCAATGCTTTCTGGAATGTTGTGAACTGGGATGAGGTTGCAAAGCGTTACAGCGCTGCCAAATAATCTTAAATGATCGAAAAGCAGAAGGGAGTTTACCTTCTGCTTTTTTTGATCCTCTATTATGTTAATTTTCGTAACTAACTGTAAATAATTCAACCGTATAAACCACTTTAGTTTGTTGGAAACTACCCTATAGATTTAAAAGGGAGTTTTTTTATGAGTAAAGTGAAAAATTTGCTAGGTGATGTGGAACTGACAAAAGATCTTTCCTTGTTGCTCATCATTGGAGGACTTTATTCACTAAGTGTAGCTCTATCAAATACATTCGTGAATATCTACTTGTGGAAGCAGTCGGGTAAATATTGGGATTTGGGGATGTACAATCTTGCCGTTGTAGTGCTGCAACCCCTAACCTTTATTTTGGCAGGAAGGTGGGCTAAAAAAATTGACAGAGTGATTGTTTTAAGAATCGGTGTCATTTTTTTAGCTCTCTTTTATTTGACGGTGTTATTAATTGGAACGAGTGCATCAAAATTCCTGCTTGTACTTGGGAGCTTGCTTGGAATGGGTTACGGATTTTACTGGCTTGCCTATAATCTCTTGACATTTGAAATTACAGAGCCAGAGACGAGAGATTTTTTTAACGGTTTTCTAGGTCTACTGTCCTCTGTCGGTGGAATGATTGGCCCGATTGCCGCTGGATTTATTATTTCGAAAATGGCAAAGTTCGTCGGATATTCCATTGTGTTTGGGATCTCGCTTGGATTGTTTTCTCTCGCTGTATTCTTAAGCTTTTCGATCAAGAGAAGACCTGCCAATGGAAGATATGATTTTATACGCATCCTCAAAGAAAGAAAAGAAAATACCCATTGGAATCGCATTTTAGGCGCTCATTTTTTTCAAGGGCTTAGGGAGGGAGTCTTTGCCTTTATCATTTCGGTATTCGTCTTTATTTCAACTGGAAGTGAGCTTTCCTTAGGGACCTTTGGCCTTATTAATTCTGGAATTTCCTTCGTTGCTTACTATTTGGTTTCGCGTATGATCAAAACAGAAATGCGAAAGAAAGCGATCCTGATTGGGGGGATTATTTTATTCTTTTCCATTCTCCTAATTATCTTTGATGTAACCTATACGAAGCTCCTTATTTATGCAGCGGTGATTGCCATCGCCTATCCTCTGCTCCTTGTCCCTTATTCATCTATGACCTATGATGTGATTGGACGTGGATGGAAGGCAGCTGAAATGAGGGTGGAATATATCGTTGTCAAAGAAATCTATCTGAACGCCGGGAGAATTGTTTCCATTGTCCTTTTTTTGATAGGGATTTCGTATTTCGCCCCTGAACAAATTATTCCTTATTTATTGGTATTTCTCGGTGCCGGACACACGTTAATATATTTTTTTATCAAAAATATTCAGCTCTCGTCTTCATAAATGGAAGGGCAGATGTGATATCCGGCTTCCTTTTATTTGCAATACCATTTTGATAGAAATTCCTTCATTAATCCGATAAAATAAGAATATTGTCAATAGCATCTAGGAAGTGGGTTTATCATAATGGTTAACAAACAAAAGAAGAAAAAGAAGAGAACAATCCCCATTCGCTTAAATATTTTGTTTTTTGTCGTGTTTTTTCTATTTTCAATTCTGATTCTACGCTTAGGTGTCGTCCAAATCGTCTATGGGAATGATTATAAGCGGGAAATTGAACGGACAGAGGATATTACGGTTAATAGTCCAGTTCCAAGAGGAAAAATGTTTGACAGAAATGGCAAGGTCATTGTCGATAACATGCCGAGGAATGCCATTACCTATACGAACTTCGGTGTGAGCCAAGATGAAATGCTTAAGGTTGCAGAAAGATTGGCAGAGCTGATTGATTTAAAGCCTGACAAAGTTCAGGAAAGGGATAAACAGGATTATTGGATGATCAAAAATCCTGATCGGGCTAAAGAGAAGGTAACGAAAAAAGAATTAGATGCCCTTAAGGAAAAATATGAGGATACGAAGGAATATAATAAAGAGGTATACAAGCTTCAGCTGGATCGTATTACAAAGGCTGAACTGAATGAGTTGACTGATAAGGATCTTGAAATTCTTGCAATTTATCGTGCTTTTAGCAGTGGCTATGCCTTAACTCCACAAATCGTCAAGAACGAGGATGTAACCCAGGAGGAATTTGCCCTTGTTAGTGAGAATCTGCAATATCTTCCTGGTGTGGATACGACGACAGACTGGGAAAGATCCTATACATTTGGTAGCACCTTAAAGACTGTCCTTGGTAAAGTAACGGACTCCAATGAAGGGATCCCAAAGGAGGAGCTAGATTATTATTTAGCGAGAGATTATAACCGGAACGACCGTGTCGGCAAGAGTTATTTAGAAAAACAATATGAGGATGTCCTTCATGGGCAAAAGGAAAAGGTAAAAAATATCACCGACAAAACAGGCAAGGTGATTGAAACCAAGGTTATTTCCGAAGGTGAGAGAGGGAAGGATCTCGTTTTAACCATTGATATGGATTTGCAGCTAGAGGTTGAAAAAATCATTGAGGAAGAGCTCATGAAGGCGAAGCAATCCCCGAGAACGGGGTTGTTGGATCGAGCATTTGTGGTATTAATGGATCCGAATACGGGGGATGTACTCACGATGGCAGGAAAGCAGCTTGTGAGGGACAAAGAAACTGGAAAAACCGAATTGCAGGATTTTGCTTTAGGTACGATCACAACCTCGTACAATGTTGGCTCAACGGTTAAAGGGGCAACCGTATTGACAGGATATCAAACAGGTGCTATTCGTCCGGGAACCGTTTTTTATGATGCACCTTTAAAAATTAAAAATTCAAAAAAAATAAGTTCGTGGAAAAACTTTGGCAATACGAGTGATATTCGAGCGTTAAGAGTTTCATCCAACGTCTATATGTTTAAAACAGCGATTGAAATTGGTCAAGGTCATTATGAATATGAAAAGCCTTTACCGATTAATAAGAAGGCGTTTGATACCATGCGAGAATCCTTTGCTCAATTTGGTCTTGGCAATCGCACAGGGATAGACCTACCGAATGAGGCAACAGGATATGTGGGACCGCAAAAGGATCCAGCACAACTGCTCTTCTTAGCAATCGGACAGTATGACACCTATACACCAATGCAATTAGCCCAATATGTTTCGACGATTGCGAACGGGGGCTACCGAATTCAGCCAAGGCTCGTAAAAGAGATTCGCGATCCTTTGATGGAAAGTGAAGAGCTGGGTCCAGTTGTTAAGGAAATTGAACCAAAGGTATTAAATCGGATCAAGCTACAAAAGGGCTGGATGGAAAACATTCATGAGGGCTTCAGACAGGTGACTCAGCATCCTGAGGGCACGGCTTATAAGAAATTTATTGGGGCTACGTATTCTCCAGCAGGAAAAACAGGAACAGCTCAGGGCTTCTATGATGGACCACAGCGGAATAAATATGATGAGCCACCAGAAGTGATGAACCTGAGTTTTGTTGGCTATGCACCTCATAATGACCCAGAAGTTGCCATTTCTGTAGTGGTTCCTTGGGCCTACCAGGGAAGAAGCGGTGGACATTCAGCCAATACGACCATTGCCCGAAGAGTACTGGACAAGTACTTTGAGATGAAGAAAACACGTGAAGAAAATAAACTAAATCAAAATTCTACTTCTACAGAAAATCAGAATGATGAAATGAATGAAGAACAACAAAATGAAGAATAAAGAAGTGGACTGTCTTTCTCCTTGAAGGACAGTTTTTTTTGATCAAAATTAAGTAATTTGTGTTTTTACTCAAATTTACTTCCTTTTTACAAAAGCTTTACATTTGATTAAAACCGTATTTACAGTGACCGTTTATGATCTTAGTTGTAGGACAAAGCAACCAAAACTTTTAGGGGGAATTGTGGGAAATGAAAAATCTTAAAAATCTTGCTTTATTTTTTATCTTAGCAGCTTTGCTCGTGTTTGCTACCGCATGTGGTAACAATTCAGAAGGAACCGAAGCAAGCCCGAAAGGTGAGGATGATAGCACAGCAGATACAACAGAATTAGAGGGAAGTGTTGTCGTGGATGGTTCAGGTACAGTATTTCCATTCATGGCAAAAATGGCAGAAAACTATATGGTAGATGAACAACCAAATGTATCTGTTGAGGTTGGACGTGCTGGAACGTCTGCAGGATTTAAGAAATTCTTAGTTGAAGAGGGCGGAACAGATTTTAATGATGCATCCCGCCAAATGAAAGACGAAGAAAAAGCTACAGCTGAGGATTTAGGCATTGAAGTACAAGAATTAAAGGTTGCATTAGATGGATTAACCTTTGTTATTAATTCTGAAAATGATTGGGCAAAGGAATTAACGAAGGAAGAACTAATGGACATTTTCTTAGCAAGTGGGAATAAGAAAAAATGGTCTGATGTTCGCCCTGGTTTTCCAGATGAACCTATTGCCAAAATGGGACCAAACGAAAATCATGGAACCTATGAATTCTTCTGGGAAAAGATTCTTGATGAGCAGGATATAGATGAGGCTACAGATCTACAGCAAGAGTACTCGGTTTTAGTTGACCAAGTATCAAAGGATAAATATGCGATTGCCTTCTTCGGTTATGGATATTATGAAAGCAACAAGGATAAGCTGCAAGCAGTGAAGGTAGACTTTGGTAATGGTGGAGTGGAGCCAAGCCAAGATACAATTGGAGAGAGCGATGATTTTGCATACAGCCCATTCACACGCCCAGTATTCACCTATCTAAATGTGAATAGGGCTAAGGAAAAAGCACAGGTACTAGACTATGCCATCTACACGATGAAAAATGCACAAAAAGTAGCATCTGAGACTGGGTTTGCTCCATTAACTGATGAGGAAATCGAAGCTTCTATTAAAACGTTAGAGGGCTTGAAATAAGATTAGGAGGAATAATCCTTCTAAGCTAGCAGAAGATGAGATGGAACCGAAGGAGGATCCACTCGTTTTTCTGCTTGTTTCCTAAAGGTTGGTCAATTTCTGGAAGGAGAAAACGGTTTTGAATAAAACGATAAATCAAGCGAACGAGAAGAAATTAGAGATTAGAAAAATGATCCAACAAAATAAGCAATCTACTTCTATCTCAAGCATTGTGGAAAAGATGATACCGAAATTACTATTGGTGATTGCGATTATTTCCGTTGTGACGACAGCAGGGATCCTCATTACCCTACTATCTGAGACGGTGGCATTTTTTAGAGAAGTTTCTTTCGTTGAATTTTTCACCGGCACGGTCTTAAAACCGTTGGGACAGAATGCACAGTTCGGTGTACTGCCGCTCTTGACGGGTACGCTGCTCTCCTCCGCCATTGCCATGCTAGTGGCTATTCCAATTGGTCTTATGACAGCTGTTTATTTAAGTGAATATGCTTCGGATAAGGTTAGAAGGGTATTAAAGCCAATCCTTGAAATTCTTGCTGGTATTCCAACCATTGTTTATGGATTTTTTGCTTTAACCTTTGTTACTCCCATCTTGAGGAGCATAATTCCGGGACTGGAGCCAACGAATATTTTGAGTCCAGGGATTGTGATGGGAATTATGATTATTCCAATGGTTGCTTCCTTATCGGAGGATGCTCTTGGAGCGGTACCAAACGCCATGAGGGAAGGTGCTCTTGCTCTCGGAGCAACGAAACTGGAAGTAACGTGGAAGGTTGTGGTTCCAGCAGCTATTTCGGGAATCATTGCTTCCTTTGTTCTTGGAATCTCCCGTGCGATTGGAGAAACGATGATCGTGACGATTGCCAGTGGAAGCTCCAAGAACTTTACCTTTGATCTTACTCAATCGATGCAAACGATGACAGCCTATATCGTGGAAGTGACGGGTGGAGATGCACCGGCAGGGTCTACGCTTTATTACAGCCTTTATGCTGTTGCGATGACTTTGTTTGTATTCACACTGGTAATGAATTTAATCGCCCAATATGTTTCTCGTAAATTTAGGGAGGAGTACTAAGGATGAAATACATCGATGCAACACAATTACAGAAAAAATTAGGCTCCCGACTATTCAAAAATCGTTTAGCTAGTAGGATCTTCTTCCTTTCTACGCTTGTTGGTTTAGTCGTACTGGCGATCCTCATTTATCGTGTGTTCGCTCAAAGTATCGGTTGGATTGACCTTGATTTTTTAACGAATAGACTCTCCACAGTCCCTGAAAGAGCAGGAATATTCGGGGCCATCACTGGAACATTCTGGCTCATGCTTGTCGTAGCACCAGTTACCTTTATCCTTGGGGTCGGAACGGCCATTTATTTGGAGGAATATGCAAAAAAAGGCCGCTTCCAATCCTTTGTTCAAATTAATATCTCAAATCTTGCCGGGGTTCCTTCAATTGTTTTTGGACTGTTAGGTTTAACCGTATTTGTCAGGGGACTAAGCATGGGGGCTGTCATTCTTGCTGGGGGGTTAACGATGGCTCTTCTTGTGTTACCGATCGTCGTTGTTTCAGCCCAGGAGGCGATTCGAGCCGTCCCACAGTTTTTGAGGGATGCTTCCTATGGAATGGGTGCAACCAAGTGGCAAACGATCAAAAATGTCGTCTTGCCAGCGGCATTGCCAGGAATTCTTACTGGCGTGATTTTGGCTCTCTCAAGAGCAATTGGTGAAACGGCTCCCCTTGTTGTACTAGGAATTCCAGCACTGTTAATCCCGATACCAGATGGGTTGTTTGATAAATTTACCGTATTGCCCCTACAAATCTATTATTGGACGATCGATGCCGCATTAGTAAAAGAATATGCAAACTTAGCAGCAGCATCCATTGTCATCCTGTTAATTATTTTGTTCTTGATGAATTCGGTAGCGATTTTGATTCGGAATAAATTTCAGAGGCGATATTAAGGAGGAGTCGAGGTATATGGTAGAGTTAGTTGCGGAAAGAAAGCAAATGGTCAGCTTTTCGACCCAGGCAAAATCAGCTGTTGTAACAAAAAAGCCCATTTTTCAGACGAGGGATTTAAATCTTTGGTATGGAGAGGACCACGCGTTAAAAAGTATCAATTTAGAACTTCATGAAAATGAGGTGACAGCGATTATCGGTCCATCAGGGTGTGGAAAATCAACATTTATCAAAACATTAAATCGAATGGTTGAACTGATCCCTGTTGTGAGAATTTCTGGTGATATCGTATATCGTGAAAAAAATATACTCGACAAATCCTACAAAGTGGAAGACTTAAGAACCCATGTTGGAATGGTTTTTCAGAAGCCGAACCCATTCCCTAAATCCATCTATGAAAATATTGCTTACGGTCCAAAAATTCATGGCATTCGCAATAAGAAATTTCTTGACGAAATCGTTGAAAAAAGTCTTCGCGGTGCTGCGATTTGGGATGAGGTAAAGGACAGACTTCATGAGAATGCCTATGGCCTATCAGGTGGACAGCAGCAACGGATTTGCATCGCTCGATGTTTAGCAATTGAACCCGATGTCATTCTGATGGATGAACCAACCTCTGCACTCGATCCAATTTCGACATTAAAGATTGAAGAGCTCGTCCAAGAATTGAAAAAGGATTTCAGCATTATTATTGTGACTCATAATATGCAACAGGCAGCTCGTATATCTGACAAAACGGCTTTCTTCCTCAATGGTGAAGTGATTGAGTTTGATGAAACAAATAAAATTTTCTCTAATCCTTCAGACAAGAGAACGGAAGATTATATAACAGGTCGTTTCGGTTAACATGATTCGGTAGGGGTCTGATCCTAATAAAAGAAATAACCTTAAGGGAGAGGTAACATGACGGTTCGTGAAAAATTCCAGCTTGATTTGAATGAGCTACAGGATAAATTGCTTCAGCTTGGAAATCTAGCAGATGAAGCGTTAAAAAAATCCATTGAGGCATTGGAAACACATGATATGGATTTAGCCCTAGATATTATGGATAATGATGCAGTCATTGATGATCTGTATGAGGAAATCAATGATTTTGCCATTCTCCTTATCGCCAAACAAGCCCCCGTCGCTATTGATTTACGTCGGATTATCGTTGCCATTAAAATTGCGACAGATATCGAGCGCATTGGTGACTTTGGGGTCAATGTGGCGAAATCCGCCATTCGTATTGGGAAAGAAGAACATGTTAAGCCAATCGGACAAGTGAAGGAGATGTATAACATTACTTCTGAAATGCTGAAGCTTTCACTGAAGGCATTTCGTGATGAAGATGTAGCGGTTGCGAAGAAGGTAGCCGATATGGATGATAAGGTGGATGATCTATATGGGGAGACCATTCGTGAATTGTTAGAAATCAACCAGAAACAACCAGAGAGCACTGCCCAAATTACGCAGCTATCGTTTGTTTGCCGCTATCTAGAACGGGCTGCCGATCACGTAACCAATATCTCTGAGAGCATTGTGTACCTCGTTAAGGGGAAGCATTATGATTTGAATGAATAGAAAAAATAGAGAAGAAGGAGCCATGACAGCTTCCTCTTCTCTATTTTTTAGTTTTGGTAATAATTTTGCCGATTTCCCCGTAATCCATCTTACTGTTCAGTTCAAAGCTACCAACTTGAACCTTTGTGCTATAATCGTGGTCGATTAAATATTGTTCAAACTGATATTGGTCGTCAATAATTTTTTCCTTTTCCAAAATCTTCGAGATTTCCTCTGTATTCATCCCACTTGCAATCACCAGCTGATAGGTGACAACAGGCTGAGTTTCTTCTGCTTCTCCCTGATCCTTCTCTTCTTCTTCTTCTTTAGGATTTTTTTGCTCAGCTTTCCCTTTCTCATCCTGCTTTATAGAGTCTTTCTTGTTTTCCTCTAGCTTTTCATAGTCAGACTTTGCCATTACGATATATCCTTGTTCTTCTAGAATGGTCCTTGCTTTTTCCAGGTCCAAAGAATCTTTCTCCCCCAGAATAAAGGGGCTTACCCCAAAAATAATCGCAGCAAATAGTATTCCCAATGCGAAAGCTCGAACCGTTCTCTTATTCATATCTATCACCATTAGAAAACTCTGCGATAATATGCTGTACATCCGCATTTGAAAGGGATGACTGCTTCGCTATTTGCTCAACAGGAACTCCCTGCTGTGCCAAAGACCAAACCTGATTCTTAATAATCGCATGGATTTCTTTTCTATGAGAAGGCTCAAAGGCTGAAATGGGCTTTAAATCATGGTCATCAATTAGCAGCTCTTCCTCCAAAATCTTTAGTTTTCTTTTTATTTGATAGAGCTCTTGAATTTGTTGCATAGAAAATTGATCCAGCTCATTTCTAATTTCTTTATAAGGATCCTTTAAGAAAATTGAAAGGATTAAGAGCAAAACAGCTAACGAAAGTAAGCCTATTAAAATTGTATCCATTCTCGACTCCCTCCAAGGTTGTTATTTACCGTAAAATGTCGATGATCGTCTAAATAAATCATATGAAAAATATTTTATCATTTAAAACGACTTTTTACGATGGAAAATAAGCCGATCCGCTGATCTTGACAATTTGTTGTGGCAATTGAAGAATTTTGCCGGCTTATGTTGGCTGCAAATTATGACAAAATGCGTTCATTGTGGCTTCTTCATTTACGTGCTAACATGGGTATCATAAGAGTTAATATTTATTCAATTCTGTCTATTAATCCTTTTACAAATATACTCAAATAAGCAGGTGAAGCAATGAAAACAGATATCTATTTTGCAATGAATGAAGAAGAGACAGCCGCTCCTTCTTTCCCAACCTATCTATCGGTAACTCCTGGAATTTGGATGGATGGCAAAACCTATTGGGTTCGTGATAGCAGTGAGAAGATGATTCCTGAGGAATCGATATCTATTCATGTCAGAGAAAGCTCCCTTCATTCCAAAACAAGAATACATGATGTGTTCATAAAGAATCATGGGAATCGTTCACGGGATATTAAGGTCTTGTTTATTCATTATTATCCAAAAATAACTAAGGAAGTCCTCAGCTTTGTTTCCCCTGCTGAGCAATCGATTTTCCACATTAAAAACGAACGAATCTTTCTAGTCAATGGACAGTGTCAGGATCGTACTTCCGAGCAGATGACGGTTCAGCCTCTATGGAACATCCATACCGATTTGATTTGGCAATCAGCTGAAAACGGGGTTCTAAAATATCAGCCAATGGCTAAGGGAATGGCAGGTAGTATTTTTTCTCTTAGATCAAAGGTAGGTGTCAACAAAATTTGTAAGGCTTCCGCATGGATGGTATTCGGCAATAATAAAAATGAATTGCTGCAACTGAATCAGTATGTAAAAAACACACTAGCATTTCCTCCTAAAAGATGATATTATAGAAAAGTCGTATGCGAAACTAGTGAAATGCAGTTTGGAGGGAAATTCATGCGTGTAAATATCACTTTAGCTTGCACTGAGTGTGGAGAGCGTAATTATATTTCAACAAAAAATAAACGCAACAATCCAGATCGTCTTGAGCTAAAAAAATATTGCCCAAGAGACAAAAAGAGTACATTACATCGCGAAACAAAGTAAACAGTGGGATATGCTTCCTGCTGTTTTTTTTATATTATATTATATTATAGATTAGAAAGGGGGCTATCAAATTGGAAGAGAAAAAGGCCATACGAAACCAGCTTAAGCAGCAGCTCGGACAAATTCAGAGGCCGATGTATGAGCATTTATCATACAAAATTGCGCAAAAGCTCTACAACAGTCCTGTTTGGACAGAAGCAAAGATTGTTGGACTTACGATCTCAAAGATGCCCGAGGTAGATACATATCAAATCATCAGGAAGGCCTGGGAGCAAGGCAAAACAGTAGTGGTTCCTAAGTGTTATCCAAATGATAAAGCGATGAAATTCAGGGTTTTGAAGGCGTTTGAAGAGCTGGAGTCGGTCTATTACGGACTTTATGAACCGATTGAAGATGTGACAGAGGAGATATGTAAGAGTGATATCGACCTGATTATTGTGCCAGGCATAGCCTTTAATAGAGAGGGGTATCGCATCGGTTTTGGTGGTGGGTATTATGACCGTTATCTTGCGGATTATAAGGGAGTCGCAATCTCTCTTGCATTTAACACGCAAATTGTACAAACACTACCGATAGAGGGTCATGATATTCCAGTAAGCAAAATATTTACCGATGAGGAGACGATAGAGATTTATGGGTGATTCTCTCCTCCTCCTTCTGTTCATCATCTTAACTGTAACGATGGGGTACGCATTTCGTTTTTTGACTCTGTCAGGAAGTATTGCTGCTGGAATTGTTGGCGTTCTGACCATGCTTGGATTTCATATCAAAGGGCTGCTTGTCCTCGGGGTCTTTTTTGCCACCTCAAGCTTTTGGTCCTATTATAAGAAAGTTCAAAAGCTCAAGGTAGAGGAAAGGCTCGCAAAAGGCTCGAGAAGGGATTGGCAGCAGGTGCTTGCAAATGGAGGGAGTGCAGCGGCTGCTAGTTTTCTTTATTATCTCAACCCTGACCCATTATGGCTTCTTTGCTTTTGCATGCTAATAGCCGGAGCAAATTCTGATACTTGGGCATCAGAAATTGGGACCTTAAGTAAAAGGCAGCCGATCAGTATTCGCACCATGTCAGTGGTTCAAAAGGGGACCTCCGGTGCCGTTAGTGTGTTGGGGACAGGAGCAGCGCTAGCTGGTGCATTTCTCATCGCTCTTATATCTTATTACTTATTCGAAATGGGTCTAGCTATGTCTTTTTTTGTTTTCATATTTGGTTTTTTGGGAAATCTAATTGATACCATTTTTGGTGCATACCTCCAAGCGATGTATCGATGTCGGAATTGCAACCTGGATACTGAAAAGCTTGTCCATTGTGGGCAAAAAACAGAAAGACTGAGAGGTTTACCTATTCTTAATAATGAAATGGTCAATTTTTTATCATGTTTTTTGGCTGCAACTATTGGGGCCATTATTTATACAATTATGAAATAGTGTTAGGAGGATTTTGCATTGAGAGACCGAGTAAATCGAGTGGTACTAATTGGAACCGGGGCCGTTGGTTCAAGCTATGCATTTGCTTTATTAAATCAAGGTGTAACAGAAGAGCTTGTTCTCGTTGATTTGAATAAAGAAAAGTCTGAGGGTGATGCGATGGATTTGAACCATGGTATAACCTTTGCACCCTCGCCAACAAAAATATGGTTCGGAAATTATTCTGACTGCAAGGATGCGGATATTGTAGTGATATGCGCCGGCGCCAATCAAAAGCCAGGGGAAACACGTCTTGATTTGGTGGAAAAGAATATCAATATTTTCAAAGGGATTGTTAATGAAATTGTCAGTAATGGGTTCCAGGGGATTTTTCTCGTTGCCACAAACCCAGTTGATATTTTGACCCATGCTGTTTGGAAGTTCTCGGGATTTCCGAAGGAACGTGTCATTGGCTCTGGAACAAGCCTTGATACGGCACGCTTCCGCTTTCTGCTTGGTGAGTATTTTGATATTGATACACGCAATGTTCATGCTTATATTATCGGAGAGCATGGGGATACGGAGCTCCCGGTGTGGAGTCATGCTGATATTGCAGGTAAGAAAATTTCGGACTGGATGAATGCTGAAGGGAATTTCAAACAGGATGATTTAGATGCCATTTTTCTAAATGTGCGTGATGCTGCCTACCACATCATTGAACGGAAAGGGGCAACCTATTATGGCATTGCGATGGCACTGGTTAGATTGACCAAGGCGATTTTGCAAAATGAAAATTCTGTGCTAACGGTTTCAGCCTATTTAAATGGAGAGTATGGACATAAGGATGTTTATATTGGGGTTCCTGCGGTTGTGAATCGAAAGGGAATCAGGCAAATTGTTGAGCTCGATCTAGACGAGGATGAACAACAGAAATTCAATCATTCTGTTGAAGTTTTGAAGAATACAATGGCCCCCTTTTTCTAAGGCGGTAAAGTCATTTTAGTAGGATAGAACTCTGAAAATCATCTCAAACTATAGGCATAGGAGGGATGAAAGATGTTCCGTTTCATATCGATATTACTCATTGGCCTTGGTGGTTACTGGGTGCTTCAGAATCGATTCAGAGTAGTGAATATGATCTTAGGAAACAGGATGATTCGCCGTTTTTTTGTTTCGTCGTTTATGAGTTTACCTTTTGTAAGAAATCAAATGATGAAAACGGTTTTCTCCAGTCCAGATCAGGCCGTTCAATAATGAAGTTGAAAAATGGGGTTCAATTCAAAACTGAACCTCATTTTTTTTGTGATAAAAATACATATCCTTATAAATTTCTCTAAAGATTGTTTATAATGAGGGATATCTGGAGGAATGAAAGTAGGGGGAGTCTTGAAGAATATTGAGGATTATTTATTTTGGCGATTAGCTCATTTTTTTATATATGACAAAGAATATCGAATCATCCAATTGTCTCAGAACCAGAAGGAATTATGGCTTGAGAAAAGGGAAAATAAGCATGCGCAGATTATTAGATTGCTTCGACATGATTTAGATTGGAGCAATTGGATGCAGCAGGACATTGAAAGAACGGCTGCGAATGGAGAAGGGATCAGAAAGCAAATTACCCGCAGTGAGCTGAATGTATACAATATTTATGTATCCGCTTATCCACCGGTTGATGATTATGAGTTTCGGATCGAACAGCCATATGTTCATCCCGTAAGTAAAAAAACAAATGTCATGTCCACGATCATTGATAACACAACCTATCAACAAAAAATTCATCAGCTAACAGCGCTGTTTGGAAGTCCAATGGTGATTTCAGATGAATCCCTAGGGAACGTGGAAGAAATGGAACAATTAAGGAAGGAAGCATTGACAACAGCGGTGCATCGCGAGAAAAAAGAGCGAGCCCTGTTTGATTTTGGCAAACCGCTTTTTACCTATATCTTCATGGCTGCTCAGATTCTCATGTTCATAGTCCTTGAGATCTTTGGAGGAAGCACGAGCTCAGCAATACTGATTAAATTTGGCGCAAAATTTAATCCCCTAATCCTCGAGGGAGAGTGGTGGCGATTCATCACACCGATGTTTTTACATATCGGCTTCGCCCATTTAGCAATGAACACATTGGCTCTATTTTATGTGGGAACGGCTGTTGAAAGGATATTTGGCAGGCTTCGCTTCTTATTTATCTACATCATTGCTGGATTCGGCGGAACGTTAGCTAGCTTTATCTTTAGCCCCAATATATCCGCAGGAGCAAGCGGAGCTATTTTTGGTTGCTTCGGGGCCCTCCTCTATTTCGGAATGATTTATCCGAAATTATTTTTCCGAACGATGGGTCTGAATATTTTCATTGTGCTTGCTATTAACCTAGCCTTTGGCTATACCGTTCCTGGCATTGATAATGCTGGACATATTGGCGGTCTCATCGGCGGTTTTCTAGCAACCGGGATCGTTCATTTTCCGAAAAAGAAAAAGCTGGTGTTGCAGAGCATGTTCTTAGGAATCACGTTATTGGCGTCTTCCCTTTTGATACAATATGGTTTCACACATCCAGAGGCCGTACTTGATGAAACCTCCATTTTGATGATGTCCCAGGAGTACATGGAGGAAGCGGATTATGATAAAGCGTACAAAATGTTATCTGAGGTAAAGGAGGAAGAGGGGTTATCTGCTCAGTATTATTTCCTTCTCTCCTATACAGAAATCAAACTGGGGAAGTTGAACGATGCGGAGGATTCCTTATTAAAAGCGATCGAATTAGAGCCTAGCTTTCATGAGGCCCATTATAATCTGGCCCTCATATATTTAGAACACGGGGAAGTGGAAAAAGCGAAGGAGCAGGCAAGCAAAGCGGTGGAGCTAGATCCAGACAATAAGGAATATAGCAATTTATTAAATCAAATAAAATAAGCAGTGAGACAGCGATCGTTATAAAAAACGAGCTGTCTCTTTTTTACGCTTTGACGATCCATCCCCTTCGCAGCTAAGTATGTTTTTTTCGAGGAATGTCTATGATGGTGAGGTGTAGGAAATAGATGGTAAACTATATGAGGTGGACGATGGAACAGAAAATAGAAAAAAAAATATCAACCAATATAGACGAAAATATCAGCTATTTAAAAGAGGAGCTCGGCGTCGGGAAGAGCTTTGATGTTCTACAGTTGGAGGTCGAGTATGCCGATAGGAGAATGGCCTTTTACTTTATTGATGGCTTTGTAAAAGATGATATTCTGCATCTCTTAATGAAATTTCTTGCCAAAATCTCGCCGGAGGATTTAGAGCCTCAGGTCCTTCATAACCTCTTAAAGACGTATATTCCTTACGTGGAGGTCGAAGCGGTTGACGATCTTGAAAAGGTGGTCGATATGGTGCTTGCGGGTCCAACCGCACTAGTGGTTGATGGGATCAATAAGGTGATCCTAATTGATGCTCGTACGTACCCAGCAAGAGGACCGGAAGAACCCGACATTGAAAGAGTTGTTCGGGGCTCAAGGGATGGATATGTAGAAACACTTGTGTTTAATACCGCTCTTACAAGAAGGCGAGTTAGGGATAAAACATTGAGAATGGAGTATATGCAGGTTGGGAGACGCTCCAAAACAGATGTAGTGATCAGCTATATTGAGGATATTGCCGATCCTGACATGGTCAAGGAGTTAAAGGATTCCTTAGCCAAAATTGATACGGATGGCGTTCCTATGGCTGAGAAATCGATCGAGGAGTATATCTCTGGACGCCACTGGAATCCCTTTCCGGTTGTCCGCTATACAGAACGTCCCGATACCGCGGCAAGTCATCTCTATGAAGGCCATATTTGTATTATTGTTGACGGCTCACCAAGTGTGATCATTACGCCTGTTACCTATTGGCATCATATGCAGCATGCTGAGGAATATCGAAATAAGCCAATCATCGGCTCCTATTTAAGGTTTGTCAGATTTGTTGCCGTGTGGGCTTCTATTTTTCTTTTGCCATTATGGTATTTGTTTGTGATTGACCCAAGCCTTCTTCCAAATAGGTTGTCCTATATTGGTCCAAATGAAGAGGGACAAATCCCATTAATATTACAATTTTTATTTGTCGAAGTTGGGATTGATATGCTAAGAATGGCAGCGATTCACACCCCGTCCGCCCTAGCAACAGCACTTGGTCTCGTGGCTGCATTAATGATTGGCCAAGTGGCGGTTGAGGTGGGGCTATTGACAAATGAGGTCATTCTGTATTTGTCCATTGCGGCACTCGGGACCTTTGCTACGCCAAGCTATGAAATGAGCCTTGCCAATCGGCTTGTTAGAATTTTGCTCCTCTTATTAACGGCTGCTTTTCATCAATATGGATTGATTATTGGGACTGTATTAATTTTTTTCCTCCTTGTAAAAATGAAATCATTTGGGGTTCCGTACCTTTGGCCATTTATTCCTTTTAACCTGCGGGCATTTATCGATGTATTATTTCGTGCCCCCATCCCGCTGAAGGATAGAAGACCAAGAATCTTGCATCCTAAGGATCCGGACCGGTAGTTTATCGTAGCATAGTTCTTGAGTGCCTCAAAATTTTGAATTATACTTGGACTTAGTGATGTCATTAAGGGTAAAGAGGTCTCGTATGAATACGATATATGATATACAACAATTACTAAAAAAATTTGGAACGATTATTTATGTAGGCGATCGAATCGCCACGCTCGAGCTGATGGAAGAAGAGGTTAAGGAACTCTATCAATCCCAGTTAATTGAAACTAAGGAGTTTCAAACAGCCATTATGCTCTTGAGACATGAAATTCGGATGCTAAAGGATCAAAAGAGTGACTAGCCCTATGTGCATGGGTGAACGGCTTTTTACTCGGTACGTGTAATTTAGGGAACCTATAAACATAGGGCGGGTACGAGAGAAACAACATAGAGTGAATGGGCTTTATAAAGAGAATGGGGTGTCGTGATGAGGGAGAAATGGGTTGTAGGTGTTGATCTGGGAGGAACAACAACGAAGCTTGCATTCATCAACGTGGAAGGTGAAATTATTGAAAAATGGGAGATCGAAACCGATCATTCCGACGCGGGAAAGAATATTACTGCCAATATTGCTAAATCAATCGATCAGAAATTAAAAGAGCAAGGGGAAACGAAGGATAAGCTTATAGGGGTTGGAATGGGCTCCCCTGGACCAGTCAATTATAAGGCAGGAATTCTATATAATGCCGTGAATTTACCCTGGGAGGATCATTATCCACTCAAGAAAAATCTCGAAGAGGCTATCCACCTCCCTGCTTTGATCGACAATGATGCCAATTGTGCAGCTCTTGGTGAAATGTGGAAAGGAGCGGGAAATGGAGCAAAGGATCTTGTTTGTGTAACGTTAGGAACCGGAGTCGGAGGCGGCGTCATTACGAATGGAAAAATTGTCCAAGGAGTGAGCGGTGCTGCTGGTGAAATTGGGCATATAACGGTTATCCCAGACGGTGGCGCACCATGTAACTGCGGGAAAACAGGCTGTTTAGAAACGGTTGCATCGGCCACGGGAATTGTCCGACTTGCGAATCTAAAGCTAAAAGAGGAAGGGTTAGCTGAAGGATTGTTAGTGAAAATATATGAAGAAAATGGTAGCATAACCGCCAAGGATGTATTTGATTGTGCCAAACTTGGGGATGCGGCTTGTTTAGAAATTATCGACGAAGTTGCTTTTTATTTGGGGCTTGTACTTGCCAATCTCGGCAATACACTTAACCCTGAAAAAATCGTCCTTGGTGGAGGAGTCTCAAAAGCTGGGGATATTCTTCTAGATAAAGTCCAGTCTTATTTCGACAAATACGCTTTTTCCCGTGTAAAGGATACGACGAAAATTTCGATTGCCACCCTAGGAAATGATGCAGGTGTTATCGGTGCTGGCTGGCTTGTCATGAATGAACAATTTCAATGATTATATGAACCCATGAAAACGAAAGAGGATGACTTCTTTCGTTTTTTACCGCTATCAAAAAATACAAAAAATGGACAAAATTGAAACTTTTTCTTGCCTAGCTCGTCTATACTTGTGTAGATATTTCCGTTGCTTTTTCAGAAAAAAAGGTTTAAGATGATCTTTAATTATTTTGGAGATGCCTAAAAATGTAAAAAGCACAGAACTTTTCCAAGTAACGGGGGGAAACAAATGCGAAAATTCAAGGGGTCACAAGTCTCTGTTCCTGCTCTTGCGATACTATTACTTTGGGTAAAAACCTACATAGTCTATAAAACTAGTTTTGAAATAAATATTGAGAATTGGAAGCAAGAGTTCATCCTATTTATGAACCCATTAAGCTTCCTCATGTTTGTGATGGGTATTAGTTTTTTCTTAAAAGAGAAAAACCGAAATCGTTACATCCTGATCTCAAGCTTTCTTATTTCTGTCGTTTTATTTGCCAATGTAGTGTTTTATCGATTCTTTAACGATTTCCTCACGGTTCCTGTCCTTTTTCAAACGAGCAATATGGCCGATCTCGGAAGCAGTGCGGGAGAACTAATGCATCTTGTTGACTTAGTGTATTTTGCGGATTTCTTTATTTTGTTGGCCTTGCTCAAAATCAAGCCAAAATTTATTGTCAATCGTGACTATGGGAAGGTTGAACGGAGAGTGTTCTACCTGATTGCGATCGCTATATCCTTCTTAAACCTAGGATTAGCAGAGAGCGAACGCCCTCAATTGTTAACACGGACCTTTGACAGAGAAATGCTTGTCAAAAATATAGGAACATACAACTATCACTTGTATGACATTTTTTTACAATCGAAATCCTCTGCTCAAAGAGCGCTCGCTGATGGCAGTGAATTAGTGGATATTGAAAACTATATTCGTGCGAATTATAAACATCCAAATGATGAGCTTTTTGGCATCGCCAAAGGAAAAAATGTCATTCTTATTTCCATGGAATCTACACAAAGCTTTGTCATTAACAATACGGTAAACGGGGAGGAAATCACCCCGTTCTTGAATGAATTTATTAAGGAGAGCTACTATTTTAATAATTTTTATCATCAAACAGGGCAAGGAAAAACGTCAGATTCTGAATTTTTAGTGGATAATTCTCTTTATCCACTCGGTCGGGGCGCAGTGTTTTTTACCCATTCTCGGAATGAGTTCAGAGCCACCCCTGAAATCCTGAAGGAAAATGGCTATTTCACAGCAACATTGCATGCGAATAACAAGAGCTTCTGGAACCGTGATATCATGTATCAATCCTTCGGTTATGATCGTTTTTATGATATTAATGATTTTGAAGTTACGGAGGAAAACTCTGTTGGCTGGGGGCTGAAGGATGCTGATTTCTTCCAGCAATCCATTCGCCATCTTAAAGAAATGCCAAAACCTTTTTACGCAAAATATATTACTCTCACAAATCATTTTCCATTTGACCTTGATGAAGAAGATAAATTGGTACAACCATATACCTCTAATTCAAAGACCTTGAATAATTATTTCCCAACGGTTCGTTATCAGGATGAGGCTCTAAAGCAATTCATCCAAAGCCTTAAGGACGAAGGGATATATGATGACTCAATTATTATTCTTTACGGTGATCATTATGGAATTTCTGAGAACCATAACCGTGCGATGAGTGAATTCCTAGGAGAAGAGGTTACTCCGTTTGTAAGTACACAGCTTCAAAGAGTTCCATTAATTATTCACATTCCAGGGCATAAAGGAAAGACGATTTCAACCGTATCAGGGCAAATTGATCTGAAGCCGACCATTCTTCATTTGCTCGGAATTGATACAAAAGGCAATATTGACTTCGGTACCGATTTGTTTGCTGATGATAGGCTGGAATTTACCGTATTAAGGGACGGAAGCTTTATTACAAAGGATTATGTTTATACACGTGATACTTGCTACCGGAAGGACACTGGGGAAATAACAGAGGAAAGGTATTGTGAACAGTACTTAGAAAAAGCCAAGTATGAGCTTGAGTATTCAGATAAAATTGTTTATGGAGATTTGCTGCGCTTCTACGAAAACTTAAGAAAAAAGGGAAACAATGAATAACCAAATTTGAACTTGCTTCTTTAGCAGGTTCTTTTTTTAAAAAGGCATTTTTTCTTTTCTTTTTCATAGGATGTAAGGTATTAACGACCAAATAGACTTCCAAGTTCTTTCAAAGTCAAAAAAGGGGGAGAAGAGATGCAGGTTCATGTTCGTTCTGGTGATTCATTATGGAACTATAGTCAATGGTTTCTAATTCCCTTAAATCTTATTATCGATTCCAATCCAAACTTAAACCCAACAAGTATGCAGCCGGGTCAGATCGTTCATATCCCGGGATTTACCACGATATCCTATCGAATAAAAAAAGACGATACCCTTTGGAAGATTGCGAGAAGGAGGAATTTATCTGTTGACGCCCTCCTTTTAGTCAATCCGAATAAGAACCCGAATCAATTAAGTGTTGGAGATGTTATTCAACTCCCGCAGAGAGTCATTTCACCATTGACTAACCGTGCGGTTCCCTATACATTTTCGCTTATGACCTCTGACTTAAACAAGCTAAAGGAAATCTATCCATTTATCAAAATTAATACAATAGGTCAGAGTGTATTAGGAAAGCCTATACAGGAAATAAGATTCGGGAAGGGCAAAAAAAAGGTTCATCTCGATGCTTCCTTTCACGCAAATGAATGGATAACCTCTCCAATCTTAATGGAGGTATTAAATACCTTCCTGTTATCGTTAACAAATGGCAACTTGATTCGTGGAATATCCTCGATGCCCTTATACAATGCCGTTGATCTTTCTATCGTCCCAATGGTTAACCCAGATGGAGTCGACTTAGTGATCAGCGGGCCCCCGTCAGCACAACGGGAAGAGGTCATTCGGATCAACAAGGGAAGCACTGATTTTACCGGCTGGAAAGCGAATATTCGAGGTGTAGACTTGAATAATCAATACCCGGCCAATTGGGAAATCGAAAAGGAGCGAAAGGAGGAAAAGGCACCTGCCCCGAGAGACTATCCAGGAGATGCTCCTTTAACAGAGCCTGAAGCAGTTGCTATGGCCAATTTGGCACGCAATCGTTCCTTTGATCGCCTGCTGGCATTACACACACAAGGGGAAGAGTTCTATTGGGGATATGAGGGCTTAGAGCCGAGGGAATCACGGGTGTTAGCAGAGGAATTTGAGAGGGTCAGCGGCTACAAAGCTGTGCAATACATCGACAGCCATGCAGGCTATAAGGATTGGTTTATTCAAGAGTTCAGAAAGCCAGGATTTACGATTGAACTCGGATTGGGAACGAATCCGCTACCACTCTCTCAATTTAGAGAAATATACGAGGAATTTCTGGGAATCTTTTTGGCAGCCCTATATATGTAACCAAAAAAGCCGGGTAGCGGCTTTTTTGTGTGACTAAAGTAATGAAATTGTATCTTTTGAAATGTTTTTGAAACATTTCGTTCGAATTATCGTATGATTATTATAGAAATGATTGTAGGAGAGGGGAAGAGGGGAAGCAGTGTCCAAGCAATCTTTACATAAAAAGCGTCTCAACTTATTTGTATTTCTAGTACTTTTATATCTCTTATCAGGCTGCATAAAAGAAAATGATGCAGCCCCATTACCATCCCTTAAAGAACCAACCTCTCCTTCAAAGGGTGACCAGGTTGGAGAAGAGAAATCGATTGTCCCCATCGAGATAAAGAACGGGTCATTTAGCATGGTAGCCGGCTGGTTAGATGATAACACCATTGTCTATGTTACAGATTCCAATGAGGGCTCTACGGTTTATTCGTATGGTTTGCAGGATGGAGAGAAACGGGAGCTGTTTCATAGTGACTTTCCCATAGCAGATATCTTAATAAGTCCGTCAAGAAAACATCTTCTTATCCATTCAGCCCCTTCATCGAATGAGGCGAAGCTCGTCATCATAACGAATACAGGTGAAGAAATCTATTCTGAAATAATTCCCTCTACGGAGCTATCTCTAAAGTGGAGTCCCTTTGATGAGGGAAACATCCTGTTAACTGCTTTTACAGAGGATTGGAATTTCTCCATTTGGAATTTGGATATTAAAAGTGGGAAAAAGGCAGAGCTGTCGTTGCCCCAACCCTTTGGAACTTGGTTGGACCGCGAGAAGCTATTATATCTCGATTGGGACCTAGAAAATCCTTCTCTTACGACTAGAACTAAGCAGTTTGATTTACGGTCTGAAGAGAGCCATGATATTTTAGAGGGCATATACCTTGTTGATTCCTTTCGAGATGCGGTCATAACTGTTGCACCGGACAATGAACATGATCAAGATGCAGTTTACACATTTTATACCCATGAGTTAGAGGAGACCTATTCATTTAGAGCACCTCGATTGACTCGATATTCCGATTGGTTAGTACCATACTACACCTATCTGGAAGGGCAACAGAGATTTTTATCGTTCCAGCCATTATATTCTACAGAAGCGGATGTCTATTCGGAAGGGTTCCAGCTTATTTCCATTGATCTGGATACAGGAGATGAAGAGGTGCTGCTTGAGGGGCTAGAAAATGAGCCATTAAGCTGCTCACCGGATGGAAAGCGCTGCTTAAGTGGATTCTATCTAGAAAAACTTATTGATTTAGAGTCTAAAAAGATTCAGACTCTTGTAGAGATGGAGTAAATAAAAAAGTAAATAGAAAAAGTAAATAGAAAAAGGACTGATTTGAGTCAGTCCTTTTTCAGTGCTTTTCAATTAGTGAGCAGCAGGGTATCCGCTGTGTAATACAGTCATAACTGTGAACCAACCGAAAACAAGGAAGGTTCCAGCTCCGAAAATTAAACCTAGAACATTTTTGTTTTTAAGAGCAGAAAATGCACCGTAACCTGCAAATAAGGTAACTAACGCAAAAATGATCATTAATCCCATCATTACAGCCCCCTTTTTATGTAATTACATCCATTCATTTGCTTTCAGGTTTGGACCCTGTATGTATCTTATCATAATGATAGCATTCTGTATTTATTTTATCGGCTTTTTTTGTGTTTGTCGAGGTCAAAAAATGAAACTTCTATGTCTTTACTACTTAGAGATCATTTCTTCAGCTTCAACCACCGAAGAATTTAGTGTAATATAGGAATAGTATTTCTTTAAAATGAGGTGGATATTCATGAACTGGGAACAGATTCCGCTAGGCCCGTTACAAACCAACTGTTATATCATCGCCAATAAAGAAAAAAAATGTTTGATTTTTGATCCTGGAGAGGAAGGAAGCAAGTTAATCCGTCATCTTGAACAAAGAAAGCTGACACCACTGGCCATTCTATTGACACATGCTCATTTTGATCATATTGGAGCTGTGGATGATATAAGAAATAGATATCATATTCCAGTCTATCTTCATGAGCAGGAAAAGGGTTGGCTTATGGATCCCGCTTTGAATGGTTCACAATTTTTTATGATGGGACCGATTAAGGTAAACCCAGCGGATCATGTGATTAACGGAGAGGGAAAAATGGAAGTCGGGGATTTCTCATTTGAAGTGTTTGCGACACCGGGTCATTCACCTGGCAGTGTTTCCTACTATTTTGAGGATGGGTTTGTCGTGTCTGGCGATGCATTATTTCAAGGCAGCATAGGAAGAACGGATCTGCCTGGAGGGAATCATGAGGTCCTTATTAAAAGCATCCATGAAAAGCTATTAGTGCTACCAGAGGAGACGCAGGTTTTGCCTGGTCATGGTCCAACGACAACCATTGAAAGTGAAATGGATTCGAATCCCTTTTTGAATGGCTTTTAGAATGAAACGAAAAAGTCTTCGCTGTCCTCCAAAAATGAGGAGAAAGGCTTAGTAACAAACTATTCCGTAACTCGTCGAAAAGCCCTTCTCTGATGAGAAGGGCTTTTCGGGGGATGTTCTATTCATTCAATTCAATGGGAGGGGATAAGTTTTAGCTACTTATGTTAGGATAATACATAGTTTTTACTGTGTCAATAGTGTAAATGAAAAAAGGAGATATTATGCTTTCGATCATTAAAGAGAAAATTTTAGAACAACCAAGTAGAATGATCACATATGCCGAGTTCATCGAGTTAGCGCTCTACCACCCGCAATTTGGCTACTATATGAAGCCTGTTGAAAAGATTGGGAGAAAAGGGGACTTTATAACAACTAGTAATATTTCTGATATTTATGGACGACAGCTGGCAAAGTGGTTCTTTAAATTAAAGGAAAAGCACCAATTGCCAGCAGCAGTTTGTGAAATCGGTGGGGGAAATGGTCGGTTTGCATGGAGCTTTATCGATGAATGGAGACATCTATCTAATGAAGCCTTAAATTATACGATCGTTGAGACTAGTCCCTACCACCGTGAGCGACAAAAGGATTTGATTACTTTTGAAAACGGTATTCAACAAGTAGAGAGTATAGAGAATATACGTCCATTTGAAGGCTTTATCTTCTCCAATGAGTTATTTGATGCGCTTCCTGTTCATGTTATTAAAAGGCAGGAGGGAGAATTATACGAAGTGATGGTAGCTTTCGAAAATGATCAATTAATCGAAAGAGCAGTTCCACTGAAAAATCAAGAAATTCTTATGTTTTTAGAGAAAAGCAAGATGAATATCTATGAAAAGCAAAGAATTGAAATTCCTCTTATGATGGAAGAGTTAATAAGGAAAATAGCGAATGTCCTCATCCGAGGGATGGTAGTAACCGTAGATTACGGCTACAGTGATCAAGAATGGATGGAACCTATCCATCGTGATGGGAGCCTACGGGGGTATTATAAACACGAACAATTCAATCAAGTATTACTACACCCTGGTGAGATGGATATTACGAGTCATGTTCATTTTGATTCCCTGATACGGTTAGGAGAAGAGAATGGGTTAAGCTTCGTCAGCAAGGAGCGCCAGGATGAATTTCTTATTTCGATTGGAATATTAAAAGAACTAGAGGATCATTATGATCCGAATCCCTTTTCCGAAGTAAGTCGGAGAAATCGAGCGATTAGAAGTCTTATTCTTCCATCCGGCATCAGCACTTATTTTCATGCGATTGTTCAACAGAAGGGAATATAAAAAAGCGATTGCAAAACAATCGCTTTTTTATATAGAACTATTAATGGCCTACTCCGGGAGTCATTAAGAATGTCGTATAGTAGGTAAACCCTACAAAGAAGACAGTTAAGTATGCTCCGAAAATGTAGATATACATACGTTCAGATAGTTTCAAGTAGCTCAGCAATACAAAAAATGCTGTTTGAGCAAAGAAAATTAGAGACGTATTGTACATGTCGCCTAGGAAGAACATGACAGCGAAGATGCCAGTCCAGAATCCCATTACTCTGTACATACGATCCATATGTATCCCCTCCTTTATCCTACAAGTCCATCACTACCATATTATAAAGTAAACGGCAATGAAAAGTAAATAACAGTTTGTAGCTACTTTGTGACCAAAGCATGATATGAGCACGAATCACAGCCTTTTATCATGTTTTCTTTTTCAATCAGCTCGACAGAATCAAATAAAGCCTCGAACATTCCCTTTAGAAATTCATAGTGTGTGGTACAAATCGTGTCTGTTTGTTCGTGGGCGATCTCCTTAAAGGGACAGTTATAGATTTGAAAATAAATCTTGGTATGATCCTCATTTGCTTCAAATTCAGGGTAGAAACCTGCCATGGTTGCCGTATTCCGCAAAATATTTAATTTCTGTTCAAAGGTAAAATCATCTGTGCTTTGATTTCGGGAAATTTCTTGCTCGATCATTTCCCTACCAAATCTTTTTCCTGTGATGTACAGTGCTTTCTTTCCTTCCTCCCCCAAGGAAACAAAGGTTTCGATCGCAATCCTTGATAGCAATTGATAATCTCTAAAAGGGAAGTTCAATTGAATGACATCGTCGGAAAGTCGGTATAGTCTGCTTGGTCTTCCACCCTTTCCAGTTTTCTTTGTCTCAGAAACGAGCATGTTTACATCTTCGAGCTTTGACAGATGAAGTCTTGCCACGTTCGGATGGATATCGAAATTATCAGCAATTTCTTGGACCGTAACATCTTGATGTCTTTTTGTAATGTATTGATAAATGTAATAACGGGTTGGATCAGATAGAACATTCGTTATTTTGAGTGTCTTCTCCACAAAATTCACCTCGGGGCCGCATAATTTATTCCATTATAATACAGCTACGTTGGGTTAACACTGTAATCACTATAAGTTTAGAAAATGTTCACATTTACGTGTCGAATTGATGAACGAGATCATTACACATATAATTTGTGCGAATGGAGCATTTATACAAGGAAAAGATAAGGGAGATTCCAGAAAAATTTTAAAATAAAAGAAGGAAGATGGAGAAAGCTGTCGAATTATAGAATTAACAAATGAATAAGGTGGTGTATTTATTATTGAAATCGATTGAAGCTCTTGCTGACAAAATTGTTAGAGACGCTGTTCACTGCCACGCATCAGATATCCATATCATTCCACGTAAGAAGGATACCCTCATCCAGCTCAGAATGGCTAACCGATTGATTCCAAGATTACAGTTACCCAAAGAAGATTGTGAAAGATTAATCTCCCATTTCAAATTTACTGCATCCATGGATATCGGGGAGAAAAGGAGACCGCAGAGCGGCGCATTTTCTGTCAAAGTCAATGGTTACCATGTAGGACTCCGTTTATCCACTTTACCCGCGAATCAAAAAGAAAGTCTTGTCATCCGCCTACTTCCACAACAAGAGCAAATTCCTTTTTACAAAATCTCTCTATTCCCATCTGTTACGATGAAATTATTAGCTCTCTTGAATCATGCCCATGGTCTTTTGATTTTCACAGGGCCGACTGGATCAGGGAAAACCACGACTTTATATTCCTTGCTTAATGAAACAACCCACTATTTTAATCGGAATGTGATCACCCTTGAGGATCCGATCGAAAAGGATACGGACTCACTTCTGCAGGTACAGGTGAATGAAAAGGCTGGAGTGACCTATGCAACTGGTTTGAAGGCTATTCTTAGGCATGATCCAGATATTATTATGGTGGGTGAGATCAGAGACAGTGAAACAGCAAAAATCGCCATTCGTGCATCTTTGACCGGGCATCTCGTGTTAAGCACAATGCACACCCGTGATGCCAAGGGAGCCATCTATCGCTTATTAGAATTTGGAGTGAATCAATTGGAAATAGAACAGACTCTTGTTGCTGTAGCCGCACAAAGGCTAGTGGAATTACAATGTCCCTATTGTGAGGGTACCTGCTCTCCTTTTTGCTTCTCCGCAAGCCACCAAAAAAGAGCGAGTGTGTTTGAGCTTCTAACAGGTAAAGCCTTGACTAGTGTGTTACGTCATGAAAATCCCTCTTCTTATAAATCCTTAAAAGATGTCATTAAGAAGGGGATTGCCCTAGGATACATTAAAGAAACAGAATATGAGCGCTGGGTGTATGATGATGAGAAGTCGTAAGTGGAAATTAAAGGAGCAAGCGGATTTTCTAAAAAGAACTGGTGACCTGCTTGCACGTGGTTACCCGTTAGCAGAAGCGATTCATTCCGTCACATATCAGATGAGTGAAACACGGAAGGAGGAGATTCGTCAATCGCTTGATGATTTAAAGGAGGGATATCCACTCCACAAAATTTTATTTGATTTAGGCTTTAACCAGACGCTTGTTGGCTTCGTTTATTTCGCAGAGCAGCACGGCTCCTTAGCTGATGCATTCCGTGATGGCAGTGAGATGATGCTTAAAAGAGAGGGTGATGCAGATAAATTAAAGAAAATCATGATCTATCCATTATTATTAATGGTGATGACCCTGTTCCTGTTTGTTTTTGTCGAAAAAATACTCCTTCCACAGTATACCTCGTTATTTCAATCGATGAACTTGTCTCCGAATGTGTTTATGAAGATTGTATACGTAACAGGAGAAATTTTTCCCCTTTTTCTACTTCTATTCATGCTCCTTCTTTATGTTGGATTGTCCTATTACTTCCTCAGATTTAAGAAGTACTCACCCATAAAGCAAAGAAGGATAATGGTTTCCATTCCCTATATGGGTGCCTTCTCTCGATTGTATACCACCCATTATTTTTCCATCCAGTTAAGCTATTTGTTAGGGGGAGGTTTGTCGATCCTGGAAGCACTGAAATTGTTTGAAGAGCATGAGAAGCACTCCTTCGACCGGCAGCTAGGACGAGAAATGCAGGACCACCTTTCCACAGGGGAATCCTTTGCGGAAATCGTCAAGAGATATCCATTCTTCGAGGAAGACTTGATTTTCATTGTGAAGCATGGTCAAGAAAACGGGAAGCTTGAGCAGGAGCTATTATTCTTTAGCAAGTATTGTTTGGAAAAATTACAAAACAAAATGGACAAAATGTTCAAAACGATCCAGCCGATCCTCTATTCCCTCATAGGGATGATTGTTGTTTCCATGTATTTAGCGATTTTGTTGCCAATGTTCCAGCTTTTAGATGGATTTTAGAAAGGAGATTTATGAATGAAAAATAATCAACATGGCTTTACCCTGATCGAAATGATGATCGTTTTGCTCGTCATTTCTGTCCTCCTTATTATTACCATTCCAAATATTACAAAGCATAATTCAACGATTAATTCAAAGGGATGCAAGGCATTTGTGAAGATGGTCGAAGCTCAGGTACAGGCCTTTGAAATGGATAAAAATAAGCTGCCAAGCAGTTTGGAGGAGTTGCAAAAGGAAAAGTATATTAATCAAACGACATGCCCAAATGGAGATAAGGTAGAAATTGGCGCAAAAGGCGAAGTGAATGTTATTGGTGAAACCCCAAGTGCTGCCCCGTAATGAAAAAGGCTTTACGCTGATTGAGTCGTTAATTGTCTTAAGTATTTTCCTCCTGATCATTTCCTTATCGAGCCTATTATTAAGGACACAAAGCATCCAGCTGGAAAAACAGCTCTTTTTTACCCAATTAAAGGCCGATCTTCTTTATGCACAACAGCATGCCATAACCAGTCAAAAGCTGGTGAGTGTCAATTTTGTCATCCCAGAGAAATTCTATTATATACGAAAGCAGAATGGAGAGATCTTGATCAAAAGGGAGTATTCCGACAAGATAACAGTTTCTGAAGGCTCACAAAAACTATTTTTTCGCTACCATTCGAATGGTAATATTAGCAGCTTTGGTTCCATTTATTTTTATATCGATGGGGAGCGCTATCAAATGACCTTTCAATTAGGTAGGGGGAGATTTTATGTTATCAAATCATAAGGGCTTCTTTTTGGTTGAACTTTTGCTTTCCCTATCGATGTGGATTCTCATGACCTTAAGCCTACTCCCCTTATATATCCATGTAAATAAACAATCCATCGATACACAAAGGGAGATTACGGCAACACATCTCATGTATGATGTCCTTCATGTTTATCTAATGGAAGGGATTTTTGAGGATCGGGAGGAGGTCATTAAGAACGGCTCCTACCTGATAAATTGGGAAGCGGGCAGTGAAAGCAGACCAACAAGGGTGTGTATTAGCTATGAAGATGCTTTTAAAGAACAACAGGAAAAATGTGAACGGCTTGAATAATAAAGGATTCACGATGCTGGAAATGCTATTTTCTTTCTCCATTTTCTGCATGGTGGCCTCCTTCCTTCCGCTTTTCTTTACCATTCTTTTTAGTCAGAATTCAATCGATGCACGGATTCAGCAAATGGAATGGGAGCTGTTTATCAATCAATTAAAAAAGGAAGTTCAAGCAAGTGAATTTAGTGATGTGGTAAATGGAGATTTAACCCTTCTTTATGGTGAAGAGATAATCGTTTACCAGCAATATAAAAACTTGGTGAGAAGGCGTGTAGATGCGAAAGGACATGAGGTTGTTTTACAAAATGTTCAAGAGATTCGGTTCGAGAAAAGGAATCACGCCATTTGGATTGAGGTAAACAATATTTTTGGTCAGAGAGAAAGCAGAGCCATCCATATGTTTATTGGCGATGAATTTTGAATATAGGTGATAAGTAATGAATGAAAAAGGCTTTATGTTTCCGGTCACTCTTTGCATTCTGCTGATATTTATGACCTTTTTATCCATTCATTTTAACCAATACATTTCCGAAAAAAGATATCTATTGGAAATCGAGGATTTTGAAAGAAATCAGTTCTACTTTCTTCTGTCTATGAAAAAGGTAGAAAGTCAACTTCAAGAGGGTTTATTGACTTCGAAAGGGAACTTTATTTATGAAGAGGGTACGGTTTCCTACAGTATAAGTAAAATAGCGACGGATCTTTTTCAAATTACCTATCGGCTTAATACGGATGAACAAACGGATTTAGTAGCGATGAGCTATTATGATACGAATGTCCAGAAAATGGTGAAGTGGCTGGAACGGAATTAACCCTTGAATTGAAGATTAGAAATAAAATTTTCGGACATACTGCTTACTGAATAAGAGGAAGGCAGGGATGTCGACTTTGAAAACGAATGACTATGTGAAATATATTACACAAACGGTTGTCCAATATATTGACCAGCCAAGGGATGAACGAAAAAAAATCAAGCAGGCACGAAAAGAGGAAAAAGAGGGCTTCTGGTTTCGTTGGTTTGGGATGCTCCCTTATGTGTTTACTAGTGTTCTGAAAAGGAAAAGGTAAGTAGCAAGGCTACTTACCTTATTTATATGGCCTTTTCGGTGAGGTAGAAAAGGCCCCCATTGATGATCGAGATTTTTACCTTAGGCTCGTATTGTTCCTGCAGTGCTTTTTTTTCATTTTCGTAGCTCTCCCCTTTTTCCTCTGCTTCTTCATAAAAATGCTCTAATAATTGTAAATCCTGCTGCCAGCGTTTTCTTGCCTCTGCAGCCCATTGATGGTCTTCTATTTCTAATTTACTTCTTAAATGGGCTTCAATTCTTGAGACGCCGCTTCCCGGCATGATTAATGGTGATAATGTAAAGGAATAGTCAGGAATCTTCGGTGTGAGTTTAAGCTGTAGCAATTGCTCATGGAAATTTTCGACCATCTGTCCATTGATAAGCTGAAGACCAATAGACTTGAAGACATCCCGTTTCCTGTCGGATTGATAGGAGATTTTCAGGTTGATGCCAAGCCAAGGTCTTAGAGGAACATGCTGTCCATTAGAAAATAAATTTTTCTCATATAAGCGAATATATCCAGCTAAATTTTTCGTTGATTCAAAAATTTGATGCAGTCGTGGAGAGCCAAAGTGGATTTCCTCCCCCTTGATATGCTCTGGTGTCATTTGCCTATCCGTGATAAGGGTTAGTTTCATTGGATTAGGCACTCCACCTGTTTTCTCTAAATAGTGCCAGTAAAAAGGGCGGTTCATCAATTCTTTATCAAGCTCAACGGTTAGCTGAACAGTCATATATCCTTGACCGTTCTCCACAATTTCACAATTGTTTGCGGTAAAGTATTTCTCAAGAAATTGATGAATTTCGTGCTGCTTCATTGGTTTCACTCTCCTGTAGATCTTCGGCCAATTGAATCATCGATTGCAGGTTATCCATTTTGATCCTCATCTCCCCTTCGGAGCTGGAGTGACCGAAAATATCGATTAAATAGTCTTCAAAATTGCCAAATTCCAGCTTGGTTAAAATATCGTCTAAATCTCCAATCACCTTTTCAAATAATGAGATTTTTTCATGTAAAAGCTTGAGGACATGCTCTTCTACTGTATCCTTGATCGCGAAATTATAGATGTGTACGTCTTTTTCCTGGCCCAGTCGATGGACACGTCCAATTCTTTGCTCCAATCGCATCGGGTTCCATGGTAAATCAAAATTAATGATATGGTGACAGAACTGAAGGTTGATTCCTTCTCCGCCAGCTTCAGTTGCAATCAGCACCTGAGCATGCTTTTGGAACAGTTCTCTCATCCAATCCTTCTTCCCACGTTTAAATCCACCTCGAAAGGGAACGGAGCTTATTCCATTTTGTTTTAAGAACCATTGCAAATATAATTGTGTAGCGCGATACTCGGTGAAGATTATCACTTTATCATTAATTTGTCGGATCAATTCAAGGGCCTTCTCTGCCTTAGAATTCATCCCTACTGCCTCAACCTTACCTATCAGCATTTGGATTTGCTGTTCGAAGTAGGGGCTGGGATTCTCCTGTTTTTGTAGCATATTTTTTAATGTCACAAAGACGGCCTCGCGACTGCTACAAGCCTCCCTTTGCAAGGTCATAACAGCAAAAGCACTTGACGTCATCCAGTTCTCATCTCTGCGTAATTCAGTAACACCCTCATATAATTCTCGTTCTTCCTTTGAAAAATGAATAGGGATCGTTTCCACATGTCGGTCTGTCCATTCAATCCCTGTATCTGCCCTTCGATTTCGAATCATTACCTTTTTTACAAGTTCTTTTAAGTGTTCATCATCGTTCAATGAACGTGAATCCCTTTTATATTTTTCATAGAACATGGACTCACTGCCGAGATGTCCCGGTTTTAATAGGGACACAAGATTAAATATTTCGCTGATCCGATTTTGGATCGGCGTTGCCGTGAGAAGTAAACAGAATTTTTTCTTTAAGCTTTGCACAAATTCATAGTTTTTCGTTTTATTATTTTTGAGCTTATGCGCCTCGTCAATGATGATGAGGTCATAGTCTTGATTGAAAATAATCTCGCGATGTGGACTCCTTTTTGCCGTGTCAATCGACGAGACGACGACATCACATTGCTCCCATACATAGCTTTTCTTCTGTGCAACCGCAGGGATATAGAATTTGCTGGTCAGCTCGCTGGCCCATTGGGTCACAAGGGATGCGGGTACGAGAATCAAAACTTTTTTCACAAGTCCACGAATCATGTATTCTTTCAGAATAAGTCCTGCTTCGATCGTTTTTCCAAGCCCAACCTCGTCAGCTAAAATGGCTTTTCCGTTCATATTTTCAACGACCTGCTTGGCCACTTCCAATTGGTGGGGCAAGGGGGTCAGCTGCGGCAAGTGCTTCGGAGCAATCAAACCCTCAAATTCTTCAATGACCGTATGCTTTTCCACTTCGACAGCGAGCTTATATAGATCCCAGCTTCCCCATGGACCGTCATCTTCCACACGCCTGAGAAATCCGTCTACCCATGAGGAATCAAATTCGATTGCTACCGTCATAAAAACAGCTCCTCTCTAAATTATTGTTGCCCTTACCTATTGTTAATGGTAGGATGTATTTGAAAGTTTGAAATTTTGTCACATGGAAAATATATTTAAGAAATTATCCTATAATTTCTAATTTAAGTATGTTTTAGTATGACCCAATTGGGTATTTTTATAATGGCGAATGAGAACAGGGGGAGAGACTACATTCGTAGCGCCGAAGGAGCAAGCAAGAAATTGTGAATCTCTCAGGCAAAAGAACTCTTGTTTGACGCAACTCTGGAGAGCGCTTCCACCACGGAAGCCACCAAAGGGGAAAGCCTTAATGGTAAACTTTCAGGTGCCAGGACAGAGACCTCACTTTATGATTAGGGGGGTCTCTGTCCTTTTTTTAGGAAATTTCAGAATGAGTTTAATATGCTTGCTGATAGAAAGGGGTAATGGAAATGTCACAATTAAAACGGACACCACTATTTGATGTCTACAAAAACTATGGGGGAAAGACGATTGATTTTGGCGGCTGGGAGCTTCCCGTACAGTTTTCAAGTATTAAGGAGGAGCATGAAGCGGTACGGACGAAAGCAGGGATGTTCGATGTCTCTCATATGGGAGAAATAGAGGTGAAAGGACCTGATAGTCTTAAGTTTCTTCAAAAAATGATGACCAATGACATTTCAAAGCTAAAGAGCGGGGGGGCACAATATACCGCGATGTGCTACGAAAATGGTGGAACGGTCGACGATCTCTTGGTCTACAAAATGGCAGATGAGGACTATTTGTTGGTTGTCAATGCAGCTAATACAGACAAAGACTTTGATTGGTTGAAGGAGCATGTTGAAGGGGAAGTCACCCTAAACAATATCTCTGAAGACATGGCCCAGTTAGCGCTCCAAGGTCCATTGGCTGAACAGGTATTGCAAAAGCTGACTGAAGACGATCTTAGTCAAATTGGCTTCTTCAAATTTCAAGAGGATGTCGTAATTGATGGCAAGAAAGCACTTGTTTCTCGCACAGGCTACACAGGAGAAGACGGCTTCGAAATTTATTGCCATAGAAATGATGCTGCTTCCCTTTGGGAGCGCATCTTAGAGGTTGGCAAAAACGATGGGGTTTTACCATGTGGATTAGGCTGTCGTGATACATTGCGCTTCGAGGCAGGTCTAGCGCTCTATGGTCAAGAGCTTTCTCCTGAAATATCACCCCTTGAGGCTGGTGTAGGCTTTGCCGTTAAGCTAGGCAAGGAAGATGATTTTATCGGAAAAGCCGCATTAAAAGAGCAGAAGGAAAATGGAGTACCACGTAAATTAGTTGGCCTTGAAATGATCGATCGAGGGATTCCACGTCACGGGTATGCAGTGTTTGCTGGTGACGAAAAAATCGGGGAAGTCACAACAGGTACCCAATCTCCAACCCTAAAGAAAAATATCGGGCTCGCTCTAATTAAAAGGGAGTTTGGAGCACTCGATTCTGAGGTGGATGTAGAGATTCGTGGGAAGAGGGCAAAGGCAAAATTGATTTCGACTCCATTTTATAAAAGAGAAAAGTAGAGAGAGGGGATTCAACCATGAAGCATCGTTATTTACCGATGACAGAAGCAGATCAAAAAGAAATGCTTGACACAATAGGTGTTTCTTCCGTTCAGGACCTTTTCAATGATATTCCTGAAAGCGTGCAATTTAAGGGAGAATACAAGATTAAAGAGGCAAAATCTGAAACGGCCCTCATGAAGGAATTATCTCAATTAGCCGCAAAAAATGCTGATTTGAAAGCTAATGCATCCTTCTTAGGAGCAGGCGTCTATGACCATTATATGCCTATCATCGTAGACCATGTGCTGTCTCGTTCAGAATTCTATACGGCATATACTCCTTATCAGCCAGAAATTTCACAAGGGGAGCTACAGGCTATTTTTGAATTTCAGACGATGATTTGTGAGCTGACTGGGATGGCTGTGGCAAACTCCTCCATGTATGACGGGGGAACGGCCCTTGCTGAGGCCGCCATGCTTAGCGCAGGACAAACACGTAGAAAAAAAGTTCTTATTTCTAGCGCGGTTCATCCAGAATCAAAAGAGGTCGTAAAGACTTATGCAAAAGGACAATATATCGAGGTTATTGAGGTTCCACATAAAGATGGCGTAACAGATCTTGATGCGCTTCAGGAATTAATGGGCGATGATGTGGCAGCTGTGATGGTTCAATATCCGAACTTCTTTGGAAGAGTAGAAGCTTTAAAGGAATTAGAGGAAATCATCCATGCGAAAAAAGCGATGTTTGTTGTCTCAAGCAATCCTCTTTCACTAGGAGCTTTAACACCTCCAGGGAAATTTGGTGCTGATATTGTCGTGGGGGATGCTCAACCGTTTGGAATACCGACAGCATTTGGCGGACCACACTGCGGTTATTTTGCCGTAACTGAGAAGCTCATGAGAAAGGTTCCAGGTCGTTTAGTCGGTCAAACTACGGATGAAGAAGGAAGACGCGGTTTTGTTCTTACGTTGCAGGCTCGTGAACAGCATATCCGCCGTGATAAAGCAACTTCTAATATTTGCTCCAATCAGGCATTGAATGCGCTAGCGGCCTCTGTTGCGATGACTGCCCTTGGACGTAAAGGCGTCAAGGATATGGCTGTGCAAAATATTCAAAAGGCCCATTATGCGAAAAAGGTCATGAAGGACAATGGACTGGAGCTTGTTTTTGAGGGCCCATCCTTCAATGAGTTTGTCGTTAAGCTTTCAAAACCTGTGAAGGAAGTAAATGTAGCCCTTTTACAAAAGGGAATCATCGGTGGCTATGATTTAGGCCGTGATTATCCTGAACTAGCTAATCATATGCTTGTCGCAGTGACAGAATTAAGGACAAAGGAAGAAATCGATACTTTTGCAAAAGAATTGGGGGATTATCATGCATAAAGAGGACCAAGCGCTGATTTTTGAACTTAGTAAGCCCGGACGTATTGGTTATAGCCTCCCAGAAATGGATATTCCTGAAGTGGATGTACAAACACTTCTTCCTGATGGTTACTTGCGTGAAGAGGAGGCAGGGTTACCAGAGGTATCCGAGCTTGATATTATGCGTCATTATACGGCACTTTCCAGACGTAACCATGGGGTTGATTCAGGCTTCTATCCATTAGGCTCTTGTACGATGAAGTATAATCCGAAAATCAATGAAAATGTGGCTCGCTTTAATGGGTTTGCCCACTTGCATCCATTGCAGGATGAGAGCTCCGTGCAAGGCGCATTAGAGCTTATGTATGATCTGCAGCAACATCTCATTGAAATTACGGGGATGGATGAAGTAACCCTGCAGCCAGCTGCGGGTGCCCATGGCGAATGGACAGGTCTCATGATGATTCGCGCTTACCATGAGGCAAATGGGGATGTGAAGCGGACAAAGGTGATCGTTCCTGATTCAGCCCATGGAACAAATCCAGCTTCCGCAACTGTAGCAGGCTTTGAAACGGTAACCGTTAAATCAAATGAGCATGGTCTTGTCGATCTCGATGATTTGAGAAGGGTTGTGGGCGAGGACACTGCTGCTTTGATGCTTACAAATCCAAACACGCTTGGATTGTTTGAGGAGGACATTCTTGAGATGGCGGAGATTGTTCATGGGGCTGGAGGAAAGCTCTATTACGATGGTGCGAATCTAAACGCTGTTCTATCAAAAGCAAGACCAGGGGATATGGGCTTTGATGTTGTACATCTTAACCTTCATAAAACCTTTACCGGTCCCCATGGTGGAGGAGGACCTGGATCTGGTCCTGTTGGAGTTAAGGAGGATTTAATTCCATTCCTTCCAAAGCCAGTGGTAACGAAGAAGGGTGACGAATACGTGCTGGATTATGAACGTCCTCAGTCTATCGGACGTGTGAAGCCATACTACGGAAACTTTGGCATCAATGTTCGCGCCTACACGTATATTCGTTCAATGGGTCCAGATGGATTGAAGGCAGTTACGGAGAATGCCGTATTGAATGCCAATTACATGATGAGAAGGCTGGCTCCTTACTATGACCTTCCATTTGACAGACATTGTAAGCATGAATTTGTTTTAAGCGGGAAACGTCAGAAGAAGCTGGGGGTAAGAACCCTTGATATTGCGAAGAGACTTCTTGACTTTGGCTATCATCCTCCAACTATCTACTTCCCACTAAATGTGGAAGAATGCATCATGATTGAGCCGACAGAAACCGAATCGAAGGAAACCCTGGACGCCTTTATTGAAGCGATGATTCAAATCGCCAAAGAGGCTGAGGAAAATCCTGAGATTGTTCAAGAGGCACCACATTCAACAGTAGTGGGACGCCTTGATGAAACAACGGCTGCTAGGAAGCCGATATTGAGATATCAAGCGTAAATAAATAGGGGCTATCTAAGGTCAGGGTACTGACCTTGGGTAGCTCCTTTTTTGATTTACCATACAGCTGGGGTAAGATTTACGGAAGGTCTTATAAAGAGGGTTTTTCCATAAAATGTAGAAATAAACTAGGCGCTATAGAAATAATTGAATAAAGCAAGTGGAGAAAAATGAGTCGATTTTCTCCACTTGCTTTATTTTAGGGACTTTTCACACAGCGCCTTAGTTTTTTGTTTTGATTTTTCCAGACCATTTTTTGAATCCGCCCTGTAAGTGCGAAAGTTCTTTGTAACCCTTTCGATACAGTGTCTGGGCAGCTCGCCCACTGCGAATACCACTTTGACAATAGAGATAAACTGGTTTGTCCGGACGAATTTCTTTCATTCTCATTTTGAGCTGAGAAAGGGGAATATTTCTCGCCCCTAGAATATGGCCAGCCTCAAATTCATTTGGTTCACGCACATCGATTAGCTGTGCTTTCCGGTACCCAGCACGAAATTCTTCCTCGGTCAAGGTTTTGACAATTTTTTTCTGATAAAGCCAAGTAATCAGGCTGTATACAAGAATTGCAGCAATTACAATTAGCAAAAAATATAAAGTGCTCATATCATTTTCTCCTTCCACGCAAAACAGTGCCAAATAATATTATATAAGGGATTTCGGTTGATAGCAAAGGATTACAACAATTTTTTAAAATCTGAGGAATTTATTTGCCAAGCCTCTTTCTTTTTTTTCTTGAGAGCTTTTGATATGCTATTATTCAGTGTCCTTCTAGAGGCATGAAATCTAGGACAAAGAGGGTTGGATATGGAAAAAAAGCAATGGGGGTTTATTGATTCGGGGAATTGCTCTCCTTCTTTTAATATGGCATTAGACGAAGCTTTGCTAGATTGGCATAGTGACGGAAAGATTCCTCCGATCATTCGTTTTTATGGCTGGAACCCACCAACACTTTCAATTGGTTATTTTCAAAAGGTTGAAAAGGAAATTAATTTGGCAGCGATTAAGGAGCATGGTCTCGGCTTTGTTCGCCGGCCAACTGGGGGAAGAGGAGTTCTTCATGAGCATGAGCTGACCTATAGTGTCATCGTTTCGGAAGGATACCCGAATATGCCAAAATCGGTTACGGAAAGCTACCGAGTTATTTCACAAGGCATCTTGAAGGGCTTCCATCGTCTTGGAATGGAGGCATATTTTGCCGTTCCACACTCTGAGGAAGAAAAGGATTCGTTGAAAAATCCTCGCTCATCTGTCTGTTTTGATGCGCCGAGCTGGTACGAGCTTGTCGTTGAAGGTCGGAAGGTTGCAGGAAGCGCTCAAACGAGACAAAAAGGAGTTATTTTGCAGCATGGCTCTATTTTGCTGGACTTAGATGAGGACAAACTCTTTAGCCTATTTCGTTATCCAAACGAGCGAGTGAAGGAGAGAATGCAGAAGGCCTTCAAAAATAAAGCCGTAGCGATCAATGATATACGCCAGAAACCTGTCTCTATTGAAGAGGCAAAACAAGCATTTAAGCAGGGGTTTGCAGAAGGGCTAGATATTGAATTGATTCCTTTTGAGCTGTCAAAGGAACAAGTGCAATATGTAGAAGAGCTTGCAAGCAGTAAATATGAGAGTGATGAATGGAATTTTAAGAGATAGCATTTTTTGTAAGATTTGCTATGCTGCTCATTCTATGCGTATCGCAGGTCTAGTATGAAACGGAATGGCCGGTATTAAGGACATTCCAGAACCACAATCCGTGCGAAAACAGCCTTGGAGATTTTCCAACTTGCACCTTTTGTCCTATATCAATCAAAGTGCAAGTGGCGAAAAATGCGGAAATTCATCGTTATTTGCTGAAAATCTTATATGATCTCTATTTTTCTCCAGATTCTAGTTATTTTTATGTTTGACAAAATTTCTTTTTTTTGCTCAAGACACAATATATAGTATTATTGGAAATATTTACACCACTATATATTGATTTTATAATTTTGATATGATATTTTAAGATTAATTTGATTTACAGCTAGATTTTTGCAGATACATTCTATTTTTTAATAGATTTGAAGATTAGAACATTTAAAGGAGTTGTGTGTATGTCTGTTGCGTTAGGACAAAAAATGAATATTGATGTGGAGCGTTTGAACAAGGATATTCGATTGTTTCCTCAGGTTCACCCAATCACCCCAGATATGAAAATCACTCATAAAGGTGTTTCCCGACTGGTTATGTTAGACAGGTATACGTTCAAGGACACAGAAAAAATCACCTTAACCAATGGGGATTTTGTCGTTTTAACGATAAAAGAAGATCCTAAGTTTCCAGCTCGAGGGCTCGGGCAAATCCTGCAAATTGATTGGGAGGAAAAAAAGGCCCAGGTACTCGTGGATGAAGAATTTCGCGGGGTCCTTGATAATGAGGAAGAGGCAAGCACAGGTGTGATTACTCGTTCACTTGATGTCATAGAAAAGCCATTAGAGCTATTCTATGAGCAAATTGCGAAACGCAACGCAACAGGCTTGGCTTCGGTTGAAACAACCGAGGAAAAAAGACAGGAATGGTTTGAAAAATTTTATCATGAGCTTGTTAATCTTAATTTTATTCCCGCTGGAAGGGTGTTGTATGGAGCAGGCGCAAATACAGATGTAACCTACTTTAACTGTTACGTCATGCCATTCGTACAGGACTCTCGTGAAGGAATTTCCGAGCATCGCAAGCAGGTCATGGAAATCATGAGCCGAGGCGGCGGTGTTGGAACAAACGGTTCCACTTTAAGACCACGAAACGCACTTGCACGTGGAGTTAATGGAAAATCATCTGGTTCCGTATCTTGGTTAGATGATATTGCTAAGCTTACACATTTGGTAGAGCAAGGCGGTTCCCGTTAATACCATGGCGGGAGTAAAATCTCGTGAATTGCTGGAACACCCTTAGAGCCTTTTTAACCACAACGTGACTGGCAACGGTGAGCGTGAAGGTTTGAAAATAAAGAGGATTGGGCAATCAGCAGCCAAGTATCTTTGGAAACGAAGATAAAGGTTCAACGACTATTGAAACTTCCTAAACCTCGAAAAATTGAGATGCAAGGTGTGTGTTTTCTTGTGAGAGATATGGAAGGAGTAAACTATAACGCACGGAGACGGCGTTATGGGGCGCGAGACAAGGAAGAATTAATTGAGAAAATTAAACAGGAGATATGAAAAGTTTTCTTCCTTGATGATATAGTCTGAACTTGCATGAAAGTGCAAGAGTGTGGCAGAAATGTCCACACCCCTCAAAATGAGGTGTAACAAATAGCGTGGAGCACAGATGATTATGCTTTCGGATTGGCATCCTGATATTATCGAATTCATTATCTCAAAGATGCAAAATCCAAGAATTTTACGTTTCTTACTTGAAACGACGAATGATGAAACAATCAAGAGATATGCAAAAGAAAAGCTAAAATTCACCCCGCTTACAGAGCAAGAAAAAGCGATGTATCAAGGGATTCTAAACTATAGAAGCATTCCAGGCTTAGGTGGATTTAGTGAAGCAATCATTGCTGAAGCCGAGGAGAAACTAACGACAGGTGGAAATTATTCCGTCCATAACCCAGAATTCCTGACTGGTGCGAATATTTCTGTTTGTTTGACGAAGGAATTCATGGACGCAGTTGAAAATGATGCTGAATATGAGCTTCGTTTCCCTGATGTTGAGCGTTACAATGCTCAAGAGATGAAGATTTATAATGAAGAATGGCACAAAGTTGGGGATGTGCGCGAATGGGAAAAGATGGGACATAAGGTTCGTGTCTATCGCAAAATTAAAGCGAAGGAATTATGGAACCTTATCAATATTTGTGCTACCTATTCAGCAGAGCCAGGAATTTTCTTCATTGATAACGCGAACGACATGACCAACGCAAAAGCATACGGACAAAAGGTCGTTGCGACGAATCCATGTGGCGAGCAGCCTCTCGCACCATTTTCCGTCTGCAATTTAGCAGCGGTGAACCTCGCTGCAATGGCAGATAAGGAAAACAAAACAGTTGATTTTGAAAAACTAAAGCAGACGGTTGAAGTTGGTGTTCGCATGCAGGATAACGTCATTAATGCTACACCATACTTCTTAGAAGAAAATAAGAAACAAGCTCTTGGGGAGCGTCGTGTTGGACTTGGTGTGATGGGCCTACATGACTTACTTATCTATTGTGAAACCGAATATGGTTCAGAAAAAGGAAATGAGCTTGTTGATAAGGTTTTCGAAACGATTGCCACTACTGCTTACAGAACTTCTATCGAGCTTGCAAAGGAGAAGGGAAGCTTCCCATTCCTAGTTGGTGAAACCGATGAAGAAACCAATCGTCTTCGTAAAGCCTTTACCGAAACTGGGTATATGAAAAAGATGCCGGAAGATATTAGAGAAGCGATTCTAGAACACGGTATTCGCAACTCACACTTACTAACTGTTGCTCCGACGGGTAAACAAGTTGCCCCCTACATTTGTAAAAATGTAGCGTAAACTTGGCTATATGCGGGAAACTCTGGAGAATCTTTTGCTACCTGGCCTTGCCAGCCAATGATAGGTAAAAATGCAAAAGTGTTGCCTAAATGGCTACCAGACAATCCGCAGGGAAGTCGTGGCTGACCCTTCAACGACTACATGCCGAGCAACCATTCATATTGAAGAACATTTGTTCTTGTTTTATAATTAAATAAAACAGTGCAGGTGATTTCTTTGAAGAAAAAATGTCTGAATTGCGACAAGGAAATAACTGTAAAACCCAGTCAGTACGAAAGGAAGAAATATTGTTCTCGAGCTTGCAAAACTGATTATCAGAAAAAGAATCCTCCTGCATTTTGGGATGAAATGAGTAAAAAGGTGGCTGTTAGATGTTCCTATTGTTTAAGGGAAATTTTAAGAAAGCCTTCTATAATAAGACAGAATAATTTCTGTAATCATGAGTGCAAAAGACTTTACCAAATAAAAAATGGTCACCTCATAAACCAACACTTAAGAAAAGATGTAACTAAAAGTTGCGAGATTTGTGGTAAACAATTTATTGTTCCAGAGAATAGAAGAGAAACAGCGAAATATTGTTCAAAAAGTTGTCTAGGTAGGGCTAATGGAAGAAGAGGTAAGACACAATATAGCAAAAAGGTTAAATTACCTTGCTCGAATTGTGGTAGAGAAATTGAAAAGAAACCTTCCATTATAAAAACGTTAAATTTCTGTTCTATTCAATGTATGGGAACTTTCTATTCTAAAAGTGCAATGTTTGCAGGTGAGAATAGCGGAACATGGGCTGGAGGAGACATAAGTTACTACGGTCCTAATTGGTTAAGTCAAAGGAGAAAAGCAAGAGCTAGAGACAATTATACATGCCAAGACTGTGGTATCACAGAACATGAATATGGTTCTGAGCTTTCTGTTCACCATCTTATCCCCTTTAGGAAGTTTGAAGGGGACTGGAAGAAAGCAAATGAACTATCAAATTTAATTTCATTGTGTGAGTATCCTTGTCACAGAAACAGACATTCTAAGAAAATGGTTGATGATATAGTCTGACCCATATGGCGACATATGGAGTGGGTACTAATAATCCCACCCTCTAGAAATAGAGAGTAACAATTGTGAGCACCGGAACAATGGTTGGGGTCTCTACAGGCCTTGAGCCTTACTTCTCCTTCTCATACTTTAGAAGTGGGCGTTTAGGTAAGTTTATTGAGGTTAAAGCGGATATTGTTCAAGAATACTTAAATCTTCATCCAGAAGCAGACGAAAACAATCTTCCGCATTGGTTTGTTACTGCCATGGAACTGGCTCCAGAGGCACATGCTGATGTTCAATGTGTAATTCAACGCTGGATTGATAGCTCTATCAGTAAAACGGTTAATGCACCGAAGGGTTATAGTGTAGAACAGGTTGAAAAAGTGTACGAACGACTTTACCGTGGTGGTGCAAAGGGTGGCACTGTTTATGTGGATGGCTCACGTGATACACAAGTATTAACGTTAAAAGCAGAGGAAAATAGCTTTGATGAGAAACCACTAAAACAAGAAACACAAAAGCAGCATGTGGTTCTCGTTGATACAATTAGCGACTTACGGTCAACAGATGTAACAATTGGCTCTGAAATAGGGAATACTTGCCCAGTCTGCCGTAAAGGACAAGTGAAAGAAATCGGCGGCTGTAATACTTGTACAAACTGTAATGCACAATTAAAATGTGGTCTATAAGCAATTTTTAGAGGGTGGAGAATTCCATCCTCATTTTGTATTTGTGAATTCAAGGATAACTGATTGAAAGGTTCCCCACTGGGAGAAAAGTTGGAGTGATCGGTCACCTATGAGACAGTTTGATTCCCAAGTAGGAGAAAAAACGGAGTGATCGGTCACCTATGAGACAGCTTGATTCCCAAGTAGGAGAAAAAACGGAGTGATCGGTCACCTATGAGACAGCTTGATTCCCAAGTAGGAGAAAAAACGGAGTGATCGGTCATCAATAAGGCAGTTTGATTCCCGGGAAGGAGAAAAAACGCAGTGATCGGTCACCAATAGGGCAATAAGATTCCAAAATGGGAAGTAACAAGCAAACAGTCACTGCCAAAATTACAATAGCTCCCACAAAAAAATACAAAAAACTTCCCTGTCCGACGTACTATTTTTACCCGTTTCCGCTTAAAGATGTATCAATGAAAGAATATGATTAACATCTAGGGAGTGGCAGCCATGTATATTGATGGGGTTTTCTCTGGTGGAGGGGTCAAAGGAGTTGCGCTCGTAGGAGCATACCATGCGATTGAGGAAAGGGGACTGCAGTTCAAAAGGGTCGCTGGGACAAGTGCGGGCTCTATTGTTGCGGCTTTAATTGCTGCCAGGTATTCAAGTAAAGAGATCTTGCAGTTGATTGATGAATTGGATTTGAGCAATTTTCTAGATTCTCGAAGTACGCTCATCCCGACACCGGTGGCTAAATGGTTTTGGCTATATTGGAAAATGGGTCTTTACAAAGGAAATGAACTCGAGAGTTGGTTGGTATCGAAGCTTAAAGTACGTGGAATCCAAACATTTGCGGATCTTCCCCCTCAGACCTTAAGAGTCATTGCCTCTGACCTAACGAATGGCCGTTTAGTTGTGCTCCCTGATGATCTTCCACACTATGGGATAGATCCAAGAGAATTCTCCGTTGCCAAAGCGATTCGCATGAGCTGTAGCCTTCCTTATTTTTTTGAACCGGTTAAATTAAAAAATGGGGGTTCTCCAAGCATTATTGTCGATGGGGGAGTACTAAGTAATTTTCCAATGTGGTTATTTGATAAGGAAAATGTGAAAAAGGTAAGGCCTGTTTTAGGAATAAAACTAAGCCATCATCTCAATGAACGACCAAAAAATGAAATTAAGAATGCCATTAAGCTTTTTGAAGCATTATTTGAAACGATGAAGGACGCCCATGATTCTCGGTATATTTCGAGAAAGCATGAAAGAAATATCATTTTTATCCCAACTGAAGGGATCCTTACAACGGAATTCGATCTATCCCCTGAAAACAAGGAGATATTATTTAATGTAGGCTATGAAAGAGCAAAAAAATTTCTTTGTTCATGGTCCTACTAAAAAGAGGGCGCTGTATATTTTAATGTAGAACTTGATACCGCCTTATACGTATACGTTCTCTAAGTTATTCGTACCGAATAAAACCCGTTCACGTACACGTATAAGGCGACTAACATAGCCAAAAAGAAAAAACGAACCTAAAATGAGGCTCGTTTCTTCTTTTTCCCTTTTTTTCCTTCAATCACCGTTAAATGAGCGGCGGATCTTGGTTTATTTTTAACCTTCTTCAGTGTACTTACATTGCTATTCGCTGTCTTTGCAGCAGGCTTTCGACTATCCTTTTGCTGAAATCGCTTCTTCGATCTTTTTGCAGCCTTCCTAAAAGCACTTTGCTCACTTTTTGCGGGGTTAGCTCCATAAAAGCGGCGAACTAAAAAGAAAATACCGAATCCAATGATAAGGAAAATAAAGATGCCTTGGATAAATGCCATCGGATTTGATATAAATCTACTTACTACTCCAATGATCGCTAACATAATCAGCCCTATCACAAAATAAAAAGAAGTCCGATTTTTCAATAAAGCCACCTCCCTATGAGCATCATATACACAATTTTCCCTTTTTAAACAACAGCCTGAAATTTTTAACATAAATCGGAGCCCATATCTAATTATAACTAATTTATGCATTAATTGATAATATTGACACACTATTGCGAAAATTGTGAAATAACAAAACTAAAAGTGATGCTATTTATATTCTACTAAAAAACGGTGAAAACCTCCACAATTCTATACGTTTTCCCGAGAAGAAGGAATATTTTCGGGTGGAAATAGATATCAAGTGGTCCATTTGGATGAAAGTGAATCGTCTGGCTAGGACATAATAATAAATGGAGGTGGCTAGGATGGCAGAGGAAAATGCGAAATTAGAACAAAATCAGAAGGAAAAGCCGATGTCTCTTCTGACTATGACACTCTGGACAGGGTTTATTGGTGGACTGCTATGGGGTGGAATCGGCTATTTGGCGTATGTCTTTAACTTCACAGAGATACACCCCAACGTTGTCTTAGAGCCCTGGGCACTTGGAGCTTGGAAGAAGCAATGGTTGGGTACAGTAATCTCAATCATCGTTATCGGGGTGTTTTCAATTGTTGCTGCGCTGATTTATTATGTGGCACTGAAAAAGATCAAAAGTATATTTGCCGGAATTGGATATGGGATTGCCTTATTCTTTCTAGTTTTTCTAGTCCTTAATCCTATTTTTCCTAGCATGGAGCCCATTAGGCAATTGGACCGAGATACTATTATTACATCAATATGTTTGTACGTACTCTATGGTACATTTATTGGATTCTCCATTTCTTATGAATTTGAGGAACAGCAGTACAGGGAAAAAAGAGATAAAGAAATTCCGACCTCATGAAAAAAATAGTCGTGAAAAAAAACAATATGATAGAATATTCTTGAAGAAGAATCTTTTGCATACTGCAATGGATAAAAATGCTAGGAATTCTTAAAGGAGAGAGGACATTTGGACAAATTGCAGAAGGTACGTGAAGAACTGGAAAAATACAACATCGACGGACTCCTGATAACGAGCGATCATAATCGTCGCTACGTTTCAAATTTTACGGGTTCAAGCGGTGTAGTCTTAATTAGCCAAAAAGATGCACAGTTTATTACCGATTTTCGTTATGTCGAGCAAGCGACAAAACAATGTGAAGGGTTCGATATTGTAAAGCATAACGGAATCATTCCAGAAGAGGTTGCTGCACAAGTCAAGATGCTCGGGATCAAGAAATTAGGCTTCGAGCAAGATCATGTTACATACGCAAGCCATGCAGCTTACGAGGAAGCGGTTGATGCCGAGCTTGTTCCGGTTTCAGGATTAATTGAAAAAATCCGCTTGATTAAGACGGATGCAGAGATTAAGATATTAAAGGTGGCAGCGGATATTGCCGATGCGGCGTATAAGCATATTTTGGAGTTCATTCGACCAGGTATTTCAGAGCTTGATGTTTCGAATGAACTAGAGTTCTTTATGAGAAAAGCAGGGGCCACTTCTTCTTCTTTTGATATCATTGTTGCTTCAGGCAAACGTTCTGCCCTTCCTCATGGGGTTGCGACGGATAAAATCATCGAAAAAGGAGATTTTGTCACGTTAGATTATGGCGCCTACTATCAAGGCTATGTTTCCGATATTACAAGAACCTTGGCTGTAGGAGAACCTGATCCAAAACTTAAGGAAATATATGAAATTGTTTATGAAGCCCAACGATTAGGAATGGAAGGAATCAAACCTGGATTGACAGGAAAGGAAGCAGATGCCTTAACAAGAGATTATATTTCTGAAAAGGGATATGGTGAATACTTCGGGCATTCAACAGGTCATGGGATTGGACTAGAGGTTCATGAAGGTCCAGCCCTTTCATATCGTTCAGAGATGAAGCTTGAGCCCGGTATGATTGTGACAGTGGAACCAGGGATTTATATTCCAGACCTTGGTGGTGTTCGAATCGAGGATGATACGATCATTACTAAGGATGGAAATGAAGCGCTGACCCATTCGACGAAAGAACTCATTATTTTGTAAATTTTAGGAGGATTTTGGATGATTTCTGTAAACGATTTTCGTACAGGCCTAACAATCGAAGTGGATGGAGGACTTTGGCGCGTGATGGATTTCCAACACGTGAAGCCAGGTAAAGGTGCTGCCTTCGTTCGTTCAAAGCTTCGTAATCTTCGTACCGGCGCTGTTCAAGAAAAAACATTCCGTGCAGGCGAGAAAGTGGCTAAAGCACAAATTGACAATCGTAAAATGCAGTATTTATATGCAAATGGTGATCAGCATGTATTCATGGATAATGAATCCTACGATCAAATTGAATTGCCAACAAGTGCGATTGAAGAAGAATTGAATTATTTGAAGGAAAATATGGAAGTTCATATTATGATGTTCCAAAGTGAAACCCTTGGAATTGAATTGCCTAATACGGTTGAATTAGAAGTTGTTGAAACGGAACCAGGCATCAAGGGTGATACTGCTTCAGGTGGTTCAAAACCAGCCAAGCTTGAAACAGGGCTAATTGTCCAAGTTCCATTCTTCGTCAATGAAGGCGATCGTTTAATTATCAATACATCTGAAGGAACTTATGTTTCTAGAGCGTAAAAAAAAGATCCCAAATGGCGCAAACCATTTGGGATTATTTTATTTTCGTGGATATTCTCTCCCTGTTGCTCCAACGGAGATGTCCGTATCATTTTTATTATTATAGGCTGGGTCTGAGGTCATTTCGGTACGGTTGTCTCTAGCCCCTTCTAAATATTCATCCTTAAAGTCTTTTTGTGCCTTCAAGAATTTTTCTCGATTTGGATTCACCATATGTACACACCCCTTTCCACTTTATTGTTCACGCATTTTCTCTCCTTATGTACAAAAAAAGCAACAGTCTACTGACCATTGCTTTCTAAATTCCTAATTATAAGCCGCAGTTGCCGCCGAAATTATGGAGTTTCATAACCTGCTCTCCCAGGTGGGTATCCGCAATCCACTTTTCAACGTCCTTAACGAAAGGAAGGCTTGTTGTCTATGCTTCTTATATTGGATTCCCTTATACTCATTAAAGGTTGAAACTTCATATACAAACGAACAACCCAGCCGTTCTATTAATTATCTTACAGGATAAGAAACGATATCTCAAGTGGGAATGAATGGTTTTTAGTATGAGATGTTGGTCAAAAAAACAGCTGAGATTCGTGCTTTTATTTCCTGTTTTCCTGGCTCAATTTGCATGGTACTCGCACTCTTGACCATTGGGGAATCCACAAAAGGCTGGGGTCCTTCAGAAAACTTGAACTCCTCTGTGATTTTAATAGGTGTTTTATCTAAGTGAACCTGCAATGAATGTGCAATCGTATCAGCTTTTTCGATGGCATTTTGCACTGCTTTTTGCAGGGCTACCTGATAAGCTTTTGTGGGATGAGCGAAATGAAACGAGATATTAGAAACCCGGTTCGCCCCATGTTGAACAGCTGTATCGACAACAGCACCAACTCGATCTAAATCCTGTATTGTAACCTGTAGCATATGCTCCACCCGATATCCCCTAAAGGTTTGTTTTCCGTCCACAAAATCGTACATCGGATAGATCGTAAAGCTTGTCGTTTGGATAAATTCTTTAGGAATACCCATCTCAGTCAATGCCTGGATGATCTGTGATATATGAGATGAATTTTTCTTTTGCGCCTTACTTAACTCTACATCCTCTGTTTCTACCCCGACCCAGACGTTAGCGATCGTTGGCTGTAGGGAAACACTCCCCTCTCCAGTGACATGGATTTCCCCTTTTTGCGCTCTCACACTTGGATTCATTTGATAACGATATGAATGATGGTACATCGTATTTTCCCCCATTTTTCTCATGAATTTATTCCATTTTATGAAACAAAAGAGGTGGCTGCTTAATTTTTCTTTATAGGAAGCCTCCTTTCTTTGGAACATAGTCATAAAGTGTCCAAGCAGGCATACATTTTTAGTAGGCCAAGTAGGTAGACTCTTCGCTTGTTAAGGAGGAATTTCATTTTGGAACGAGTTATAGAAATGTTGCCAATCCGTATTGTTGAAATATTGAGCCAGCTGCCTCCACAACAACTCCATGCTATAGAAGAAATTCGGATTCGAACGAATCGACCGATTGAAGTAGCCATTCAAGGGAGTCCACAGTTCTTGCCCTATGTTGTTAAGGAAGAGGATTGTGTTCAGATCTTAAATAAGCTTAGTCATTTTTCGATCTATACATTGGAAGAGGAGCTTAAAAGAGGCTATATTACGATCTCGGGAGGTCATCGTGTTGGACTTGCTGGAAAGGTCATCTTGGAAAATGGTGCCGTTAAGGCAATCAGAGACATTGCTTCCTTCAACATTCGGATTGCTAGAGAAAAAATGGGAATTGCGGAGTCCTTAACGCCATTCATATTTGAGGATGGATGGCTTCACACGATGATCATTGGTCCGCCACAAACGGGCAAAACTACACTTCTTAGGGATTTTGCGAGGATTATCTCTGGTGGGAGCTCCAGCTTTTTGCCACTAAAAGTCGGAATCGTTGATGAGAGGTCAGAAATTGCTGGGAGTGTCAATGGGGTTCCACAGTTAACCTTTGGTCCACGTGTCGATGTATTGGATGCATGTCCGAAGGCAGAAGGAATGATGATGATGATTCGCTCCATGAGTCCAGATATTCTTGTTGTCGATGAAATTGGTAGAAAAGAGGATTGCGATGCGATTATGGAGGCGATTCATGCGGGGATTACGCTATTTATGACCACCCATGGCAACTCCTTTGAAGAAGTGAAGAATCGTCCCATCTTAAAGCCGCTCATCGAAATGAAAATTTTCAAGCGGTTTATTGAATTAAATCGTGCGAAAGGGCCCGGAACGATCTCCTCCATTAAGAATGAAAATGGTCTAGAAATTGTTGAAAAAGTGAGAGTGACATAGATGGTGAAAATTGTCGGGGCGGTGATCATCATCATCGCAACCACCTGGACGGGATTTGAAGCATCAAGACATTTTAATGAAAGGCCGAGACAGCTTCGTTTATTGAAATCAGCCTTACAGTCTTTGGAGGCAGAGATCATGTTTGGACATACCCCATTGCATGAGGCATCAAGACGCTTGTCTGTTCAAATGACAAAGCCGATATCGTTATTTTTTGAGGCATTCACTGAAAAACTAACCCATTCGGAAACAACGGTGAAAGAGGCCTGGGAGGAAAGCTTACAAGAAATTTGGAAGCTGACTGCATTAAAAAAGGGCGAGTATGAAATCATGAGGCAATTTGGGGAAACCCTCGGCCGTCATGACCGCTTTTCACAACAAAAGCAGATTCAGCTGGCCTTAACCCATCTTGAGCGAGAAGAGGCAGATGCATACGAAAGGCAGGCAACATACGAAAAAATGGTCAAAAGCCTGGGGTTCCTTTCGGGATTATTGCTCGTCATACTCTTAATGTAATCAATTAGATAATTGCTGGGACATATTAGCACTTAGGAGGAAAATTCATGGGTTTAGAAGTAGACATCATCTTTAAAATTGCTGGAGTTGGAATTGTAGTCGCCTTCCTACATACCATTCTAGATCAGGTTGGAAAAAAGGAATATGCCCAGTGGGTTACATTGTTTGGATTCATTTATATCTTATTTATGGTTGCGTCGATTGTCGATGATTTATTCCAGAAGATTAAGTCAGTATTTTTGTTCCAAGGGTAGGGAGGGCTTAGAGATTGAGATCATCCAAATTGTAGGAATTGCACTTGTGTCTACGTTCCTTGCTCTTATTGTCAAGGAACAGAAGCCAAATTTCGCCTTCTTGCTAATTGTTTTTGTCGGCTGTTCCATTTTCCTGTTTCTAATTGACCAAATTTATGCCGTGATTCACATGCTGGAAGTGATAGCGATCAATGCAAAGATCAATATCATTTATGTCGAAACGATTCTCAAAATCATTGGTATAGCCTATATCGCAGAGTTTGCCTCGCAAATTACAAAGGATGCTGGTCAAGGGGCTATCGCTTCAAAAATTGAGCTTGCTGGAAAAATATTGATTCTTGCCATGGCTATCCCAATATTAACCGTACTAATTGAAACGATCATTCAACTAATCCCAAGTTAATTTTCTAAGCAGGTGAAAAGGATGAAGCAATGGACGCAGGTATTATCATTGGTTTTTTTATTTGTAGTTTTTCTCATCATTCCAGGTGGACAAGCAGGGGCTGAGGAAACGAGCAATGAAGGATTGAATCCTCAGGAACTGGTCGATACACAGCTCGAGACCCTAAATTTAGATGAGTTAAAAGGGTATTGGGAGGATATTTTGCAAAATTATGGTGGTTTTCTCCCGGAAAGCCAAAAGGGAAGTTTATACGATTTTATCAAAGGGGAGAAAGAGTTTTCTCTTAAGGAATGGTTTTTCGGATTTCTGAAATATCTATTTCATGAATTCATCGTCAATGGAAAGCTGCTTGGCTCCTTGATCATGCTGACTATTTTCTCCATGTTCCTACAGACTCTTCAAAATTCCTTTGAAAAAAGCACAGTCAGCAAAGTTGCCTATTCGATTGTGTTCATGGTGCTTATCATCATCGCTTTGAATAGCTTCCATGTTGCCATCCAATATGCAACTGAGGCGATTCAGACGATGACCTCATTCATCATCGCTTTAATTCCGCTTCTTCTTGCGTTAATTGCAAGCTCGGGGGGGTTAATCTCGGCAGCGTTTTTCCATCCGGTTATACTGTTCTTAATGAATATGAGTGGAACCTTTATCCAGTACATCGTGCTACCCTTGCTTTTCCTCTCGGCCATATTAAACATTGTCAGCACATTAACCGAGCATTACAAAGTAACTCAACTGGGAAATCTGCTGCGGAATTGGAGCATTGGCCTCTTAGGATTATTTTTAACAGTCTTTCTTGGAGTCATTTCTGTGCAAGGGGCTTCAGCAGCGATTACAGATGGGGTCACGATTCGTACCGCAAAGTTCTTGACGGGAAATTTCATCCCTGTCATCGGCAGAATGTTTACTGATGCTACGGACACAGTCATCAGTGCATCCGTCCTTCTAAAAAACACAGTAGGAATTGCGGGAGTAGCAATCCTGCTCTTGATTGTTGCTTTTCCAGCGTTAAAAATTCTGATGATTTCCTTCATCTATAAATTTGCTGCAGCCATCTTGCAGCCGCTTGGAGGAGGGCCAATTATTAAGTGCCTTGATGTAATCAGTAAGAGCATCATCTATGTTTTTGCTGCGCTAGCCATTGTTTCACTCATGTTCTTTCTTAGCCTTACGGTCGTGATTGCCTCGGGCAACTTAACATTAATGGTTCGATAGGGGGATGAGTATGGATTTTATTACAGAATGGGTTACGAATATTATCATATTTGTCCTCATCGCCACGATAATTGATTTACTTCTGCCGAATACGAGCATGCAAAAATACACGAAGATGGTGGCAGGCTTGTTGTTAATCGCGATCATCTTATCTCCCATTTTGAAACTATTATCCAATGATCTCGAATCTGCACTCGCCTCGATCCCAGCTATGCAAACAAAGGGTGAGGATAAAATGGAAAATTTAATAGATTTGCATAAAAAAGAAATACAAGCCTCCACTCGTGCATATATTTTAGAAGAAACGGCTGTCCAACTTGAAGCGAACGTAGAAGAGGAGTTGATGGAGCAGTACGGATACGTGATAACGGACATTGAATTCATGGTGGATGAGAACAGCCCTGGCGATTTTTTGGAGAGCTTGCAATCGGTTATCGTCCGGCTGGGCCAGCATGAAGCTGAGGCTCAGGCAGTCGAGGTCGTAAAGAAAGTAGAGATTAATACAAATGAACCTCCTCCATCGGTGCAACAAGCAAAGGAAAGCAAAAGGATCGCATCACTCTTATCTGAAAAATGGGATGTAGAAGAAGAAAAGATTCAAATCGTCGTAGAAGGGGGGAGCAGATAGCGAAATGGAGAAGGACAAGGGACCGATATCATGGCTGAAAAAGCTATTTTCAAAGGAAGAAAGTGGAGACAAGAAATATCCCTACTTAGTGATTGTTCTTTTGCTTGGAGCCGTTGTCATGATCATTGGCAATATGCTATCAGGGGATAAAAAGCCGGAATCAAGCACTTCGGTGATGTCAAATGCTAAGGAAACAGAAGAGGACGTTGAAGTCTTCGGTAAGAAAACGGCCACAGGTAATGAAATGATTGCTGAATATGAAAGACGTTATGAGAATCAGCTAAAGGAAGCCCTTGAGGGAATAGCTGGCGTCAGCGATGTGATGGTCGTCGTGAATGTCGATGCAACAGAAAAACGAGTATTGGAGAAAAATTCTGTTCTTCGTTCACAAACAACAAATGAAAAAGACCGAGAAGGTGGAGAGAGAAAGGTTGACGATCAGTCACAGGATCATCAAATCGTCATTATCCGTGATGGAGAAAAAGAAGTTCCAATCGTGCTTGAAACGAAAAAGCCAGAAATTAGAGGAGTACTCGTCGTCGCAAAAGGAGCTGATAATATTCAAGTTAAGAAATGGATTATTGAGTCTGTCACGAAGCTATTGGATGTTCCAAGTCATCGTGTATCCGTCATGCCGAAAAAATAAAATTCGCATTCGCGGCGGTTTAAATAAATCAAATTAAAAGGAGGATTTATCATGTTATTAAAAAAGCAAACTGTATGGCTATTAACAATGTTAAGTTTAGTGGTTGTTCTATCAGTCTATTATATGACCTCCCCTGATCAGCAAAAATATCAGCTAGCAGGCGTGGAGGAACAAGAGAAGAAAGATGTTGAGAAACAGGATGCGTCGGTAGAAACGGAGGATAGGGAGTCTGTTGTTTCAAGTGTTGCCAGTGACGAAGTATTCGAAGGATTGCGATTAAAGCTTGATGAGGATAGAAGTAAAATGAAGGAAGAATTAAGAGATATTATGGCATCAACGGAGCTGCCTTCTGCAGAACGTTCAGCTGCCTACGATAAGATTGAAAATTTAGAGCAGGTAGCACAAAAGGAAGCAGTGCTAGAAACGCTCATTATCGCCATGGGCTATGATGATGCATTAGTTCGTGCTGATGGAGAAAAGGTAAATATTACGGTAAAATCAGACAAACCGTCAGCCAAAGCAGCGAATGAGATCATTCAAGTTGTGAAGAATGAGCTTGGGCATATGCAGGCAGTTGCCGTCGAATTTCATCCGAAGAAATAGCTGCTGCTAAACAAGTACAAAAATAACGGGGAACCCCCGTTATTTTTGTTGTAGCTGCTTTAAATTTTCCACCGATTGAAAGGCTTCTATTGCTGAGCCAAGGAGCATTTCATGCTGAGAGGTTTGCAAGCCTACCGTTGATGAGAGCTCCTGCAAAGAAGCACTTGCCTGTTCAATGACCGAACTAAATTCATTGATGGATACTTCAATCGATTTTGAAGAATTTAACACATCCGTGGTCAATGTGTCATATTTGGAAATATCCTCCTTGAGCACATGAAAGGTTTCTTTGATTTTGGTGAAGGCTTCATGGGTATCGAGTGCTAATTGTAGGTTATCGGTAATTTTATCACTTGTAACAGAAGCCGTCTTCATCGTCCCTTGAGTATCACTGATGACATCGCTCAAATTATCGGTAATTTGCGTCGCTGTTTTTCTCGTCACATCTGCAAGCTTTCGTACCTCTTCAGCTACGACAGCAAAGCCCTTACCAGAATCCCCTGCACGAGCGGCCTCAATAGATGCATTAAGCGCAAGCAAATTGGTTTGTTCAGCGATTTCCTGAATGGCTTTTGCAAAGGTGGATGTCTCTTTTACTAAATCAGCTAATGAGGTCATTTGCTGATTTATTTTTCCCATATCTTCAAAGGAATCAGAGAGGTCTTCCTTTAATTTCGTCACGAGCACTTCTCCATGATTAGTGATTTCTTCAGCGTTGATTGTATCCTTGTGAAGTTTTTTCACGAGATTACTTGTTTCATTCGCAACCTGACTTGAAACCTCTAATGCCTTTGTGATTTCAACAATGGAATCGGACTGGGTTTGGATTCCTGCTGCAATCTCTCCAATGGATTGATTCATTTCCTGTGAAGCTTCATAATTCTCATGGCTCTTATTTTTCACAGTATGAATGAGGTCGGAGAGACTTAAGGTGTTTTCTTCTACCGTTTTTCTAATTTCTCGATCCGTTAACAGCAAATCCTCCGTTTGCTTCTGGGCTTCAACGATGTTTTCTGCAAGTTTTTTCGATATAGCAAGCTGGAAATTTAGTAAAATAGTATTAAGCGTATAGAGTAAATAAACAGTTGCGTAATTTTTTGCTTCTAGTGGTAACTGACTATGATATTTCCATGTAAAAACAGTTGTTGCCAGTATGCCAAGTGTAAATCCTGTCCAAAGCACTCTTCGATCCATATAAATCGCAGCGGTTGCCAGGATAAAATACAGGAGCACATAGGCCGTTGGAGAAACACTATTTGCCATAATGATGTACATGACGACCGAAACTAGGATGGTGGCTAAATAAGGAATCATATGGACTAATTTCTTTGTGTAGTGAAGTGTGGCAATAATTCCTACTCCTAAGAAACCACCGATTATAATGGATAAAATGAGTGCTAATTCCTTTTTGAGAATGATGTCAACAACCGCCCCAAGAATGACACAAACAAAGGTCGCTTTTACTACAAGAGAATTTTTTCTAGTTAAATCCTCCTGTTTGATTTCTTCAATGGTCTTCATAAAACTCCTCCTTATTTCCCCTATTTACTATTTTTCGATATCATCCTACAAAAATCCTTTTTCGCATTCGCAAATTTGGAAAATTTAATTTATTATAGAGGGGAAGAGCCCATTGTTGATTACTTAGAAAAAGATTGAATTTTTATAAGGTCTTATCGTATAGTGTTAGTATCTAGTACCAAATTTTATTAGGGAGTGTCACTCATGCTAAAAGTACAAGAAATCCGCGAATTAATTAAGCTAGTAGACCAATCGAATTTGGACGAATTTGTATATGAATTTGATGATTGCAAGATCAAAATGAAAAAGCATAAGACGGAAACTGTTGCTGTCTCTGTACCACAAATATCAACCCAAGCTGTTGACCTAGCCCCACAGGCAACGGCAGTAGAAGCTGCAGCCGTCAAGCAGGAAGTGGAAGAGGTGAAAGAGGCCCCAGCGCCAGAGGTGAAGGAGTCTAGTACGACAGAGAATTTACATAAGATTACATCTCCGATGGTTGGAACCTTCTATGAAGCATCATCCCCTGATGCTGAGCCATATGTGAAAGTGGGCTCTAAGGTATCAACTGATTCCATCGTGTGTATCGTTGAGGCGATGAAGTTATTTAATGAAATTGAGGCTGAAGTGAAAGGTGAAATTGTTGAGATCCTTGTGAAAAACGGTCAGCTAGTGGAATATGGCCAGCCGCTGTTTTTAGTAAAGCCTGAATAAGGAGCGATGCCAAGCATGATCAAGAAATTACTTATTGCTAATCGAGGAGAAATCGCGGTCAGAATCATTCGCGCTTGTAGAGAACTGGGAATTGAGTCGGTCGCTGTTTACTCTGAAGCAGATAAAGAAGCCTTACATGTCAGTCTAGCGGATGAGGCATATTGTATCGGGCCAACGCTGTCAAAGGATAGCTACTTAAATTTTACCAATATTGTAAGTGTTGCAAAGCTAACGGGTTGTCAGGCTATCCATCCCGGCTATGGTTTTTTAGCGGAGAATGCAGCATTCGCTGAGCTTTGCCGTGAGTGTAATATCATTTTTGTTGGTCCTTCTCCTGAAGCGATTACGAAGATGGGTACAAAGGATATTGCGAGAGAAACAATGAAGGCAGCCAATGTGCCAATTGTTCCTGGATCACAAGGAATTATCAAGGATGAAGCGGAAGCGATTGAACTTGCGAACACCATCGGCTATCCAGTAATCATTAAGGCTACTGCAGGTGGCGGCGGAAAAGGGATTCGAGTTGCCCGTAATGAAACCGAATTAATAAAAGGGATCAATATTACGCAACAGGAGGCCTTAACGGCTTTCGGTAACCCTGGTGTATACATTGAGAAATATATAGAGGATTTCCGCCATGTGGAAATACAAGTGCTCGCAGATAATCATGGGAACGTCGTTCATCTAGGGGAGCGTGATTGCTCGATCCAAAGACGGCTGCAGAAGCTCTTGGAGGAAACCCCATCTCCGGCATTGGATGAGGAGATTCGAAAAGAAATGGGCGATGCTGCTGTAAAAGCAGCAAAAGCAGTTGATTATACGGGTGCAGGTACGATAGAATTTATCTATGATTATCGTAATCGAAAGTTTTACTTTATGGAAATGAATACTCGAATCCAAGTAGAGCATCCAGTAACCGAAATGGTCACGGGAGTCGATCTCATAAAGGAACAAATTAAGGTCGCTTCAGGGGAAAAGCTCGCATTCGCACAGGAGGATGTTGAGTTTAATGGTTGGGCTATTGAATGCAGAATCAATGCCGAAAACCCTGAGAAGAACTTCCTGCCATCCCCTGGCAAGATTCACATGTACCTCCCACCTGGTGGCTTAGGGGTTCGAATTGATTCGGCTGTATATCCAGGATATACGATTCCTCCTTTTTATGATTCGATGATTGCGAAGATTATTTCTTATGGAAGCACGAGAGAAGAAGCGATCTCTCGGATGAAAAGAGCGTTGAGTGAATTTGTCATTGAAGGTATTCATACGACGATTCCATTCCACCTAAAATTACTAAGCCATGAGAAGTTTGTGGCGGGTGATTTTAATACAAAATTTCTTGAATTGTATGATGTCATGAAATCAGATTGATACTGGAGGGTGCAGAAATGAGCGAACAGAATATTTTAGAAATGAGTCAAGGACCATCAGGGCTTGGCAAAATTGAAATTGCTCCTGAAGTCATTGAAGTCATTGCGGGAATAGCGGCTTCAGAGGTAGAAGGCGTTTCACAAATGCGTGGGAATTTTGCTTCAGGTGTCGTTGAAAGACTTGGGAAAAAGAACCACGGTAAGGGTGTAAAGGTTGAACTAACAGAGGATGGAATCAAGGTAGATGTATACTGTCTAATGAAATTTGGAGTATCCATACCGACGGTTGCTCAAAAGGTACAAGATAATATTCGCCAGGCTCTTTTAAACATGACTGCCCTTGAAGCAGAGGAAGTCAATGTTCATATCGTTGGAATTCAATTTGAAACACAAAAGCAAGAAGCTGAAACGGAACAAGAAATGTAGTTAAAACAGCGGAAGCCAGAGACAACACAATGTCTTTGGCTTTTCTCATTTTTTTGAGTCTTTTTCATTTAAAAAAAGGTTATAGTGAGAGTAGGTAGGAAGATTCCCTTTAACAAGACATGTCGTTATGCTATTATTTCTATGGACTTCAAAAAACTGAATCCTATTTATAAAGGAGTTTTTCAATAGATGAAAAGAAGAACAGCGAGAGAAAAGGCACTACAGGCCCTATTTCAAATTGATGTAAGTGATGCTGTACCGAACGAAGCGATTGAGCATGTCCTGGACGGTGTGCGAAGTGATGATTACTTGGAACGGCTTGTACTAGGTGTGGTCGAAAATCTTCCACAGATTGATGATTTGATTCAAGCTAATCTTGAAAAGTGGACAATGGATCGCTTAGCCATTGTTGACAGAAATATTTTAAGACTTTCCACCTACGAGCTCCTGTATTGCAAAGAGGACGTTCCGACAAATGTGGTGATTGACGAAGCGATTGAAATTGCAAAAGTATTTGGAGATGAGGAATCGGGCCGCTTTATTAACGGAATTTTATCCAAAGTGAAGGAAGTCGTTAGCTAGGGCAGCTTCCAGTTTTGTAAGGAGTTTTTCATATGAGCGAGAACCGCTTTTTAACTGTTACTGCTTTAACAAAATATATCAAAAGAAAATTTGATGCTGATCCCCATCTTCATGATGTATTTGTGAAGGGAGAAATCTCTAACTTCAAACAGCATTCAAGTGGCCATATGTATTTTACGCTTAAGGATGAAAGAGCTCGAATTTTGGCGGTTATGTTTGCAAGTCAAAACCGCTCCCTCAAATTTATTCCTGAAAATGGGATGAAGGTCCTTCTCTCTGGTGAAGTCACCGTCTATGAGCAGGGTGGGCAGTATCAAATCTATGTGAAGACGATGCAGCCTGATGGAATCGGTGATCTATATTTAGCCTACGAGCAGCTAAAGGAAAGATTAGAGAAGGAAGGACTTTTCTCACCTGAGCATAAAAAGCCACTCCCGAAGTTCCCGAATACGGTAGGAGTCATTACCTCTCCAACAGGTGCTGCCGTCCGGGATATTATTACAACGATTAAAAGAAGGTATCCGGTTGCCCGCATCCTCATTTTTCCAGCGCTTGTACAAGGTGACCATGCATCAGGCTCGATTGTGAAGGCGATTGAAAAGGCAAATGAAATGAATGAGGTAGACTGCTTGATCGTTGGTCGCGGTGGTGGCTCGATTGAAGAGCTATGGGCCTTTAACGAAGAAGCCGTAGTGAGAGCTATCTTTGCGTCAAGGGTTCCGATAATATCAGCAGTTGGCCATGAAACGGATTTTACAATTGCGGATTTTGTTGCCGATATGCGGGCGCCGACCCCTACAGGAGCAGCGGAGCTAGCGGTCCCACATATGAACGAACTGCTTGAGAGAGTGTTAACGAAGCAATCGAGATTAATTCGCGTCATGAAGGAAAAAGTCCGGTTTCAACAAGAACGGCTCAATCGTATAGAGAAATCATATGCATTCCGATATCCACAGAAGATGTATGAGCAGAAAATGGAGCAGGTTGATAAAGTGACAGAAAGACTTGTTCGTGGAGCAGATAATCTTTTTGTTACTCAAAAAGACGCCTATAGTAGCTTAATTCGGCGTCTGGAGCGAAACAACCCAAAGCAGTTATTCGCGATGGCTGCTGAACAGCATACAAAAATGGAAAAGGAATTAAACAGAGCTATGGTGGCGATTTTTTCGGCCAAAAGCAAGGATTATCATCAAATGCTTGCGACCTTAGATGCATTAAGCCCACTTAAAGTTATGGATCGGGGCTATAGTCTTGTGTACGATCAGGAAGGAAGACTAGCAAAGAGTGTGGGAGACTTTTCGAAGGATAGTCAACTGAAGGTTCAAATGGCTGATGGTTCACTTTTATGCAAAGTGACTGAAGTAGAGGGGAAGGAGAGCCATAATGGAGGATAAATTATCATTTGAAGAGGCGATGAAAAACCTTGAAGACATTGTCGAAAAGCTAGAAGAAGGAGATGTCCCTTTGGAGGAAGCAATCGCGATCTATCGCAGAGGGATGGAACTTTCAAAGCTTTGTCATGATAAATTAAAGAACGTAGAAGAACAATTAACGCAGGTCATTACCGAGGATGGAAAGAAAGAAGAATTTTCCATACAAGAGGAGGAATAATGTGGAGCATTCTCTTTTGGAATCCTTTTCTGATACATACAAAAATTTGCTTGAAAATCAACTGAGAGAAAATATCGATCGGATGCAGGCACCCGAAGTCATTAAGGAGGCAATGCATTATTCACTGAAGGCAGGAGGAAAAAGAATTCGTCCTTTACTCCTTTTTGCCACCTTGGATGCATTTAAAGAACGTCCAGAAAAAGGATTGTTAACAGCATGTGCGATTGAAATGATCCATACTTATTCTCTGATCCATGATGATTTGCCGAGCATGGATAATGATGATTTAAGAAGGGGAAGGCCGACAAACCATAAAGTATTCGGGGAAGCCTTTGCCATTTTGGCAGGCGACGCACTTTTAACCTGTAGCTTTCAGCTTATTGCCGAAACGACGGAAGCAGATGTAGACGCAAATCAGAAGCTAGAGCTCATTCGTGAATTGGCCATTGCTGCTGGAGCCGAAGGAATGGTGGGTGGACAGGTTGCTGATATGGAGGGAGAGGATAAGTCCTTAACCCTTGAGGAACTGAAGTACATTCATTATCATAAAACGGGTAAGCTTTTGGCTTATAGTGCGGTAGCAGGGGCGATCCTGGCAGGAGCTTCAAAAGAAACCGTAGAAAAATTTAGAGCCTTTGCTCATCATCTAGGCCTTGCCTTTCAAATACGCGATGACATTTTGGATGTTGAGGGGAGCGAGGAAAAGATTGGCAAGCGAGTTGGCAGTGATGCATATAATCATAAAAGTACGTACCCGGTCCTTTTATCAATGGATGGTGCGAAAAAAGCCTTAGAAGAGGAAATTAATCAGGCTCTATCTATTCTCAAGACGATGGACTTGAAGACCAATCTCTTAGAAGAATTAACCGATTTGGTTGCTACACGGGATCATTGAGCAAAATTTGTAAATATGTTATAATACAGTTTGACTTTATTTCGTCATATTTGATTGTTCTAAATAAAAGTATTGCCGTTACCACAATTGTGTTAGCGGTTATTTTTTCAGGTGGGAACTGATTAAATTTGTTCCCGAGATTAGTATCCCCATTTATAAATTTCATTAGCAACATTGTTTGAGAAAAGAGCCTAAATGAATTAGAAATGAAAGCGAGTGGTCCATCATGGATCTATTTTCAATAAAAGACCCTTCCTTCCTAAAAAGTCTAACCGTTAAGGAATTAGAGAGCCTTAGTGAGGATATTCGTAAATTCTTGATTGAGAAACTTTCAAAAACAGGTGGACATATTGGGCCTAATTTGGGGGTTGTGGAATTAACGATTGCCCTACACAAATGCTTTAACAGTCCAGTCGATAAAATATTATGGGATGTAGGACATCAATCCTATGTTCATAAGATCCTGACTGGAAGGGCCTGTCAGTTTGATACATTAAGACAATATAAGGGACTTTGTGGCTTTCCAAAGATGGTCGAAAGCGAGCATGATGTATGGGAGACCGGTCACAGCTCCACCTCACTGTCAGCGGCAATGGGAATGGCGATTGCAAGAGATTTAAAGAAGGAGAAGTCCTTTGTTGTTCCTGTTATTGGCGATGGGGCACTTACAGGTGGAATGGCTCTAGAGGCATTGAATCATATCGGTCACGAAAAGAAAAATATGATTGTTGTCCTCAATGATAATGAAATGTCGATTGCGCCAAATGTAGGGGCTCTTCACAATGTGTTAGGACGCCTAAGAACTGCTGGGAAATACCAATGGGCGAAGGATGAATTAGAGCAGCTACTCAAGAAAATTCCTGCTGTTGGTGGAAAGGTAGCACAGGCGGCAGAAAGGATCAAGGATAGCTTAAAATATTTGCTCGTTTCTGGAGTCTTCTTTGAAGAACTTGGATTCACGTACTTAGGTCCAATTGATGGCCATAACTTTGAAGCTTTATTTGAAAATCTTGCCTATGCTAAGAAAACAGAGGGGCCTGTCTTACTACATGTCATTACGAAAAAAGGTAAAGGCTATGGCCCAGCTGAGAAGGACACCACTGGAAATTGGCATGGTACAGGTGCCTACAAGATTGAAACGGGTGATTTCATTAAGCCTGTTGATGCTCCTCCAGCATGGAGCAAGCTTGTCAGTGAGACCGTCAGGAGAATTGCTCGGGAGGATGAGCGCATCGTCGCCATAACTCCTGCTATGCCTGTCGGCTCAAAGCTCGAAGGCTTTGCTAGTGAGTTTCCTGATCGCATGTATGATGTTGGAATTGCGGAACAGCATGCTGCAACAGTTGCAGCAGGGCTTGCCACCCAGAAAATGAAGCCGTTCCTAGCGATTTATTCCACCTTTCTGCAACGGGCCTATGATCAGGTCGTCCACGATATTTGTCGTCAAAATCTTAATGTCTTCTTTGGAATTGATCGGGCGGGATTAGTTGGAGCAGACGGAGAAACGCACCAAGGTGTATTTGATATCGCCTTTATGAGACATATTCCGAATATGGTAATGATGATGCCGAAGGATGAAAATGAAGGCCAGCATTTAGTCTATACAGCGTTAAAATACGATCATGGTCCAATCGCCATGAGATTTCCACGTGGAAATGGTCTTGGAGTGCCACTCGATCAGGAACTAAAGGAAATTCCTATAGGTTCATGGGAAATTCTAAAGAATGGTTCCGACGGGGCAATCCTTACCTTTGGGACGACGATTCCAATGGCCATGAAAGCAGCGGAAATTCTTGAAAAGCAAGGGATTTCCATTAAAGTTGTGAATGCGCGATTTATTAAGCCTTTAGACGAAGCGATGCTGCTTGATATTCTTGGAACAAACATGCCAATCTTGACGATTGAAGAGGCGATTCTTCAGGGTGGCTTTGGTAGCTCTATTCTGGAATTTGCCTCGGATCATGGCTTCCACCACGTTCAAATTGAACGTATGGGAATTCCGGATCAGTTCATCGAGCATGGCAGTGTCAAGGAATTATTAAATGAAATCGGGCTAACAACAGAAGCGGTAGTGGCTAAGCTACAAACTATTGCTCGAAAAAAACAAAAAAGGGCTTAGACGATGAAAAAAAAAGAACGAATTGATGTCCTTCTTGTAGAAAGAGGTCTAGCTGAAACGCGGGAAAAAGCGAAAAGAGCGGTAATGGCAGGCCTTGTATACAGCAATGAAGAAAGATTAGACAAGCCTGGTGAAAAGATCAGTATTGACAGCCCGCTGGTTGTGAAAGGGAACGTGTTGCCATATGTAAGCAGGGGTGGCCTTAAGCTTGAAAAGGCACTTAAAGTATTCGATGTTTCTGTAGGTGGCAAGGTCTTGCTTGACATTGGTGCCTCAACAGGGGGCTTCACTGATTGTGCGCTTCAAAATGGGGCAAAAATGTCTTATGCCCTTGATGTCGGCTACAACCAGCTTGCGTGGAAGCTAAGACAGGATGAACGGGTCGTAGTGATGGAACGAACGAATTTTCGTTATGTTACGCCTGCGGATCTAATTGGAGAACTTCCAAATTTCGCCTCAATCGATGTTTCCTTTATCTCACTCAAATTGATTCTCCCTGTACTAAAAACATTGTTGGTGTTAAATAGTGATGTGGTCGCATTGGTGAAGCCACAATTTGAAGCAGGTCGAGAACAAGTGGGGAAAAAAGGCATTGTGAGGGATCCGAAGGTCCATGAAGATGTGCTTCAAAGAATGCTTGATTTCGCCTTGAGTGAAGGCTTTGATGTCGAAAATTTATCCTATTCACCTATTACAGGCGGGGATGGGAATATCGAATTTCTGCTCCATTTAAAGTGGAATGGGAAAGAAGCAGGAGATAATCATCTCCCTCAATCACCTATTCAAGTTGTCAAGGAAGCTCACGAGCAGCTGAAAACAAAACAAAACGAGGAATAGGCTCATGCTTATTCCTCGTTTTTCTCTCTTTTTTTATCGCAGGAAAAAAGGTATTTGTCAAGAATTGGCGAATATACACAAAAAAGTGTACTTTTTAACTAATTTTCGCTAACATTATGACGATAGGTCATGTATCAATCTCGAGGTGATTGTGTGAATAAGGGTCAAAGACATATAAAGATAAGGGAAATCATTGTAAATAATGATATCGAAACCCAAGACGAGCTTGTCGATTACTTAAAAAATGCTGGATACAATGTTACCCAAGCAACGGTATCAAGAGACATTAAGGAGCTCCATCTTGTTAAGGTTCCATTATTGGATGGGCGCTACAAATATAGCTTGCCGGCTGATCAGCGATTCAATCCACTGCAAAAGCTAAAAAGAAACTTAATGGACGCGTTCGTAAGAATTGATCATGCTGGTAATTTGCTTGTTATGAAGACATTGCCAGGCAATGCGATGTCTATTGGTGCTTTGATTGATAATCTTGATTGGGAAGAAATACTAGGTACGATCTGTGGAGATGACACGATCTTAATTATATGCAAAACCTCCGATGAAGCGGAGATCATTCAAGCAAGATTTTTAGAAATGTTGTAACCGAGGTGAAAACCCATGCTTAGCGAATTATCGATTAGAAACTTTGCCATTATTGAGTCCCTTTCCATTTCCTTCGAAAAGGGTTTGACCGTGCTTTCAGGTGAAACTGGCGCAGGGAAATCGATCATCATTGATGCCATTCATCTATTGGTTGGCGGAAGAGGCTCAGCAGAGTTTGTTCGCCACGGTGAAGAGAAAGCGGAAATTGAGGGGCTTTTTTTAATTGAAAACGATAGCCACCCTCTTTACGAAAGGGCCGGGGAGTTTGGGATTGAAATTGAAGATGGCATGATTGTTTTGCGCCGGGATATTTCTAGGACAGGAAAAAGCGTCTGTCGGATCAACGGAAAGCTTGTGACGATATCCACATTAAGAGAAATTGGTGGTACCCTTGTTGATATCCATGGACAGCATGAGCATCAGGAGCTCATGGATGAAACGAAGCATCTGTCCCTTTTGGATCAATTCGGTGGAGAGACCGTTGCTTCTGCCCTTCGTGAATACGGGGATCTATACCATTCCTATGAAAAGGCATTGAAAAACCTTAAGGCTTTGAGCGAAAATGAACAGCAGATGGCCCATCGCTTGGATTTATTGTCCTTTCAGCTTGATGAAATTCAGAATGCCCATTTGAAAATCAATGAGGATGAAGAGCTTTTAGAGGAGAAGAAAAGACTGGGTAATTTTGAAAAATTACATGAAGCCTTAAGTCTCAGCTATTCAGCTTTTCAAGGGGACAATAAAGGACTAGACTGGCTCGGCCTTGCGATGAATCATCTAGAGGATGCTGCCACGGTAGATAAGAACTTCCAAGAGCTCTCTGAATCAGTGTCCAATAGCTTTTACTTGCTTGAAGATGTCTCGAGGACTCTAAGAAATGCGCTGGACTCACTTGAATTTGACCCAGGTCGCTTGAATGAGATTGAAGAACGTTTGAATGAAATCAATCAATTAAAAAGGAAATATGGAAAAACGATCGAAGAAATTTTGGAGTATGGTGCAAAAATTGAAGAGGAGCTAGATACTCTTCAAAATAAAGAAACCCATATTGAAAAACTTCAAAAGCAACTTCATGTGATTCAGAAGGATTTAACAATCGAGGCTCGAGAATTAAGCAGTGTGAGACAAAAATACGCAGGTCAGCTAACCGAACTCATACATAAAGAGCTAAAAGAGCTTTATATGGAAAAAACAATTTTTGAAGTTCGATTCTCAAGTGATAATGAGAGCTTTTCTTCGACAGGCTCAGATAAAGTAGAGTTTTTCCTGTCAACCAACCCAGGTGAACCGCTCAAGCCTCTTTCTAAGGTTGCTTCCGGTGGGGAGTTATCAAGAATCATGCTTGCTTTAAAGAGTATTTTTTCGAAGCATCAAGGAGTCACCTCGATTATTTTCGATGAAGTGGATACGGGAGTAAGCGGAAGAGTTGCTCAGGCCATTGCGGAGAAAATTTATAACGTTTCGATTGATTCTCAGGTACTTTGCATTTCCCATCTTCCACAGGTTGCGGCCATGGCAGATACCCATCTCTATATTGCAAAGGATATTACAGATGGGCGAACGAGAACATCTGTCCAAAAGTTAGATGAACAAGAGAAGATCAAAGAAATTGGCCGCATGATTTCCGGAGTGGAAATCACGGATTTAACAAAGGAACATGCAAGAGAGCTTCTTCTTTTAGCGAAGGAAATTAAAATAACTTGAAAAGCTATCCATTCTGGGTAGCTTTTTTATGTCTATCGAGGTTATAAATGCGTCCGAAGCAGGCAAAATTAAAGATGTAGCCATTTCAAAGTGTGTGGACTAGAAGCGAGGAGAGTGAAGATGTTGAGTTTTGACCTTCTTAGAAAAATAATTGGTGGAATTCTCCTTGTTTCAATCGTTGCAATTGGATTTTCCAAACCAGTTCAACAATATTTTCAAATACCAAAAGAAATCACGATGTTTGAAGGGCAGAATTTTGAATTCGCAAAATCGAAGCCTGTTTCGGCTGAGTTAACCCATGATGACGATAGTGTTTCGCTAAATAATCATGATCATACCGTCTCATTAAACGCCAAAAAATATGGAAAAAATGAAATGCTCTTAGAATTAGCAGGCTTTCCTGTGAAAAAGGTCGATGTTAATGTCTTAAAGGATTTTAGAGTGATACCGGGTGGACAATCGATTGGCGTCAAACTAAATACAGTTGGCGTTCTAGTCGTTGGGCACCATCAAGTAAATACCTCTGAGGGGAAGCAATCACCTGGGGAAATTGCTGGAATTAAGGTTGGAGACATTATTACGAAGATAAATGGGAAGCAAATTGATAAAATGTCGGATGTTGCCCCCTTTGTTCAAGAAGCGGGGGAATCCGGGAAACCTCTAAAAATTGAACTTGGACGGGAAAGTGGAAAAGCGACAACAGAATTGATGCCACTAAAGGAAAAAGGCGAAGAAAAATTTAAGCTGGGTCTTTATATACGTGACTCGGCTGCAGGGATCGGAACGATGACTTTTTATCATCCCGAATCAAAGCGCTATGGTGCTTTAGGGCATGTCATCTCCGATATGGATACGAAGAAGCCTATTGTTGTGGAGGATGGACAAATCGTCCGATCTACCGTCACGTCGATTGAAAAAGGAAGCAATGGGGACCCTGGTGAGAAGTTAGCTCGATTCTCTTCAGATAGAGAAGTGATTGGAAATATTCAAAGAAACAGTCCTTTCGGGATTTTTGGTAAGCTAAATCGAGATCTTGAAAATGGTGTGATGGATAAGCCAATGCCAATTGCCCTATCCCATCAAGTAAAGGAAGGTCCTGCGCAAATCCTAACGGTTGTTGATAACGACGAGGTTAAGCTCTTTGATATAGAAATTGTGAGCACCATTCCACAAAAGTTCCCTGCTACAAAGGGGATGGTCATAAAGGTAACAGATAAGGAGCTTCTTGATAAAACTGGAGGGATTGTCCAGGGGATGTCAGGAAGCCCTATTATCCAAGAGGGAAAGGTTGTTGGTGCAGTTACCCATGTTTTTGTGAATGACCCAACCTCTGGATATGGTGTTCACATCGAATGGATGCTAAATGAAGCAGGAATCGATATTTACGAAAAGGAAGAAGAAAAAGCAAGTTAAACAAAAAGGCGGCCTGAGTCGCCTTTTTGTATTAAATAAAGATTTTTCGACAAAGTTTACTTCTGAAAAAAATCAACCATCGAAAATAGTCGAAAATAAGAGAAAACAGGAGGAAAATTAAGATTTTACCTGTTTTTCTAGAAAAAATAAAAAATGAAAAGGATTTTTATTGGCTTTGTCGAATTGAATATTTAGAATAAAGATAAAGAAATCATTTCAGAGACGAGAAACTCAGGATTGAGGAGGAAACTACAGGTGAAGAAGATTAAAGTATGTATAGTGGATGACAATCGAGAGCTGGTGGGTTTGTTAGAGGATTATATTTCCTCACAGGAGGATATGGAAGTTGTAGCAGTTGCTCATAACGGTCAAGAATGCCTCGAGGTATTATCGCAAACAGACCCAGATGTTCTTGTTTTAGATATAATCATGCCACACCTAGATGGATTAGCTGTTTTGGAAAGATTACGCGAGTCAAAAAAGAATTCATTGCCAAACGTCATCATGCTTACTGCATTTGGTCAGGAGGATGTAACGAAAAAAGCAGTTGAGCTTGGGGCATCCTATTTTATTCTAAAACCATTTGATTTGGAGCATTTAGGAAATCATATTCGTCAAGTAAGCGGTAAGGGAAGCCCGATCATGAGAAAATCCACTGGCATCCAAAGCGGAACTAGACAGGTAGTGGAAGAAAAACCAAAAAATCTTGATGCAAGCATCACAAGCATCATTCATGAGATTGGAGTACCCGCACATATTAAAGGATACTTGTATTTAAGAGAGGCTATCTCGATGGTTTATAATGATATCGAACTTCTTGGCTCGATTACCAAAGTGCTATATCCAGATATTGCGAAGAAATACAATACGACGGCAAGCCGTGTCGAGCGTGCGATTCGCCATGCCATTGAGGTAGCGTGGAGCCGTGGAAATATTGATTCCATTTCTTCCTTATTTGGCTATACAGTTTCCATGTCAAAAGCAAAGCCAACCAATAGCGAGTTCATCGCCATGGTGGCTGACAAACTGCGCTTGGAGCATAAGGCTTCTTGAAAGAGGTAGGATTTTCACAGTTGTTTGAAAGAAGACGTCAAATTGGCGTCTTTTTATTTTCTATATTTCCTGTTATGGTAAATATATAGAATTTGCAGAGAAGGGCAAAAAAATGACAAATAGCATACAGGAAATTGTGACTGTTACCATTTCAAAAGACAAAATGCAAGCGACAGTTAACCTTAATTGTTCGCAGGTAGAATTAAGGGAGAAGCAGGAGTTTTTTATAGGGGAAATTCTAAGGCTATTACTTGAACAAAAGGTAACCGAAGGAATTAAAATGGATCTTCTTCAGGGAGAATTAGAGCCCCAAAAAGAATATATTATTGCAAAGGGAATTGCACCAATCGATGGTGAGGATGCAAGGATCGAGTATTTCGCTCCCACCGAACGGAGACCTACCATACGTACGGATGGAAAGGCTGATTTTTATGATATGAACTTCATCGATGAAATCCGGAAGGGAGCCTGGCTAGGAGAAAAGATACCCGCAACGGATGGTTCACCAGGTAAAACAGTTACAGGGGAATTGGTTGTTCAGAAAAAAGGCAGGGATATGAAGCTCTTATATGATCGGAGGACGGTTGCGGAGGTTGTAGAAGGAGAGAAAATCGTTTTAAGAGCCTTAACTGACGGAGTATTAACCTTTAAGGATGGAAAAATAGCAGTAGGAAGCCATTTAATGATCGATGGGGATGTAGGAGTAGAAACAGGAAATATCGATTTTGATGGAAGCGTCACCATTAAAGGGATCGTCCAGCCAGGCTACTCCGTCAAAGCAACAAAGGACGTTTCCATACTTGGTGAGCTAGGATTGAGCAAGGTAAAAATGGTTACGTCTGTATCAGGAGATATTTTTATCAAAGGTGGAGTGTTCGGCCAAGGGGAATCAACTATTAAGGCCGGAAAAAATATCTTTATTAAGCATGCGAATAACTGCATTCTCCTAGCCAAAGGGGATATCCATATTGGCTACTATTCGATTGGCAGCTATCTTAAGGGGAGGAATATTTTTGCAGACGAGAAAAATAGCAAAATCATTGGTGGGAAAATCGAAGCAAAGGGAAAAATAGTGGCATCGATAATCGGGAATCGAATGGAAAGAAAGACCTGGGTAAGTGTAGAAGGATTCAATCGAGAGAGCCTTACAGAACAGCTAGTGGAGAAGCTTCTTCAATACAAGAAAGAGGCTTTGGCTTATGAAGGGTTGAAAAAACATGTGGAGGCTTATGAGAATTCAAAACTTACTGAGGAAGAGCATCTTGAATATTTACGGATGCTTGATGACCTGGATGCCCAATTAGCAAAAGTAAGTGAGCTTGATGAAAATTGTAAAGAAATCGCAAATCTATTGGAGGTGAAAGGTGAAGGGGAAGTAACCATTAAAGAAGTGGCATACCCGGAAACTTTCATAGAGATCCAAAAGATTCGAAAAAGAATTTCTTCCGAGGTTAAAGGAACTTTTTACATTGACAAGGGTGTCCTGCGCTTTGAATAAAGGGAAAAGCGATTTTGATTTCTTTTGCAAGACAATCAAAGTCCTTTTTTGATACAATGGCCTTAAAAGAATTTCCTAAAAATAGCAAAATAGGAGTGACCCCAATGACCCTCATCTTTGCCCATCGCGGCTATTCCGCGAAATACCCTGAAAACACGATGAAAGCTTTTAAAGAGGCCGAAAAGGCTGGTGCCGACGGGATTGAACTTGATGTCCAATTAACAAAGGATGGCGAGATTGTTGTCATCCATGATGAAAAGGTCGACCGAACAACAAATGGTACTGGATATGTCATAGATTTCACTTTCGAGGAGTTACGCAAACTGGATGCTGGCCATAAGAAATCTTTGTTGAAAAAGGAGCCAATCCCCTCCTTAAGGGAAGTGTTAGAATGGTTAAAGACGAATAATTTAAAGTGTAATATCGAAATCAAAAGCAATCTGGCCACTTTTATGAAAATTGAACAGCCGGTGATCTCTATGGTTCAAGAATTTGGTCTCTCTGATCGGATTATTATCTCGTCCTTCAATCACTATAGTCTTGTCTATTGCTATCGAATTGCTCCGGAGATTGAAATTGCCCCTCTCTATGCGGAAGGATTGTATATGCCCTGGGTCTATGCCGAATCGATTCGAGCAAAGGGGATGCATCCAAAATTTAAGGTTGCCCCAAATGAGATTATCAAAGCCTCCATGGAGTATGGGATTGATGTAAGACCGTATACGGTGAATAAGGAGAAGGAGATGCGGCGTTTATTTGAAATAGGCTGTACCGCCTTCATTACTGATGATCCAGTACTTGCATTAAAAATTCGGAAAGAATATCATTAAAAAATGCTTGGTGGGAGAACCCATCAAGCATTTTTGTTTAAAATCCTTAATTTTTGTTATTCGTTTTAAACCTAGGCTGGACTTTATTTTTCTTCCTGTCTCTGTGAAGAATAAAGCCCCCAATAAATCCTAAACCAACTACAAATAATAATAAGCCCACAAGAAATTGCAGCCATAAAAGGGATGAAGTGAATGGACCATTTGTAATTCCGAAGACCATATCTCGCATCAGTTTAATCCCGTATGCCGCTATGACTCCTGGTATGACTAGTATTAATAATGCAAATAAGCGTACCATATAAATCCTCTTTCTCGTTTAATCACCTTTTATTATAGCACTTCTATGGTAAATAAGAAGTTAGAATCCCTACTTCATAAATTAAACTAAAATTTGTCAAAGAATCAATTAAATACTACAATACAACTGTATGAAAGATTTTTCACGATAGGCATGAAAAAAATTTCTAGCATAAAGGCAGGTGAAACGATGATGCAAACAGTCATGATTGTTGGGGCGGGCAAGGGCGGCATGTCCATTCTTAAGATATTACGAGAAACTGCCGTGTTAAACGTCGTGGCTGTCATCGATCATAATCCGAATGCGCCGGGAATCGAATTTGCCATGCAGCAGGGAATTCAGGTCGGGACGGATTGGAAAGCTTTTTTGACGGATCAGGTCGATATCGTTATTGAAGTCACTGGAAGAGAAGCAGTCTTTAAAGAAATTCGTCAGGCAATCGGGCAAAGCACCATCTTAATTCCAGGTAGCATGGCTTTTCTCATCGCGAAGCTAATTGAGGAGAAAGAAGCTCTTATTACAAAACTGAAAAATGAAACGGTTAAGCGTGATTTAATCTTCAATGCAACAAGTGATGGCATGATTGTCGTTGACAGAGATTCCCACATTATTCTCATTAATAAAAGCGCAGCCGAAATGGTTGGAGTGGATAAACAGAAGGTGCTAGGAAAGCATGTCCTCGATGTAATTCCGTCCAGTCGACTCCCAGCGGTTTTAAAAACAGGTCGTCCAGAAATGAACAAGGAACAAATGCTAGGAAATGGATTGAAAATCATCACAACACGCATCCCAATCATCGATGCGAACCAGGAGCTGGTGGGGGCCTTTGCTGTTTTCAAAGATATTACTGAGGTGGTTCATCTTGCTGAGGAATTAACCAATCTCAAAGAAATCCAGACGATGCTCCATGCGGTGATTCAATCAAGTGATGAGGCCATTTCCGTCGTAGATGAGGAAGGAAAAGGAATTATCATTAATCCTGCGTATACCAGACTAACTGGGTTATCAGAGCATGAAGTGATCGGTCAGCCTGCGACAGCCGATATTTCTGAAGGAGATAGCATGCATATGCAGGTCCTCAAGACTCGAAGGGCTGTGCGTGGAGTGGCGATGCGCTTGGGTCCGAATAAAAAAGAGGTTATCGTGAACGTGGCTCCGGTTATTGTAGATGGGAAGCTTAAGGGAAGTGTTGGTGTTATTCATGATATGTCAGAGCTCAAAAGTTTAAATCGTGAGCTCAGTCGAGCAAGACAAATTATTCGGACCCTTGAAGCAAAATATTCTTTTGAGGATATTATCGGTGATTCGGATGAAATGAAGCTGGCGATTGAGCAGGCAAAGCTCGGGGCAAAGACACCAGCGACTGTTCTCTTACGAGGAGAATCTGGGACGGGAAAAGAGTTGTTTGCCCATGCCATACATAATGCGAGTGATCGAAGATTTAATAAATTTGTTCGTGTAAATTGTGCAGCGATTTCAGAATCACTGTTAGAAAGTGAGCTCTTCGGCTATGAGGAGGGAGCTTTTTCTGGTGCGAAAAGAGGTGGAAAAAGAGGGCTGTTTGAAGAAGCGAACAATGGCAGTATCTTTTTGGATGAAATCGGAGAGTTAACGGCGAATACTCAAGCAAAGTTATTGCGAGTTCTTCAGGAGAATGAAATTACTCGGGTAGGTGGAACGAAGCCAATTTCGATAAATGTACGAGTAATTGCTGCCACAAATGTCAATATTGAAAAAGGGATCATTAACGGAACCTTCAGGGAGGATTTATACTATCGATTAAATCGAATGCCGATTCATATTCCTCCACTAAGAAATCGCAAGGAGGATATCCCTTTATTATGCAATCGATTGCTTGAGAAAATCAATCAGGATTACGGCCGGAATGTAGAAGGGATTTCAGCAGCGGCTAGAAATCGGCTCCTTCAATATCATTGGCCGGGGAATGTCAGGGAGCTTGAGAACATCCTTGGCAGAGCCGTTATTTTCATGAGTAATCACGAATCCGAAATTGACCTTGAACATTTGCCAGAGTTAGTCCGAGATACGACAGGAAAACCGGATCATGTGTCACTCCCTCTTGCCGAAGGAAAGACCCTCCATACCCTAGTTGAACAGTTTGAAAGGAATCTGATCGTTGACATGCTAAAAAGGATGAAGGGGAATAAGACTGAAACAGCTAAAGCCTTAGGCTTATCCGTAAGAAACCTCTATTATAAGCTTGAAAAATACAAAATTGCCAATGATGGCATGCAGGATTTTTCATAGGTATGAAAAAAAATTCATGGTTTATGGTCAATTATTAAAACGCTTTCATTATTTTTCTCTTGGCACGTTTCTTGCAGAATAATATCTGCCAAATTATAAATCTGTATTCGACCGTGATAATAAGAGAAGAGTCATGAGAAGGAGGTTGAATACTGAATGAAATTGGATTCGCTAATTGAAAGAGCCAGCCAATTTGGAGAAAAGACGGTCGCAGTAGCTGCTGCAGAAGATGAGGAAGTACTTGAAGCTATATGCCATGCCTTGCAATTAAATCTAGCTCGTTTCTTATTATTTGGTGATAAGGAGAAAATATCGGCGATGATGGAGAGAAAATTTCCAGGAATGCATCAACATCAAAAACTGGAAATGATTCATACACCGACAAACTCCCTTGCCGTTGAGAAAGCAGTAAGAGCAGTTCATATAGGTGAAGCCAATGTGTTAATGAAAGGGAATGTCCAAACGGCTACCTTGTTAAAGACCATTCTAAATAAAGAGTATGGACTAAGAACGGGTCGGATCCTTTCACAGGTGGCTGTCTTTGAAATACCGGACTTCGAACGATTCATCTTCATTACGGATTCAGCTATGAATATGGAGCCAAATGTTGAGCAAAAGGCTGAAATAATATCGAATGCCGTTCAAATTGCGAGAAGTATTGGTTTAGAATGTCCACTTGTTGCCCCAATCGCCGCTGTTGAGGTGGTGAATCCGAACATGCAGGCAACAATCGATGCGGCCATTCTAACTCAGATGAACCGAAGGGGACAAATTGTAAATTGCATTGTCGACGGACCACTCGGCTTTGATAATGCAGTATCAATTAGTGCTGCTGAACATAAGAGCATTAACAGTGAAGTTGCCGGTCGCGCCGATATTCTTTTAGTACCGACACTCGAGGTGGGGAATGCTCTGTATAAATCATTAACCTACTTTGCCAAGGCAAAGGTCAGTTCCGTTATTGCTGGGGCGAAGGCACCCATTGTACTCACTTCTCGTGCTGACACTGCCGAAGCCAAGTTTAATTCTTTAGTATTAGCGATATGTTCCGCAAATGAAAGCTGAAATGAAATTTTTAACTCAAAGGAGAGGTTGAAAAATGGAAATTTTTAAATATATGGAAACTTATGATTATGAACAGCTCGTTTTTTGTCAGGACAAACAATCTGGATTGAAGGCGATCATTGCCATTCACGATACGACATTAGGGCCAGCTCTAGGTGGAACGAGAATGTGGACTTATGATTCTGAGGAAGCAGCGATTGAGGATGCCTTGCGCTTAGCCAAAGGCATGACTTACAAGAACGCTGCAGCTGGATTGAATCTAGGTGGTGGAAAGACGGTAATTATCGGTGATCCTCGTAAAGATAAGAACGAGGAAATGTTCCGTGCATTCGGTCGCTATATTCAAGGCCTGAATGGACGCTATATTACCGCAGAGGATGTCGGTACAACGGTAGCGGATATGGATTTGATTCACGAAGAAACCGATTATGTAACAGGGATTTCTCCTGCATTCGGTTCATCAGGAAATCCTTCACCAGTCACAGCCTATGGCGTATATCGTGGAATGAAGGCTGCAGCTAAAGCAGCATTTGGAGATGACTCCCTAGAAGGAAAGGTCATTGCGATACAAGGAATCGGCAATGTTGCCTATAATTTATGTCGCCATCTTCATGAAGAAGGTGCAAAGCTCATCGTTACTGATATTAACAAAGAGGCTGTCGGTCGAGCTGTAGAAGAATTTGGCGCTACCGCTGTTGATCCGAATGAAATCTACGGAGTCGAGTGTGATATTTATGCACCTTGTGCTCTTGGTGCGGTTATTAACGATGATACGATTCCTTTAATGAAAGCGAAGGTTATTGCGGGTGCGGCTAATAACCAATTAAAAGATACTCGCCACGGTGATATCATTCATGAAATGGGGATCATTTATGCACCGGATTATGTCATTAATGCTGGTGGAGTTATCAATGTTGCAGACGAACTCTATGGCTATAATCGTGAGCGTGCGATGAAGCGTGTGGAAACCATCTACAACAATATTGAAAAGGTAATTGAAATTGCCAAGCGAGATGGAATACCTACGTATAAGGCAGCTGATCGAATGGCGGAAGAGCGGATTGAAAGAATGCGCAACTCCCGAAGCCAGTTCCTTCAAAATGAACATCATATTTTAAGCAGAAGATAAAGAATGTAAGGAGAATAAGCTGAATAGGTGAACTGCATTCAGCTTTTTTTCCTACCTAGTCATCGTTTTATTGGAGGGTTATACTGTGCCACAATCTGTTAATCGAATTCTCGTCATCAACCCTGGCTCGACTTCCACAAAAATTGGAGTTTTCGATAATGAGCTACCCATATTTGAAAAAAACATTCGTCATGATCGGGAAAGATTAAGTGAATTTAACAAAATCATTGACCAATATGAATTTCGCAAAAATACGATTCTCGAATCATTGGATACAGAAGGAATTAATATTTCGAAGCTCGATGCCGTATGTGGACGTGGAGGCCTGCTTCGTCCGATTGAAGGCGGTACTTATCGAGTGAATGATTCCATGCTCTCTGATTTACGTGCAGGCTTTGCTGGTGAGCATGCTTCTAACCTCGGGGGGATTCTTGCTTTTGAAATCGCAGCAGGGTTAAATATTCCGGCCTATATCGTTGATCCTGTCGTAGTCGATGAAATGGAGCCGGTTGCACGTATTTCGGGCTTTTCTTTAATCGAAAGGAAAAGTATTTTTCATGCTCTTAACCAAAAAGCAGTCGCCAGAAGAGTCGCCAAGGAGCTGGGACTGAAGTACGAGAATCTCAATTTCATTGTCGCTCATATGGGCGGCGGTATCACAGTTGGGGCACATAAAAAAGGTAGGGTAGTCGATGTCAACAATGGCTTGCACGGTGATGGCCCTTTTAGTCCTGAACGCGCTGGAACCGTGCCCGCAGGAGATTTAGTTTCCCTCTGCTATTCAGGCCAGTATTTTTTTGAGGAAATCATGAAAAGGCTTGTCGGACAGGGTGGCCTCGTCGGTTACTTACAAACGAATGATGCTCTTCAAGTCGAAAACATGATTGCAAATGGTGATGAAGAGGCTCGTCTTGTATATGAAGCGATGGCCTATCAGGTTGCGAAGGAAATTGGTGCTGCTAGTGCCGTTTTGGCAGGAAAAGTGGATGCCATTATTCTAACAGGAGGACTCGCTTACGGAAAAGAGTTTGTCAGCACTATTAGTGAACGGGTTCACTGGATAGCTGACGTCATTGTGAAACCGGGTGAGAATGAGCTGCAGGCACTCGCTGAAGGGGCGCTTAGAGTTCTGCGCGGTGAGGAAAGAGAAAAAGAATATCATGTGGCTTCTAATAGTAATGAGAAGGTTCTTAAAGGGAGGTAGTCACGGTGGCGAAGGAATATGATTTAGTGATTTTAGGTGGGGGTACAGGCGGATATGTAGCAGCAGTCCGTGCCGCACAGCTTGGATTGAATACAGCTATTGTAGAAAAAGAAAAGCTTGGCGGAACATGCCTGCACAAAGGCTGTATTCCAAGTAAAGCGCTTTTAAGAAGTGCTGAGGTATTTGCGACAATTAAGCGCAGCGAGGAATTTGGCGTGGAGACATCTGGTGTGGCCCTTAATTTCGCCAGAGTTCAGGATAGAAAAACGAAGATTATCGATCAGCTTCATAAAGGCGTCGAGCATTTAATGAAGAAGGGAAAAATCGATGTCTATGAAGGGCTTGGAAGGATATTGGGCCCATCCATTTTCTCACCTATGCCAGGCACGATTTCTGTTGAAATGAATAATGGTGAAGAAAATGAAATGCTTATTCCGAAGAATGTCATCATCGCAACCGGCTCTCGACCAAGAACTCTTCCGGGATTAGAAATTGATGGGAAGTATGTGATGACCTCTGATGAAGCACTGCAAATGGAATCGCTTCCAAGCTCCATCATTATTGTTGGCGGTGGAGTGATTGGAATCGAATGGGCATCCATGCTTTCTGATTTCGGAGTAGATGTGACTGTATTAGAATATGCGGATCGCATTATTCCTACAGAGGATAAGGATATTTCCAAAGAAATGCAAAGATTGATGAAGAAAAGGAAAATCAAAGTTGTTACAGGAGCAAAGGTGCTTCCAGAAACCTTACAAAAGGGAGAAGGAGTTGCGATTTCTGCGGAAGTAAAGGGAGAGCAAAAAGAATTCCATGCTGAGAAAATGCTCGTTTCCGTAGGGCGCATGGCAAATGTAGAAGGAATTGGCCTTGAGAATACAGATATACAAGTTGAAAAAGGCGTGATCGTTACGAACTCTTTTTATCAAACGAAGGAATCTCATATCTACGCGATTGGGGACTGTATTGGTGGGATGCAGCTAGCACATGTCGCTTCTCATGAGGGGATTGTTGCTGTAGAGCATATAGTTGGAGAGAGCCCAGAGCCTCTTCAATATCACTTGATTTCCAGATGTATCTACAGCTCTCCAGAGGTTGCTAGTGTCGGCTTGACAGAGGATGAAGCGAAGGAAAAAGGACATAAGGTCAAGGTGGGCAAGTTCTCATTTCGTGCCATTGGCAAAGCGCTTGTTTTTGGTGAATCCGATGGCTTTGTCAAAATGATTGCCGATGAAGACACAAATGATATTTTGGGAGTGCATATGATTGGTCCTCATGTGACTGACATGATTTCTGAGGCAGGGTTAGCACAAGTGTTGGATGCAACACCTTGGGAGGTTGCCCACACGATACACCCGCATCCAACCCTATCCGAAGCAATTGGAGAAGCAGCCTTAGCAGTAGATGGCAAGGCAATTCATGGATAATTTTTCCGAGGAGGGAATTGAATGGCTGAAAATCGTCATAATGCTCTAGGTTTGAGCGATCAGGATGTATTATCAATGTATGAAACGATGCTATTGGCAAGACGCATCGACGAACGGATGTGGCTTTTGAACCGTGCTGGTAAAATTCCTTTTGTCATTTCATGTCAGGGTCAGGAGGCAGCACAGGTTGGGGCAGCATTTGCTTTAGATAAAGATAAGGACTATGTTCTTCCTTATTATCGGGATATGGGCGTGGTCCTCACCTTTGGCATGACAGCAAGAGATTTAATGCTTTCAGCCTTTGCGAAGGCAGAGGACCCAAATTCTGGTGGTCGTCAAATGCCAGGGCATTTTGGACAGAAAAAGAACCGCATTGTAACAGGCTCATCCCCTGTAACCACTCAGGTTCCCCATGCGGTCGGTGTAGCACTCGGTGGAAAGATGGAAGGGAAGGACTTAGTTGCCTTTGTCACCTTTGGAGAAGGCTCCTCGAACCAGGGGGACTTCCATGAGGGGGCAAACTTTGCGGGTGTTCATAAACTACCTGTTATTTTCATGTGTGAGAATAATAAATATGCGATTTCCGTCCCGATTGAAAAACAGCTAGCCTGTGAGAAGGTATCAGACCGTGCCATTGGATATGGTATGCCGGGAGTGACAGTGGATGGAAATGATCCCCTTGAGGTTTACAAGGTCGTGAAGGAAGCTGCTGAACGTGGTCGTCGTGGGGAAGGTCCGTCCTTAATTGAGACCATTTCCTATCGTCTCACTCCGCATTCCTCTGATGACGATGACCGTAGCTACCGTGCACCGGATGAAGTAGCTGAGGCGAAGACGAAGGATCCAATCATCACTTTTGGTGCTTATTTGAAGGAAACCGGTGTCATGGATGATACCCTTGAAGCAGCCATTAATGAAAAGGTTATGAAAATAGTAAATGAAGCGACAGATTACGCAGAAAATGCTCCATATGCTGAACCAGAATATGCGTTGAAGCATGTCTATGCTGAGTAAGGGGGAGATGAAATGCCAGTAATTTCTTATATTGATGCCGTGACGATGGCTATTCGCGAGGAAATGGAAAGAGATCCGAAGGTTTTCGTTCTTGGTGAGGATGTCGGGAAAAAAGGTGGAGTCTTTAAGGCGACGCAAGGGTTATATGAACAGTTTGGCGAGGACCGTGTAATGGATACTCCCCTTGCTGAATCGGCAATAGCAGGAGTTGGTATCGGAGCGGCAATGTACGGGATGCGCCCCATTGCCGAAATGCAATTTGCAGATTTTATTATGCCTGCTGTCAACCAGATTATTTCGGAGGCTGCGAGAATTCGTTATCGTTCCAACAATGATTGGAATTGTCCCATTGTCATTCGTGCTCCTTATGGGGGAGGGATTCATGGGGCATTGTATCATTCCCAATCAGTTGAAGCGATTTTTGCCAACCAGCCCGGACTCAAAATTGTCATGCCTTCCACCCCTTACGATGTGAAGGGACTTCTTAAGGCAGCGATTCGAGATGAGGATCCTGTTCTCTTTTTCGAGCATAAAAGGGCTTATCGTCTGATCAAGGGTGAGGTTCCAACGGATGATTATGTTCTCCCAATCGGTAAGGCAGACGTCAAATGCGAGGGCGACGATATTACTGTCATTACTTATGGGCTCTGTGTTCATTTTGCCCTACAGGCTGCGGAAAAATTAGCGAGCGAGGGAATTTCTGCTCATATTCTCGATTTACGGACCATTTATCCTCTTGATAAGGAGGCCATTATCGAAGCGGCTTCAAAAACTGGGAAGGTCCTCCTTGTCACAGAGGATAATAAAGAAGGCAGCATTATCAGTGAAGTATCCGCGATTATCGCAGAGAACTGCCTTTTCGATTTGGATGCACCAATTAAGCGATTAGCAGGTCCGGATGTTCCTGCGATGCCTTACGCACCTACAATGGAGAAATTTTTCATGGTCAATCCTGAAAAAATTGAGAAAGCGATGCGGGAATTAGCTGAATTCTAGAATCTAGAGGATTTAACCGTAAGGAGGTTGTCATATGGCCATTGAGCAAATTAAAATGCCACAATTAGGGGAAAGTGTGACAGAAGGCACCATTAGCAAGTGGCTCATTGCTGTTGGAGATAAAGTAAATAAATACGACCCGTTAGCAGAGGTCATGACTGATAAAGTGACGGCTGAAATCCCTTCCTCTTTTACAGGAGTGGTAAAGGAGCTAATCGCCGAGGAGGGCGATACCCTTGCAGTCGGACAAATCATTTGCACGGTTGAAATCGAGAGCAGTGGTGAACCGGTGATAGACTCTGAACCAGCATTAGTGGAAGAAAGTCCATCCGAAGTACCAGCTGCTACAGAGGCAAGCAATCGAGCTCGTTATTCTCCGGCTGTTCTGAAGCTTTCTCAGGAGCATGGCATTGATTTGAACCTTGTTCAAGGAACAGGTGCAGGTGGACGTATTACGAGAAAAGATATTCTAAAGCTTGTGGAATCTGGAAATATTCCACAGCCGATACAGAAGATAGATCAACCAAGTAAGGTACAAATCGCTCACGACCCTATGCCAAATCTAAAGCAAGCGCCTCAACCAAATATTCCAGTCGGTGTAGGTGATACAGAAATTCCAGTCACAGGAATACGGAAGGCGATCGCTGCCAATATGCTTCGCAGTAAGCATGAAATCCCTCATGCCTGGACGATGGTCGAGGTTGACGTGACCAATCTCGTCAATTATCGCAATTCCGTAAAAGATGATTTCAAAAATAAGGAAGGGTTTAATTTAACCTTCTTCGCCTTCTTCGTAAAAGCAGTCGCCCAGGCTCTAAAGGAGTTCCCGCAAATCAATTCCATGTGGGCCGGAGATAAAATTGTTCAGAAGAAGGACATCAACATTTCGATTGCAGTTGCGACCGATGAGGCCTTGTTTGTTCCTGTGATAAAAGCAGCTGATGAAAAGTCGATAAAGGGTATTGCTCGGGAAATTACCGAGTATGCTTCTAAGGTGCGAAGTGGAAAGTTAACGAGTGAAGACATGCAAGGAGGAACCTTCACTGTTAACAATACGGGTTCCTTTGGCTCCATTCAATCAATGGGGATCATCAACTATCCCCAGGCTGCTATTCTTCAGGTGGAATCGATTGTGAAGAGACCGGTCATTATCAATGACATGATCGCCGTTCGCGATATGGTTAATCTCTGCCTATCTCTCGATCATCGAGTCCTGGATGGCCTCATTTGTGGAAGATTCCTTCAAAGAGTGAAGGAAATCCTTGAGCATGTGAGCGAGGAGAATACGCCAATTTATTAAGCTCTTTTCTCAAACATTGTTGCTATTGAACAATCAATAATTAGACAAAACGATGCTTGATGTAGTCTATCTGTAGAAACAACGGAGAAAAGTGCTGCTCAATCTATGCGTATCGCACGCCTAGTATGAAACGGAATGGCCGGTATTAGGGACATTCCAACAATCCGTGCGAAAATAGCCATTTATTAGGAAGAATATGATAGAGGAATCGTCACCCATGGTGGCGGTTTTTTCTCTTCATTGATAAAATAAAGATAATACATATTGTTTGAATCTTAGCACAACTGTTTCTCGTAATCTGGACAGGAGGAGAAGCCTATATGGATGTCAAGGAAATGCGTGAATACACATTCCCGACAAGCACATTGGAGGAATGGCAGAAAAAAAGTGAAGAGTCTCTTAAAGGGAGAAAAATAGAAACACTTGAAAAGCAAACTTATGAAAATATCAAACTAAAACCGCTTTATACAAGGGCTGAAGGAACTCCACAAAGCCAATATCCAGCTCAATCTGATTTTAGAAGAGGATTTCAACCACTTGGCTATTTCAAAGAGGAATGGAGGGTAGCACAAAAGCTTTCAACCGAAAACGGAACATTAAAAGAAACACTCTCCAAAGCATTTGACAGTGGGCAAACAGCAATTGCATTGGATGTTACAACCGCTGTATTATCCCAATTAAAGGAAATGGAAGAGTTTCATGATCAATACCCTTATAGCGTGAATGCAAGGGAGCACCATGAAGAAATGATAAAAGTAGTAAGTGGCTTTTCAAACGCTGGTTCTGGTACAGGCTTTATAGCCAAAGACCCAATCGCTCTTCTTGCAGAACAGGGGGCTAGTGAAGATATCCTCAATGAAAAATATGATTCTTTTCATAACACGGTTAAAAAAGCTAGAGTGAGCCTTCCATATGTTCGAACCATTTTGGTTGACACGATTCCATATCATAATGGTGGAGCAAACGCCGTTCAAGAGTTAGCCATCGCCCTAAGTACGGCGGTCACTCATATTGAAGAACTTCTTAGTAGAAGAGACCTCTCTATCGAGGAGATTATTTCAAAGCTTGTCTTCCAATTTGCGGTTGGTGCAAACTTCTTTATGGAGCTATCAAAGCTTAGAGCTTCTCGAATTCTCTGGAATAAAATAATGGAGGCCTACGGGATAGCGGAAGAAAAAAGGGAAATGGTCATTGCTGCTTCAACTTCCAGCTACACGAAAACGGTGTATGACCCATATGTGAACATGCTTCGTGCTGGAAGTGAGGCCTTCGCAGCTGTTCTAGGTGGTGTTCAATATTTGCATGTGAGTCCTTATAATGAGCCAGAAGGAATCACGACGGACTTTTCGGACCGTATCGCTCGAAACATCCAGCTGATTTTAAAGGAAGAAGCCCATTTGACGAAAACGGTCGATCCAGCAGGAGGCTCCTGGTACATTGAGCATCTAACAACTGAGCTTGCGGAAAAGGCATGGGAGCTCTTTCTTTCAATTGATGAAAGAGGTGGCATGATCGAAGCATTGAAGCAGGGCTGGCTGCAGTCAGAAATAGCTGCTGTACAAGCAAAAAGGAAAGAAGCGATTTCCACAAGGAAGCAAACGATCGTTGGAACTAATCGCTATGCCGATCTCCGTGGGGACCGGCTTGAAATACCTGAAAAGGTAGATCTTTTCACGGGAGGTTTTATCGAGCCCATTCCACAAAGAAGGCTGGCCGTGGTTTTTGAACAGCTAAGGAAAAAAGCAGATTCATTAACAAAGCCCTTTGTTGGTTTGATTACACTTGGTGAATTAAGAACCCATAAAGCACGCCTTGATTTCGTCAATGGCTTTCTTGCTCCTGGTGGAATTGAAGGGGTTGCAAGTGGGGAAGTGAATAGGGCTGAAGAGGCTCTAGCTTTTATGAAAGAGTCGAATTACAGGCATTACTGCCTATGTGGATCTAATGAACAATACGAGGAATTCGGGTTAGAGATAGCTAAGCAAATCAAAGCAGAGTATCCCGATATTCAGCTTTATCTTGCTGGTTTGCCGACAAACGAGGAAAAATGGCTGCAAATCGGGATAAGGGATTTTATCCATTTAAAGAGCAATTGCTATGAAACATTAGCTGCTCTTATCGCTGAAATGGAGGTGGCATCGGATGAGTAAGCCAGATTTTAAAAGCATTTCACTTTTTTCAGAGGAAAAGGCAGGGAAATCGGATTGGAAGCAAAAGGCTGAACAAGCTATTAATCAGTCGATTGATCAGGTCTTTTCCGAGACCAATGAGGATATAAAAATAAAGCCTTTATATACTGAAGCGGATCGTGAACAACTGGAGCAGCTTGATCATTTACCAGGATTGCCACCGTACACAAGGGGGCCATATCCGACGATGTACGTCAATCGTCCATGGACCGTCCGCCAATACGCTGGCTTTTCAACAGCTGAGGAAAGCAATGCCTTCTATCGCCGCAATCTAGCGATGGGACAAAAGGGATTATCTGTTGCCTTTGATTTGGCAACACACCGTGGCTATGATTCCGACCACCCTCGTGTTGTCGGTGATGTCGGCAAAGCCGGAGTTGCCATCGATTCGGTCTTGGATATGAAAACATTGTTTGACGGGATTCCTCTTGATCAAATGTCTGTGTCGATGACGATGAACGGAGCAGTCCTGCCTGTGCTGGCCTTTTATATTGTGACAGCAGAAGAGCAGGGAGTTTCCCAGGAGAAGCTGTCCGGCACAATTCAAAATGATATTTTGAAGGAATATATGGTACGCAATACGTATATTTATCCACCTGAAATGTCGATGAGAATTATCGCTGATATTTTTGAGTATACGTCGACCTATATGCCGAAATTTAATAGCATTAGTATTTCCGGCTATCATATGCAGGAGGCCGGTGCGCCTGCAGATATTGAATTGGCCTACACGCTTGCCGACGGGCTTGAATATGTACGAACAGGGCTCAAGGCAGGAATTGACGTTGATTCCTTTGCCCCACGATTATCCTTCTTTTGGGCGATTGGAATGAACTACTTTATGGAAGTGGCAAAAATGAGGGCAGCTCGTATGATTTGGGCCAAAATGATGAAGTCCTTTAATCCGAAAAACCCAAAATCATTGGCATTAAGAACCCATTCGCAAACATCAGGCTGGAGCCTAACAGAGCAGGATCCATTTAATAATGTTACGCGCACCTTGCTTGAAGCCCATGCAGCTGCAATGGGGCACACACAGTCCCTCCATACGAACGCTTTAGATGAGGCGATTGCGCTGCCAACCGATTTTTCAGCAAGGATTGCACGAAATACCCAGCTCTTCCTGCAGGAGGAGACGGGGATTACCGATGTGATTGATCCATGGGGTGGCTCCTACTATGTCGAGGCATTGACTGACGAGCTCGTAAAGCGTGCCTGGGAGCATATAGAAGAAATTGAAGAATTAGGTGGCATGGCTAAGGCGATTGAAACGGGCTTACCGAAAATGAAAATTGAAGAAGCAGCAGCAAGAAGACAGGCGCAAATTGATTCCGGAAAGGAAACGATCATTGGGGTCAATAAGTATCGCCTGGAGCATGAAGAGCCACTTGAGATCCTTGATATTGATAATACCGCTGTGCGCCAAAGACAAATTGAAAAGCTCGCTGAATTGAAAGCGAGTCGGGATGAGGCAAGGGTGAAGGTAGCACTTGAGGCGATTACGAAGGCTGCGGAGACGGGTGAAGGAAACCTTCTTCAATTATCTGTTGAGGCTGCGAGAGCAAGAGCAACCTTAGGCGAAATCTCAGAGGCTATTGAAAAGGTTACGAACAGACATAAAGCAGTCATTCGCTCTATTAGCGGTGTCTATAGCTCGGCATTTTCAAATGAAGAGGAAATAGCGGAAATTAGGGAGATGACCGAGGAGTTCTTGGCTAATGAAGGGCGGCGTCCAAGGATTCTTATAGCCAAAATGGGTCAGGATGGCCATGATCGTGGTGCCAAGGTGATTGCGACCGCATTTGCCGATTTAGGCTTTGATGTCGATATCGGACCATTATTTCAAACTCCTGAGGAAACAGCATTGCAAGCAGTGGAAAATGATGTTCATGTCGTCGGGATCAGTTCCCTAGCTGCGGGTCATAAAACCTTGCTGCCACAGCTTATTGAAGAACTCAAAAAGCTTGGACGGGAGGATATTTTGGTCGTCGTCGGTGGAGTCATTCCTGCCCAGGATTATCAGTTCTTATACGAGCATGGTGCTGCCGCTATTTTTGGACCGGGAACGGTGGTTCCAGTCGCTGCGCAAAAGGTTGTACGTGCCATCTATGAAAGACTAGGCTATGAGGAAATTTGAGATGAAGGATGGAAAACAGCCTGTTCGTTTTCAAAGAAAACGGGAAAATACACTGTCTGTGGAAGAGCTTTATGAAGGTATTTTGAAGGGCGAACGGACCATTTTGGCACGGGCGATTACTTTGATTGAAAGCAATGCTGAGCACCATTTTCAAAAAGCACAGGAGCTTTTGACTAAGCTTCTTCCCCACGCTGGAAAAGCACTCAGGATTGGCATTACCGGTGTTCCAGGGGCTGGGAAAAGTACTTTCATTGAGGCCTTTGGAACCTATCTTTGTGGCCTTGGTTTGAAGGTGGCGGTTCTCGCAGTTGACCCTAGCTCGAGCGTAACGGGTGGCAGCATTCTTGGTGACAAAACAAGAATGGAGGAGCTTGCTCGAAATCCGAAGGCCTTCATTCGTCCTTCCCCCTCCAGTGGAAAATTAGGTGGGGTTCATAGGAAAACGAGAGAGACGATGCTAGTTTGTGAGGCTGCTGGTTTTGATGTCATCCTAGTTGAAACCGTTGGGGTTGGGCAAAGCGAGGTCCTTGTTCGAGAAATGGTTGATTTTTTCATGCTCCTTGTCCTAACGGGTGCCGGAGACGAGCTTCAGGGTATGAAAAAAGGAATTATGGAGCTTGCGGACGGAATTTTTGTCAATAAAGCGGATGGAGATAATAAACCATTTGCTGAGAAGACAAAGCGGGAATACAACCAAGTGCTCCATTTCTTACAGCCGGCGACAAAGGGCTGGGAGACGAAGGCTTACACGTGCTCGGCTCTATTTCATGAGGGAATCGACCGTGTCTGGGAAACGGTCAAAGCCTTTGACGAAAATACGAAGCGAACGGGGATTTTTGAAGAAAGGCGAAGAAAGCAAACGAAGGAATGGATGAGGTCAATGATTTTGGACCAGCTCCAATTCAGCTTTTTTAATCATCCCGCAGTGAAGGAGCTGCTCCCGAAATTTGAAAATGAAGTAATGGCTGGAAATCGAACCGTCTCTTCAGCGATCGATAGTCTTTTTCAGCATTACTTTCAAGAACAAAATGAATAAAAAAAGAGCTACCACGAAAATTTGTGGCAGCTTGAATAGGGGTAAATATGGGATAGTTATTGCTACTCTGTATTTACCCACTATATAAAAGGGTAAACCTATTTTTACAAATCTTCTAATTATTTCGAAGAAAATAATGCGAAGCCTATTCTTTAGGCAGCTTTGCAATCAAGAACATCAATTACTTGTCATAATCCCTTACCAATTGTTATTATGTAATAAACTTCAATTACAATAAAGGGAGCGAATATAGATGAACATGGATTTTAATTTATTCATGAATGATGTCGTTCGTCAGGCTCGACAAGAGATTGTTGCGGCAGGATATAAAGAATTAGCTACGCGTGAAGAAGTGGATGAAGCGTTGAAGCAAGAAGGCACAACGCTTGTGATGGTGAATTCTGTATGCGGTTGTGCGGGAGGGATTGCTCGTCCAGCTGCAATGCATTCGCTTCATTATGATAAAAGACCGAATCAGCTAGTAACGGTTTTTGCAGGACAGGATAAGGAAGCAACGGAACAAGCACGTTCCTATTTCACAGGGTATCCACCATCCTCACCATCCTTTGCATTGCTTAAAGATGGAAAGCTTTGTACCATGATTGAACGCCATGATATTGAAGGCCATAGCCCAATGGAAGTGGTGCAGAAGCTTCAGGATGCTTTTGAGCAATATTGTGAAGAGATTTAAGCCTCGGTATCTCCGAGGTTTTTTTCATGGAGTAAATTGAAATAATAATTAGTAATACCGATTTTCGCACGGATTGTGATTCAGGAATGTCCTTAATGCCGGCCATTCAGTTTCATACTAGGCGTAATAAATACTTGGGGGAGCATATGAAATTCAAAATTGGGTATCGAACCATTAAAACAGCTTTGGGGACGACGATTTCTATTTTATTGGCACAATCGTTGGGATTTTATAATTTTGCATCTGCAGGGATCCTCACCATTCTTTGTATTAAGCCGACGAAGATCATGTCTGTAAGGGCAGCTGTAGATCGGATGATTGCTTGTATCATTGCGATGGGCTTTTCGGCTGTATTTTTTGAGGTGCTCGCCTACAACCCGATTATAATCGGGGTGATGCTATTATTTTTTATTCCTACGGTTGTTAGTTTTAAGGCACAGGAAGGAATTGTGTCTAGCAGTGTGATCATTTTACACTTCTATAATGCCAAGCATGTCACCCTTGGTTTATTCCTAAATGAACTTGGTATCATTACGATAGGGATTGGAATAGCCCTGTTGATGAACCTTTACATGCCGAGTGTGGAGAAAAGACTTTTAGACTACCAGAATGAGATCGAGGGACAATTTCGAAAAATCATAAGGGAGATTAGCCATTATCTGAGGACAAATGATTGCCGCTGGGATGGCGAGGAAATTACTAATGCGGCAAAGCTTATCGATACAGCCAAATCCTTAGCATTTCAAGACGTGGAAAATCACTTTCTCCAGAATGAAAATTTATATTATCATTATTTTAAAATGCGAGAAAGACAGTTTGAAGTCATTGAACGAATCCTTGAATTAGTCGCTTCTATCCCTGTTCCAGTCATCCAAGGACAAATGATAGCCGATTTCCTCGATGAATTAGCGGATTTCGTCAGTCCGGGAGAGATTTCAAAGGATTTTCTCGAGAAATTGCTTGAGATGCGGAGGCAATTTCAAAATATGGAGCTTCCAAAATACCGTGAGGAGTTTGAGGTTCGTGCAGCTCTTCTGCAAATACTAAAAGAAATAGAAGCGTATTTAACGCTGAAACAATCCTTTAAGTTTCTTAAGAGGGAGAAGAAAAAGTATGTACGAGGTAGTATCGAATTAAGGTAGCGGAGCAGAAAGACCTGATTTTTTGTCAGGTCTTTTCCATTTCATTATAGGAACATTGATAGTCCGAGCAACAAAGTCGATGCTAGCATCGCGAATATCATTAAGTAAACAATCATTTTTCTTGTTTTTCTATTTTTCATAGATATATCCCTCCCTGTTTCCAGATCGTCTATTCCTATTTTACTAATGTTTTCGGAAATGAACAACCGCTCGATTTAGGGAAGGAAATAAGAACTTTTTATCGAATAGTATTTTTATCGAATAGTATAACAACATCGTGCAAAGGTTGGAGGGGGAGAACATGATTAAAAAAGTGGATCATATCGGAATTGCGGTGAGGTCTCTAGAAGAATCCTTGCCGTTTTATACAGAGGTATTGGGGCTCAAGTTACAGGGGATTGAAGAAGTAGAAAGTGAGAAGGTAAAGGTTGCCTTCATTCAAATTGGGGAAACAAAGCTAGAGTTGCTAGAGCCGACAAGTGCTGACAGTGCCATTGCAATGCATATCGACAAACGAGGGGAAGGCATTCATCATATTGCCCTCGGGGTCGATTCGATAGAAGCTAGAATAGCCGAAATGAAGGAAAAAGGAATCAACATGATCAATGATCAAGCAAAAATAGGGGCAGGGGGAGCATTAGTCGCTTTTATGCACCCGAAATCAACGGGGAAAGTTCTGATGGAGCTATGTGAGAAAAAGGAAAAGGGAGAGTAGTAGGATGGACATCTATGAAAAAATAAATGAACTATATGACAGGCGAAGAGAAGTAGAGCTAGGTGGTGGGGACGAACGGATTGAAAAGCAGCATGCCAAAGGGAAGCTGACTGCGAGGGAAAGAATTGATTTATTAGTAGACGAAGGGACCTTTGTGGAATTAAATCCATTTATTGAGCATCGCTCCCGAGATTTCGGGCTGGAAAACCAAAAGGGACCAGGGGATGGGGTTGTTACAGGCTACGGAAAAGTTAATGGCAGACCGATTTACTTATTCTCTCAAGACTTTACTGTTTTTGGCGGGGCCCTTGGAGAAATGCATGCCAATAAGATTGCGAATGTAATGGACTTAGCCGCAAAAAATGGTGCGCCTTTTGTCGGATTAAATGATTCAGGAGGAGCGAGAATTCAGGAAGGCGTCGTTTCTCTCGATGGCTATGGGAAGATATTTTACCGGAATTCGATTTATTCTGGAGTTATCCCACAAATATCTGTCATCATGGGGCCTTGTGCCGGTGGTGCTGTCTATTCTCCTGCGATTACAGATTTTGTGTTCATGGTGGAAAAAACAAGCCAAATGTTTATTACTGGCCCGAAAGTAATCGAAACGGTAACAGGAGAGAAAATCTCACCGGAGGACTTAGGTGGCGCAAGGGTTCACAATTCAATCAGTGGCAATGCTCATTTCCGAAGTGAAACGGAGGAAGAAATTATTGAAAAGGTCAGATTACTATTAAGCTATCTGCCGCAAAATAGTGAGGAAAAGCCTCCAATACAAGCCGTGGTGGATGAGGATGACTACCGTCCCGACCTCACGGATGTGATTCCTTTTGATGCGATTCGCCCTTATGATGTAAGGGTTGTTATTGAGCAGGTTGTGGATCAAGGTTCATTCCTAGAGGTACATAAAGACTTTGCCAAAAATATTGTCGTCGGTCTTGCAAGGATCAAAGGCGAGGTTGTTGGACTCGTGTGTAACCAGCCGAAATTTATGGCGGGTGGCCTTGATATTGACTCATCGGATAAGTCGGCAAGATTTATTCGCTTCTGCGATAGCTTTAATATTCCTATTATTACCTTTGAAGATGTGACGGGCTTTTTCCCAGGCGTAAAGCAAGAGCATGGGGGAATTATCCGCCACGGAGCAAAGATTCTCTATGCGTATTCTGAAGCGACCGTGCCAAAGCTAACTGTAATTTTGCGAAAAGCTTACGGTGGCGCTTATGTTGCCCTTAACAGCAAATCGATTGGTGCAGACCTCGTTTATGCCTGGCCGAATGCAGAAATTGCTGTTATGGGTCCACAGGGAGCGGCGAATATTATTTTTGCAAAAGAAATTCAAAATAGTGAGGACCCAGAGCAAACGAGAGCACAAAAAATTGAAGAATACCGTGAGAAATTTGCTAATCCATATGTGGCAGCAAGTATGGGCATGGTCGATGATGTGATTGATCCACGGGAAACGAGGATTAAATTAATCCAAGCGCTTGAAATGCTACGCAATAAAAAAGAATCGCGCCCAGCAAAAAAACATGGAAATATTCCTTTGTGATAAAAAATTTGCTGATCCTTTATTTGAAAAGCTATACTAAGATAGGAAGTTAAGACTGGAAGGAGCTACATCGATGATTAATGAAGAAAGATTATTAAATGAATTTTTGGAGCTTGTCCAAATCGACTCGGAAACAAAATATGAAACAGAGATCGCAAAGGTGTTGAAGAAGAAGTTCTCTGACCTAGGCGTGGATGTGTTTGAGGATGATACAACTAGCCAAACGGGCCATGGAGCTGGGAATTTAATCTGTACCCTTGAAGGCAATAAGGGTGGCGTGGATCCGATTTATTTTACCTCTCATATGGATACAGTAGTGCCTGGTAAAGGGGTCAAGCCATCGATCAAAGACGGCTATGTTGTGACAGACGGAACGACGATTCTAGGCTCTGATGATAAAACAGGTCTAGCGGTCATGCTTGAAGTTGTCCGTGTCTTAAAAGAGCAAAACATCGAGCACGGGACCATTCAATTCGTTATTACCGTAGGTGAAGAATCTGGCTTATTAGGTGCCAAGGCACTCGATCCGTCATTAATAAAAGCGAAATTTGGCTATGCTCTTGATAGTGATGGCAAGGTAGGGAATATCATTGTAGCGGCACCAACCCAAGCAAAGGTAAAAGCAACGATTCTAGGAAAAACAGCCCATGCAGGTGTTGCGCCTGAAAAAGGCATTTCAGCGATTACCCTTGCGGCAAAAGCGGTTGCGAAAATGCCACTCGGTCGGATTGATGAAGAAACAACCGCTAATATTGGAGAATTTAAGGGTGTTGGCCCTACGAATATCGTTTGTGACCGTGTAGAGCTTTTGGCGGAAGCGCGCTCCCTTGTACCTGGAAAAATGGAGGCTCAGGTTCAAAAAATGAAGCATGCGTTTGAATCGGTTGCATCGGAAATGGGAGGCAAGGCCGAGGTAGAAGTAGAGGTCATGTACCCGGGCTTTAAATTTGGCGAAGGCGATCATGTGGTCGAGGTAGCTAAGAAAGCAGCTGCCAAGATTGGTCGCACGTCGGAGCTATTAAAGAGTGGTGGAGGAAGTGATGCGAACGTCATCGCAGGCTTCGGCATTCCAACGGTCAATCTTGCTGTAGGCTACGAAGAAATCCATACAACCAATGAGCGGATGCCAATTGAGGAGCTAAATAAGCTTGCCGAGATGGTGATTGCGATTATTGAGGAAGTCAGCAAATAATAGCAATATGAAAGGGAACCCAAGAGGTTCCTCTTTTTTACTTACTTTTTTGCTGTTTCCGCACGGATAGTGGCTCTGGAATGTCCTTAATGCCGGCCATTCCGTTTCATACTAGGCGTGTGATACGAATAGAGTGAGCAGCACTTTTCTCCGTTGTTTTTACAGATAGACTGCATAAACAAGAGTTTTGTCTAATTATTTTTTGTTCAAAAGCAACAACGTTTGAGAAAAGAGCCGATATTTGAGCATTGTCATAGACAAAACTATGATATTATTAGTACGATAGTAGTAGAAAAGTTCTGTATTTACGAAGGAAAAGGAGGGGGATTTATGAACCATTCAAATAAGATAGTGGTTTTTACAGTCGGGAATGAAGAGTATGCAGTTCCAATTGATCATGTCCTTTCGATTGAGAAAGTAGAGGGAATTACCCCCATCCCCCATTTGCCTAGCTATGTTAGCGGAATCATTAGAGTCAGAGGCGAATTAATACCAGTCCTAGATGCAGAAAAAATACTCTACCATCGCTCAATTTCAGCAAGTGATTCGGTTAGAATGATTGTTCTTCAAACCTCTGAAATGTCGTTAGGGATTTTGGTCAGAAATGCAAAGGAAATTCTTGATATACCAGAAGAGCGGATTAAACAGGTAGGATTGGTCGCTTATCAAAAGACCAGTTATTTCTCAGGGGTCGTTAACCTAGAGAGCCGCCTAATCACGCTCATCTCTCCAACGGTTTTAGTGAAATCCCTTGAAGGAATAAGGGAAATTCAAGAATACATGCAAAGCCAAATACAGAAGTAGCCATGAGTTTGGCTGCTTTTTTTCGTTAATATGTTAGGCTGTGCTAATGCTGGATGTTGATTTTAGCCTTATACGTACGTGTGAACGGGTTTTACTCGGTACGAGTAACGTAGAGAACGCGTACGTATAAGGCGTATATAAGATCAACCTTTAACTCAGCATATGTTAAACTATTGTTAATACCTCGTGTAATTGGATGTGTTGTTTACATGAAGAGCATGTATCCGAAAAATGGGCGGGTCATTCTACATGTCGATATGAATAGCTTCTATGCCTCCGTTGAAATGGCTTACGATCCGTCGCTGAAGGGGAAGCCTCTTGCGATTGCGGGAAATCCTGAGGAAAGAAGAGGAATTATCGTCACTTGTAGCTATGAGGCAAGAAGCTATGGCGTCAAAACAACCATGCCATTATGGGAAGCAAAAAAGCTTTGCCCCCATCTAATTGTGAAACGGCCGGATTTTAATCGATACCGGGCGGCGAGCATGGGTATGTTTGAGATTTTGAATCAATTTTCAACTCTTGTTGAGCCCGTTTCTATTGATGAGGGCTATGTCGATATTACGAACAGCTATGAGTGGGGTGCTCCGCCCGAGATAGCTAAGCTCATCCAGCAACGACTGCTGCGTCAGCTTGATTTGCCATGCAGCATAGGCATTGCCCCGAATAAATTTCTTGCAAAAATGGCCTCTGATATGAAAAAACCATTGGGGATTACGATTTTAAGAAAAAGGGATATTCCAAAGGTGCTATGGCCGCTTGAAGTGGGAGAGATGCATGGAGTCGGAAAGAAGACAGCCGAAAAGCTAAACACCATCCATATTCATACGATTGAGGACTTGGCAAAAGCTAATGAGATACAGCTTAAATCCTTGCTTGGCATTAACGGAATCAGACTGAAGGAAAGGGCGAATGGCATTGATAACCGACCTGTTGATCCCGATGCTGTTTCTGATTTTAAGAGCATCGGCAATTCAACAACACTTCCTATGGATGTTGCGAACCAGCAGGAGCTTTTTTCTGTTTTGGAAAAGCTAGCGGAAAAGGTTTCCGTTCGATTGAAGCGGAAGGATGTACTGGCTAAGACGATTGCGATCACGATTCGTTACAAGGATCGTAAAACGATTACAAGAAGCAAGAAGCTATTAAATCCAATTTCTTCGCGGGATGAAATTCTTGGAGCTGCAAAGCAAATTTTCTTGCGGAATTGGTCGGGGGAAGCCGTCCGTCTACTTGGCATCACTGGAAATGATCTCGTCGAGAAGGATCATGCGGTCAAGCAGCTCGATTTATTTTCCTATGAAGAAGATGCCAAAAAAGAGCCGCTCATTGATGCCGTGTCCAAGCTGAAAGAAAAGTTTGGTGCACATATTATCGAGCAAGCAAGCCATCTTACCCAGGAACAAAAGCCGCAAATTGGTACGGATACGAGCTTCAACAAGGATTTCTTATACAAAACGAAAAAAGATACAGATTAGTTGATTTTTTTACCCATTTCATGAAAAACTATAGATGATCTGCTAAAGAAGGGAAGTAACGAAATGACAAAACAACAATTTGGCGTAATTGGGCTTGCGGTCATGGGCAAGAATCTCGCGATGAATATTGAAAGCAGAGGCTACTCTGTTTCCGTCTATAACCGCTCGAGAGAGAAGACAGATGAGATGCTGAAGGAGGTAGAAGGAAGAAATTTCGTTGGAACCTACTCCTTAGAAGAATTCGTTGATTCTTTAGAGAAGCCGCGCAAGATTATGCTAATGGTGAAGGCAGGGAAACCAACGGATGCAACTATTGAACAGCTGAAGCCACTCCTTGAAAAAGGGGATATCTTAATAGATGGGGGCAATACCTTTTTCGTTGATACCCAAAGACGTAACAAAGAATTAAGCGAGCTTGGCATTCATTTCATTGGAACAGGGGTGTCAGGTGGTGAGGAAGGGGCATTAAAGGGACCTTCCATTATGCCGGGAGGACAAAGGGAAGCGTACGATTTAGTTGCTCCAATTTTTAAGGATATTTCGGCGAAGGTGAATGGTGAGCCTTGCACGACCTATATTGGTCCGGATGGGGCAGGCCATTATGTCAAGATGGTACATAACGGAATTGAATATGGGGATATGCAGCTTATTTCGGAATCCTATTTTCTTTTGAAGCATGTACTAGGTCTATCCGCTGACGAGCTCCATCAGGTTTTCTCTGACTGGAACAAGGGCGAGCTTGATAGTTACCTCATTGAAATTACGGCTGATATTTTTAAGAAAATCGACGAGGAAACAGGGAAGCCACTTGTCGATGTCATTCTTGATACAGCTGGTCAAAAGGGTACGGGCAAATGGACGAGTCAAAGTGCCCTTGATTTAGGTGTACCGCTACCACTAATCACGGAATCGGTATTTGCTCGCTTCATATCTGCCATGAAGGATGAGCGTGTTGAAGCAAGTAAAGCACTTAAGGGTCCTGAAACAAAGAGCTTTAGCGGGGATCGAGCAGCTTTCATTGAATCGGTTCGCAAGGCCCTTTACATGAGTAAAATCTGTTCCTATGCTCAAGGGTTTGCCCAGATGAGAGTGGCCTCTGAAGAGTATGGCTGGGATTTGCAATACGGAGAGATTGCCATGATTTTCCGTGGAGGCTGTATTATTCGTGCACAATTCCTGCAGAAAATCAAGGATGCTTACGACCGTGAATCTGGATTAAAAAATCTTCTTCTTGACCCGTACTTTAAGGAAATCGTCGAAAGCTATCAAACGTCTTTGCGGGAGATCATTGGGGTAGCCGTACAAAACGGAATACCGGTGCCATGCTTATCGGCAGCATTATCCTATTATGACAGCTATCGCACCGAAACCTTACCTGCAAACCTTCTCCAGGCACAGCGGGATTATTTTGGAGCCCATACGTATCAACGCATCGATAAAGAGGGAATCTTTCATACGAATTGGATGGAATAATGTATGCAAACTGCTAAATCAGTTTTTGATTTAGCAGTTTTTTTTGTCTTGGAATGACTTCATCAGCCACGTCTTCCCATTAAGTACCATAGAAAGCGGCTAAACAAAGATGCTACAATTTTTCTGTAAAAAAATTGAAAACAGAAAGGGAAGCATCTATGAATCACACAAATTTACCCAGAAAATGGCTTATAGGCCTAATTGCGGCAGTTTTTACTTTTGCCTATATTCCATTTGAAAATTTCCTTGTCTATGCCAAAGGAAACGAGGAGCACCAAGCTGCTAAGAATCAAGAGAACAAAAAGAACAAGGTTCGTAAAGAAGTAGAGAATTTACGAACAGAAAATTCAAAAACATTCCTGAATGAAGACGGAACTTATACGGCAGAAATAGCACAAAGTCCCATTCACTATAAAGATGCAAAAGGAAAATGGAAAGAGATTGATAATACTTTAGTGGATGTGCAAGACAAGGCAGCTGTCGAAAACAAATCCAATAAATTCAAGGTTAAAATAGAAAAAGAGATTAAAGGCGAGCGTAGCATCAGTATTACGGACCAAGATAAATCAATCAACCTTGGACTTGAGTCCATTCAAGAGCAAAATGGAACTAAAGTAATGCCTGTTCAAGAAACAAAAGGAGAGGTAAAAGAAAACTCTATTACATATCCTGAAATTCTTGATGGAGTTAATCTGAAGTATTCAATAGGTTCTGATCGGGTAAAAGAAGACATTATTTACAAAGAGAAACCTGAAGATGGTTTTCCAGAAAAATTCACCTATAAAATGGATCTAGAAGGCTTAGAGGTAAAAAAAGAAGGAGAAATCATTTATCTTCTTGACTCCCAAACGAAAGAGAAACTCTATTATATCGAAGCCCCTTACATGTATGATTCTTATATTCCAAAAGGATATAAATCAAACAAAGGGATCACATCAATTCCTGAAGAAGCAATTTCATACAACATTACTTTAGATTACGAAGTTCAAAATGGGCAACTTTACTTATATATGATTCCTGACCAGGAATGGTTAAATGATAAAAATAGAGTCTATCCTATCACAATTGACCCAACGATTGTAAGAATAACTTCTAGTAATCTGGTAGACGACACGAATCTTCGCAGTGGAGCGCCTACGCAGACTGGTGGGAATGATCTTGAATTAGGAACAGGTCTCTACAAAGATTCTACTCATCAAAATGTTATTCGTTCACTACTGAAATTTAATGTGAGTTCTATCCCACAAAATGTCATCATCACTAACGCTGATCTAAATTTATGGATGTCTTCTGTCAGTAATGATACACCGATTGACATTGGTGCTTATCAGATGACAAAAGCCTGGGAAGAAAATCAAGCAAGCTGGAATTATAGCAAAACTTCCCCTTATACATCATGGAGTGCGAAAGGTGGCGACTATGTTGCAACTCCGATAGACACAGTTGGTGGAATAGGATCACTGCTTGATTTATCCATCAACTTAAAATGGAGTATCCCTGTGAGTCTAGTGAATCGTTGGCTAGCCAATCCAGCATCAAATTATGGGATCCTTATGAAAAGTAAAAGTGAATCACTTAATACTTACAAAAAATTCATTTCGAGTGAACATTCAATAGGAACCGAATATCAGCCACTTCTTGTCGTTACTTATAAGACGGGTGCTAGGTTAGGCATCGAAGATTATTGGAGCTATGATACGCATCCATTAGTCGGAGGAGCCAGCTATACCAATCTGACCACAAGCAACAACGTCATCCAGTATGAAGATTTCTCGGTTCTAGGCCGTGCTGATTCAGGCTTTACTTTCACTAGAACCTATAACAGCAAGGATTTAGAGAAATCAGCCCTTGGATATGGATGGACATTCACTGGTAACGAAAAATTATTTGTAAGCAGCGATGGTATTCAATATTATGATGAAGATGGGACGACACATGAATTTACTTATGATGCCAAGTCATTAACTTATCGAGAGGGAGCAGGAAACTATGAGACGATTAAGGATACTGCTCAAAACACTTATACGCTTTACAATTTAGATGGAACCTCTACCACCTTCAAAATAATGAAGGTAGATTATGATACGGATGTGAATATTGCCTATATTCAGTCTAAAGAGGATAGAAACGGAAATAAAATCAACTACACTTACAATTCCAGCAATCAACTTGTCAAAATAGCAACCGATCTTGGCAATTCTCTATCCAAAGCAGTTGACATCCAATATAATTCAAAAGGGCAAATTTCAAAAATCAGCTATGATGGTAAAGAATTCTCCTACCGATATAATGCAGCTGGATATTTGGAGTATGTGGATCAGCTTAGATATGTAACGGGTGAAAAAACGACAACTCAATTTATTTATAAGAATAATAGAATTGCTACCATTATTGACCCAAATGGAAGAAAAACGGATTACACGTACGAAAATGAGAATTTAGTTAAAGTTCAAGAACCGCATGAAGTGAATGGAGTAAAGGATCCAGCCGATAGACCTGGAACAAATTATACACTGGACCAAGCGGCTAAGATTGCCACAGTTACGGATGCAGAAGATAATACCACGGTTTACCATGTGAATGATAATTATGTGGTAACAAAAGTAACCGATCCATCTGGAAAAGTAACGGAATATAAACTAGATAACAATTATAATGTTCTTACAGAAAACGAGACAGAAGAAGGGGCTAGTAAAACCGTCCAAACGAATACCTATGATCCAAATGGGAACCTACTAACCACAAAAGATGCAGAAGGAAATACCCAGACTTATACGTATACAAATTTCAATTTGGTTTCTACTCATACGGATTCAACCAGCAAGACTAGCACCTATCATTATGATTCAAAAGGAAATTTAAAGGAATCCATTGTCCCGAATAACAATTCAGAGTTCTTAACAACGACTTATTCTTATAATTCTTATGGGGACCTACTATCCATGTCATCCTCGGATGGCATGAAAGAAGAATATAATATTGACTATTCATCTGCCATCAAAACAATCACCCATACGGACCCACATGGAAATAGGACCAAAACCAAGACAGATCTATCTGGGAATGTATTAAGTTACGAGGATGGGAAAGGGAAATCTACTTCCTATCGTTATAATCTAAAAAATGAACTAGAAAAAGTAATTGATGCCAAAAATAGTCAAACGAATTACCAATATGATAAAAACGGAAATCTCTTATCCATCACGAATGCTTTGGGAGCTATCACAAGTTATCAATATAATGGCCAAAATCTCATTGAAAGTGAAACAAATGCCCTTGGGAAAATAACAAATTATTTATATGATGCGAATGGTTCCATCAAGCAGGTAACAAAACCAAATGGTCATATCATCCAATATAATAAAGATGAAGAGACAGGCAGTGAAACGGTTGTCGCTAATGGGAAGACAAAATGGAGATATGTGAAAGATGGTGAGGACCAGCTCATCTATGATGAGAATAATTCCTTGGCAAAAAGAATCACTTATTACGAAAATGGGCTCGTAAAATCCATCGACCAAGGCGATAGTGGCCGAATGACCTCTTTTGAGTATAAAGGGGATGAATATCTTTCAAGCATTAACTTCCCTGCATATTCAGGGCAGAATCAAGTGACCTTTGAACCAAATGATGCCTACAATACGAAAGAAATTAAGTTAAATGACCAGAACTTAGCATCCTTTGAATACAATAAATCGGGTTTACTTCAGTCAATCTTGTTCAATAAAGGTAGTAGAATTTCAAAAGAATACACAAATGGTCGTTTAGCAAGTGAAACGCTAAGTTTATCGGCAAGTCAGGTCTTTAATTCGTATCAATACAATTATGATTCTAATAACTCAATTACCTCCATCCTTTCCAATGAGGGAACAACAAAATATGAGTATGACGATCTAAACCAGTTAACGAAAGAAACTCTTCCTGATGGAACGCAAATGGACTATGGATATGATACAGTTGGAAACCGAGTTTCAAAGAAGATAACAAAAGATGGTGTTACGAAGGAAGTTTCTTCTCAATACAACGAGGCGAATCAATTAGTTCAGGTTGGCGATAAGAAATATGTATACGATGCGAACGGAAATCTCCAATCAGACGGAAACCGTACGTATGAGTACAACGAATTCGACCAATTGGTAAAAATCAAAGATTCCGCTGGCAAAGTACTTGCGGAATATTCCTATGATGAAGAAGGAAGAAGAGTTTCCAGCAACGACAGCCATGGCAAAACCTTCTACACCTATAATGGCAACCAAGTTTTATATGAAGAAGATGAAAATAAGAATGTGATAAAGGGCTACACATACGACGATGACGGTCATCCGCTAACCATGTTTTATAAAGGGATCACATATTATTACTTGACTAATTACCGTGGTGACGTCTTGGCAATGACCGACGAGAGTGGCAAAATTGTGGCTTCTTACACCTATGACGCATGGGGAAATATCCTTACCCAAAGCGGTGAAATGGCAGAAATTAACCCATACCGCTATGCAGGATATCGTTATGATGACGATACGAAATTGTATTATCTAATGGCGAGGTATTATAACCCTGAAAATGGAGTGTTTTTGTCGCTTGATCCAGTTAGAGGGGACTTATTGGAGCCTCAAACTTTGAATGGTTACAACTATGCACATAATAATCCAGTGATGTTTATTGATCCCGATGGCACTAAGGCAAAGTATATAAAAATAAAAAGAAAAATAGTTGCAATTGCTATTGATCTTGCTCTTATTTTCATTCCTGGAATAGTAGCAATAAAATCCGCTATTAAGTTAGGGAAATTACGAAATGTAAGCTCATTTAAACTTAGACAAGTTACTGATGAGGCAATCAAAAGAATACCATATCAAATTATAGGAGCTACAATCACGATGATTGTAAACGGAATTCTTACTGTTTTGGGTAAATCATTTGGTGAAATAATAGCAAATGTACTTGATAGTTTAGATAAAAAATATGATGGTTACATCACAGTTCGATACAAGTAGAGGATTTCATATGTTAGTAATCTTATTTATTATCAATATTATTTTATTGGCTTACAATTTATATAAATTTATAGGCATTAAGAAATATTTAAAGAATGATTTTGATGAGCATGTTCTTCGAAAAATGCTTAGAAGATCTTCTTTTAGATTAACAACATTATTATTTACATTAATAATAATATATGTATTATTAGTTATTTACTGGTGAAACATTTAAGAAAAGAAGCTATTTTTGGCTTCTTTTCTTAAGCATCCTTTGAATACAATAAATCTGGTCTACTTCAGTCAATCCTGTTCAATAAAGGTAGTAGAATTTCAAAAGAATACACAAATGGTCGTTTAGCAAGTGAAACGCTAGGTTTATTGGGAAGCCAGGTCTTTAATTCGTATCAATACAATTATGATTCTAATAACTCAATTACCTCTATCCTATCTAATGAGGGAATAACAAAATATGAGTATGACGATCTAAACCAGTTAACGAAAGAAACTCTTCCTGATGGAACACAAATGGACTATGAATATGATACAGTCGGAAACCGAGTTTCAAAGAAGATAACAAAAGATGGTGTTACGAAGGAAGTTTCTTCTCAATATAACGAGGCGAATCAATTAGTTCAGGTTGGCGATAAGAAATATGTATACGATGCGAACGGAAATCTTCAATCAGACGGAAACCGTACGTATGAGTACAACGAATTCGACCAATTGGTAAAAATCAAAGATTCCACAGGGAAGACCCTAGCGGAATATTCTTATGATGAAGAAGGAAGAAGAGTTTCCAGCAACGACAGCCATGGCAAAACCTTCTACACCTATAATGGCAACCAAGTTTTATATGAAGAAGATGAAAATAAGAATGTGATAAAGGGCTACACATACGATGATGACGGACATCCACTAACCATGTTTTATAAAGGGATCACGTATTATTACTTGACTAATTACCGTGGTGACGTCTTGGCAATGACCGACGAGAGTGGCAGAATTGTGGCTTCTTACACGTATGACGCATGGGGAAATATCCTTACCCAAAGCGGTGAAATGGCAGAAATTAACCCATACCGCTATGCAGGATATCGCTATGATGACGATACGAAATTGTATTATCTAATGGCGAGATATTATAACCCTGAAAATGGAGTGTTTTTGTCACTGGATCCAGTGAGAGGAGACTTGATGGAGCCCCAAACTTTGAACGGGTATAATTATGCGAATAATAATCCGATAATGAATATTGATCCTGACGGAAACTATTGGAAAAATGCATTTTGGAATTCTAAATATTTCCTTTCAAGAGCATTTAATTGGGCAATTTTTACTACGTTAGCAACTATTGGTGGATATACAACAGTATTTTTAAAACAATTGGCTAAAAAGCAATTGTCAAAAGCGAAAGGTCAACTTTTTAATAAACAGTTAAAGAAACAATTGACAAGAAGAGGGATTTCTAATAAAATCGCCAGCAAGGTAGTAGCCATTGTTTCTGTAGCTTTGTCGTTCTATTCATATTTTGCTGATCCAGGTAGTGCAGTGTTTATCTATCTTGATTCAAGAGATAAAAAACCTAATAACGGCTATTTAAATAATTTATGGTGAGGTATTAATATGCTATATCTATTTCTTAATAAAAAAAATATAGAAGTAAAGGCTATAGCAGAGCTACTTTTCACTGATGTTTCAAATGATCCATGGGAGGTTAAAAATCTGACAGAGGAAAAATTAGATTTCTCAATTGAGAGCATTGCGATCATAGATGTTTATTTACAAAGACTAAAAAAGTCTACCTACCTTGAGAAAAATCAAATACGACTTTCCTCAAGAATTGGAGCTTATCTCGGTGAAGTGATTAGAAGAAAACTTTCTACTGTTTATCATTGGTACGATTTTAATGTGATATTCGATAAAATTATTGATTTAGATGAATTTTATGACATCGTGTACCAACAGGAAACTCTATACTCGAGAAGGAAAAGGGACTATATACTTCCGATGTATGAAGTTTTTATGTTTTTTCAAAACAAATCAAGGTATAAAAATATGAGCGCTTATGTTTTAAAAATGTTAATTTCTCGTAACGAAAAATAAGTAATCACTGAAAGAATTCATCTAAACGTGTTCAGCTTGAGGGACATAGGGACAGGTAGAGACCACTGAAAAACGAATCTTAAAAATAAGGTATTGCTAGAAAAATTAAATAAAAAATAAAAACCCCTTGTTATATATATGGCACGAAGAACTATAATAACAGGGGGCTTTTTTAATGCTTATTAATCAAATGGACAACTAGGCATCTATTCATTATTATACGATAAAATTCCGGAACATCTAACAATCAGGATTATGATACGGACGTGAATATTGCCTATATTCAAACCAAAGAAGATAGAAACGGAAAAAAGCTCAATTACACTTACAATTCCAGCAATCAACTTATTAAGATGGCAACCGATCTTGGCAATTCTCTTTCCAAAACAGTTGATATTCAATATAATTCAAAAGGACAAATGCCAAAAACCAGCTATGATGGAAAAGAATTTTCCTACCGATACAATGCGGCTGGATATTTGGAGTATGTCGATCAGCTTAGATATGTAACAGGTGAAAAAACGACAACTCAATTTATTTATAAGAATAATAGAATTGCCACCATTATTGATCCAAATGGGAGAAAAACGGATTATACGGACGAAAATGAGAATTTAGTTAAAGTTCAAGAACCGCAAGAAGTGAATGGAGTAGAGGGTCCTGCCGATAGACCCGGAACAAGTTATACACTGGACCAAGCATCTAAGATTGCCACAGTTACGGATGCAGAAGATAATACCACGGTTTACCATGTGAATGATAATTATGTGGTAACAAAAGTAACCGATCCATCTGGAAAAGTAACGGAATATAAATTAGACCAGTTAACGAAAGAAACTCTTCCTGATGGAACGCAAATGGACTATGGATATGATACAGTAGGAAACCGAGTTTCAAAGAAGATAACAAAAGATGGTGTTACGAAGGAAGTTTCTTCCCAGTATAACGAGGCGAATCAATTAGTTCAGGTTGGCAATAAGAAATATGTATACGATGCGGACGGAAATCTCCAATCAGACGGAAACCGTACGTATGAGTACAACGAATTCGACCAATTGATAAAAATCAAAGATTCCACAGGGAAGACCCTAGCGGAATACTCCTATGATGAAGAAGGAAGAAGAGTTTCCAGCAACGATAGTCATGGGAAAACCTTCTACACCTATAATAGCAACCAAGTTTTATATGAAGAAGATGAAAATAAGAATGTGATAAAGGGCTACACATACGACGATGACGGTCATCCGCTAACCATGTTTTATAAAGGGATCACGTATTACTACTTGACCAATTACCGTGGCGACGTCTTGGCAATGACCGACGAGAGTGGCAAAGTTGTAGCTGCATACACCTATGACGCTTGGGGAAATATCCTCACACAGAGCGGTGAAATGGCAGAAACTAACCCATACCGCTATGCAGGATATCGCTATGATGACGATGCTAAATTGTATTATTTGATGGCGAGATATTATAATCCTGAAAATGGAGTGTTATTATCTGTTGACCCATATAGAGGGGATTTACAAGATCCACTGACTATGAATGGATATAATTATGTCAATAATAATCCAGTGAATTTTGATGACCCAAAGGGCAGTTTAAGAAAAGCTGTTAAAACAGTAATTAATATTGTTGTTAAACAATTAAAAAAATGGTCTAGTAGAGCCAAAGTTGGAACACAAATTGGTAATTTTGGTAAATTAGTTAAAAATCCTAATATTAAATGGACAAGTTCAAGAGAACATGCACTAAACAAATTGAAACAACGTGGTGTAACAGAAGAACAGGTAAAATCATGGATAAGGAATGGAAAAGTAATTCAGCAGGATAGTGAAACTTTTATGTATGTGACAAAAGATGGAGTCGCTATTTTGAATAAAAATGGGGTATTACAGACTGCATACGGAAAAGACCAATTTAAAGATCCAATAAAAAATGCTATAAAACAACTTTATGGGGAATAAGAGAGGTGTAATTATGAATAAGACAAAGCGGATAATAAATGATTGGGACCCCATGAATCTTCTTTCACATGCACCAGATGATGAATATGAGGATGAAATTATTTTAATTAATGATTTCTTGGCACAAACCAGTGATGTAAACCAATTAGCATATGAAATTAAATTCATATTCATTAGGATGTTTGGAAATGACTTTAAAAAAAGTTATGATGATTGCCTTGAGATAGCAAAACAGCTATTAAATTAGTTAAAAATTTTGATTGGCAAATTGCCTTTCATGGGAAGCAAGGGGGCGGGCGGTTCCTTTGCTTCTTTTACATACTGGTAAAAATCAAAGATTCCACTAATAAGATACTTGCGGAATACTCGTACGATGAAGAAGGAAGAAGAATTTCCAGTAACGACAGCCATGGAAAAATCTTCTTTACCTATAATGGTAGCCAAGTTCTCTATGAAGAAGACGAAAATAAAAATGTGGTAAAAGGTTACACATACGATAATGACGGTCATCCGCTGAATATGTTTTATAAAGGAATCACATATAACTACTTGACAAATTACCGTGGCGACGTTTTGGCACTGACCGATGAGAGTGGCAAAGTAGTCGCTTCCTACACCTATGACGCATGGGGAAACATCCTCACACAAAGCGGCGAAATGGCAGAAATCAACCCATACCGCTAGACTATTCAAAAGGTAGATTAGCCAGTGAAACGCTGAGGCTATTGGAGGGTCAGGAAAATAAGTATCAGTACGAGTACGATTCCAATAATTTGATTACGTTAATTATTACTACAGACGGAACAACAAAATATGAGTATGATGATTTAAACCAGTTAACGAAAGAAACTCTTCCTGATGGAACACAAATGGACTATGAATATGATACAGTCGGAAACCGAGTTTCAAAGAAGATAACAAAAGATGGTGTTACGAAGGAAGTTTCTTCTCAATATAACGAGGCGAATCAATTAGTTCAGGTTGGCAATAAGAAATATGTATACGATGCGAGCGGAAATCTCCAATCAGACGGAAACCGTACGTATGAGTACAACGAATTCGACCAATTGGTAAAAATCAAAGATTCGACAGGGAAGACCCTAGTGGAATACTCATATGATGAAGAAGGAAGAAGAATTTCCAGCAACGACAGCCATGGCAAAACCTTCTACACCTATAATGGCAACCAAGTTTTATATGAAGAAGATGAAAATAAGAATGTGATAAAGGGCTACACATACGATGATGACGGACATCCACTAACCATGTTTTATAAAGGGGTCACGTATTACTACTTGACCAATTACCGTGGCGACGTCTTGGCAATGACCGACGAGAGTGGCAAAGTCGTGGCTTCCTACACCTATGATACTTGGGGAAATATCCTCAGCCAAAGCGGAGAAATGGCGGAAGTTAACCCATACCGCTATGCAGGCTATCGTTATGATGACGATACGAAGTTGTACTATCTAATGGCGAGATATTATAACCCTGAAAATGGAGTGTTTCTTTCACAGGATCCAGTGAGAGGGAACTTATTGGAGCCTCAAACTTTGAATGGGTTTAATTATGCGAATAACAATCCGGTAATGAATGTAGATCCTAGTGGAACTATATCCAAAACGATCTCACTCGGATTTAACGGATATATTAAATTTATTATTACCCTTTCAGCGATTAGTATAAAATTTTGTTTAACTGCTGGTTCATTGGTGAATATTGGAATTAGTTTTTCTGCGGGTGGAGCTGCAGGATTTGCAGTAAAAAAGTTTTTACAATGGTACCTATTCCCAACTTTAGCTGCAATAATAACTATTCCAATAGCTCAAGGAGTTGTTAAATCAATTACTAAAAAGACAGCAGGATGGGCTTTCAAGAAATTCACAAAAGGAAAAAATTGGCTAAAAACAGTAGTGTTCGCAACAACAATTCAATTACCTAACCTCTTGATGAGGAGGTAAAGGAGAGAATAAAATTGGTAGCTGAAACTGAATATATAAATAATCCTATAGCTTTTCTTGCTGGAATAATATTTATTTTGATATCGCTTTTTTTGTTTTACCTTGAATCTAGAAGAAATAAAGAAAATTCTAAGTTCTTATTCATTGTGAATAATTGGGAAGCATTTGGATTATTGATACTAGGTTTAGTTCTTGTTTTTTTTGTTATATCAAATATTATTTTTTAATAATTGGATTTATTGAAAGATTATTATAATCTAAATGGTAAAAATGGTATATGAAGCAAGGGAACGCTTCGAGATCACTGGAAAAGTCCCCCTAATTGAAGACTAAATATAGCTCCATTTCCAGATTTAATTGGGAAACGGAGCTTTTTATTTTCAGTCTGAAGACGGAGGAAAAACCCATCAAGAGACTCTAATCCCATGTAGTGCGATTTTTTAAAATAAAGTCAATGAAGAAGATTCACCACATGAGTCGAGTAGGATGGGGGAAGAAATATGGGAACCGTTGGATTTAGAGCATTTTTACTGATTTGGATTGGACAATTATTTTCTGTCGTTGGCTCAGGATTAACATCGTTTGCGCTGGGTGTGTGGGTATTAAAGGAAACGGGGTCTGTCTCCTTGTTTTCGTTCATGCTTTTATCAGCAACCTTTCCAGCAATATTATTCTCACCCTTCGCTGGGGTTATTGTGGACCGTTACAACAGACGAACCATTATGATTGTCAGTGATGCTGTTGCGGGTCTTGGAACATTAACGATGTTCATCTTATACAGTGCGAATATGATGGAAATTTGGCATCTGTTCATCATCCTGTCTATATCATCTGTTGCCAGCTCCTTGCAGTTTCCTGCTTATCAAGCAGCGGTTTCAACTCTCGTATCGAAGGAGCATTTGGGTAGAGCCAGTGGAATGGTTCAGGTCGCTGATTCGATTTCAATTATTGTAGCACCAGTTCTAGCAGGCTTTCTGTTAAACATTATTGGGATTCGTGGCATCGTCTTAATCGATTTTGCTACTCTCTTATTAGGGATCACCGCCCTGCTTTTCGTGAAAATCCCACATGTTCAAAAACCAAAAGAAGCAGAGGATAAGAATTCCATTTGGAAGGAAGCGGCCTTTGGCTGGAGATATATTGCGGAGCGTCCTGGACTTAAATTTCTATTGATCTTTTTTGCTATATCCAATTTCCTTCTCTCCTTCTTTAATATTTTGCTCCAACCTTATATTTTGTCCTTTACAAACGAAAGGGTGCTCGGCCTTGTCCTCTCTTGCTTTGGAATCGGCATGCTCCTTGGTGGGGTTTTGATGGGTGTATGGGGAGGACCGAAGCAAAGAATAAAGGGACTACTTGGATTTGGATTGCTGTCAGGGCTAGCCTTGACATTAGCAGGGGTCGAATCATCTGCTCTTCTAGTTGCCATTTCGCTAGGTTTGACGGCATTTTTTATGCCACTGACAAACGGGTGCAGTCAAGTCATTTGGCAGAGTAAGGTGCCGCTTGAGGTTCAGGGAAGAGTATTTGCTTTAAGAAGAATGACGGCTTTATCACTCAGTCCCGTTGCATATGTACTAGCAGGTCCTTTGATTGACTATGTGTTTGAGCCAGCGATGCTGGAGAACGGCATTTTGGCGAGTTCAGCAGGTCTCCTATTTGGAGTTGGAGAAGGTAGAGGGATGGGTCTATTTATCACAATAATAGGGCTAGGATGGGCATTGGCATCGATTTTTGGGTACTTAAATCCTCGGGTAAGGAATCTGGAAACCGAGCTTCCTGATCATGATGCTACCATCGAAATGGTGAATGAGCCACTCGTGCAGGTGAGTGAATAGGAAAGAGGGATTTTCATAAGAAACAATCATGTTCTTCCGTTCACAACCCTGAATAAATATAATAGCTAGTTTTGAAGATTCTTTCTTGAGTAGTTTTTAGTAAAAAAAGTCTTCATATAGGCAATGAAGACCCCAAATGATGTAGTATCAAGATAAAGAGGTCTTCATGAAGGTAATTCACTTCACTTTTGCCTGGTTCTTCTCATGGAATAGCTCATCGGTTGGTATACCTGATTGAGCCTTTCTCCTACCTTTTGGAGCAACAGCGAAGAGAAGGTATACCAACCGATTATTCTAATAATAGGTAAAGTATCGTATTAATTAGCAGTTATCTACTTCTAAATTAGTGATTGGCCACCAGAAAAAGCCGTCTTTTTCAAGAAGCTCATCGGCACACTTCGGTCCCATCGTTCCAGCAGCATAATTAGGGAAATTCTCTTCAATGGTATTTTCCCACACATGCGAAATCTTATCGGTAAAGCTCCATGAGAGTGCTACCTCATCCCAGTGGGTGAAGTTAGTCGCATCTCCGCGCATGCAATCGTATAGTAGTTTTTCATAGGATTCAGGGGTATTATAGCCATTCATTCCCTTGTTCGCATAATTGAGTTTAATTGGAGTTGCGACTTCATTCTGCCTTGCCTTTTTGGCATTTAAATGAAGTGTAATGCCTTCCTCAGGCTGAATGTGAATGACAAGCAAATTCGGATTGAGCGGCTCCTCCGGACGGTAATACAAGTTCATCGGGATATCCTTAAATTGAATGATGATCTTTGTCGACTTTGCTTCCATTCTTTTTCCCGTTCGGATATAAAAAGGTACACCGGCCCATCGGAAGTTGTCAATTAAGAGCTTTCCAGCGACAAAGGTTTCTGTGTTGGAATGCGCGTCTACCATTGGCTCTTCACGGTAGCCCGGAACCTCGTGACCATCAATCGTTCCTGCTCCATATTGACCACGGACAAAAAACTCCTTCACCCCCGATGATACTATAATAAAATAATCCTAGAACGCAAAAATCTTTTAAATGATAGAAAAGGAAACGGATTTACAGTGTTTCCATTTTATTGTTCTTATTTTACCAAATGCAAAGTTGCATAAATTTTGGCGAGCTTATTATGGGAAAACTCTTATGTAGTATTTAACTTTGCTGTATACAAATCTAATAATTCTTCTCCCCCTTTTCTTTTAAATAATGAGATGATAAACGCAATTATTATACCACTAATAAATCCACCAACATGTCCAGAAATTGCTAAGTTGGGAATACTAATAGTAAAAATAAGACTGAAAAACAAAAGATATAGAATGAACTTTTTATCATAGGGGGATATCTTACTAGGGTACCTAAGGAGTAAAAACGCTAATATACCGATCAATCCGTACCCTGCTCCGGAAGAACCTACTAAAGGGTATGCCCCATCAAAAAAATAATAAATAGACATACCTGCACAAATAGATAGTATTAAAAATACAATTAAAAACAAAACGCTACCGTAATATTTTTCAATTGGTCTTGCTAATATGATTAGAATTGGAATGTTTATAATATAGTGAAATAAACTCATATGAGCAAAACTATAGGTAATAAATCTCCATATATATCCGCTCTCAATTAATTCTTTATCTAATCCTCCCAGTATAATAATAGAATCCTCAGTAAACCCCAAATATATTTGAAGAATAATAACAACACTACACAAGCATACTATTAAACTTGTTATAGGATAGTATTTTAAGAAAAGATTAAAGTTAATTTTAATAGAAAACATATATATTATCATCACCTTACTAAAGTTTATTAATATTTCCATTTTATAGTATTTATTTCAATATAGCAATTATTTTTATAAAAATAAAAAAATTATAAATTAATTGTTTACTTTTATAATATTTTGTAATAATCTATAAATGCATCCAGTTTATTACATAAAAGTAAAAACAAAAGGGGGGTGAAAAACTATGAACGACATTACTACTAATGGTGACAGACCAGAATTGGAAAAGAATGTTTCGAGTGTTACAGGAGAATTAAATTCTTCTTCTGAGTTTGGAATTGGAATTGTAACTGGTACGCAAGAAATTGAAGCAGATTGGAGTTTGTGTATCACTTTATGTTGTTGTAGTTGTAGTGGCGGTGGTGGCGGCGGCTCATCGCAACTACAAAAAACTAGATAACTTATAACTAATAATTTTAAGCATAAAGCTGCTGTATTTTCTTTAAATATCAGCAGCTTTATACATAGGGGTTGAACTTATGAAAAAGTACAAAGTAAAGAATTTTGTTTATCATACTCTTCCTTCGAAGGAAGTTGTTGTGCAAAATCAAAAAGGAGTAGTTAAGATCACCAATCAAAGCCTTATTAGACTAATTAGTGATATTGATAAGAACCAGAAAAATTTTATTTTTCACGAAGAACTTGCAGGCTATATGTATGAAAGTACAGACGCCGCTATAAATTTTTTGAAACAGTATGGAATAATTGAAAGTTTCACAGAGTCAATTAACTTTAATGTTAAACGCTTACAAATAATTTCAAATAACTCCATTGTGGAAGAACATCTAATGCATAGTTTTAACTTGTTAAAGAATGAACAAATAATTGAAGTTATAAATAATAGAGACCTCAAAGCAGATTTCTTTGAAAATGACTTAGTGATCGTTTTTTTAAATCCTTATGACAAACAAATTGTTGAGCAAATTTTCAACAAGTTAAAGAATAATGGCAATTGTTTACTATTAATGACTTATATGTATAATAACCAGTTTTATATCGACAACTTATATTCTCCTAAATGGAAGAATCCTTGTCATAAATGTCATATGGGATTTATCGAATCTCAACTACGTATTTCTGATAGTGGAAACCTATCATATCAGGCACTAATTGATATCTTATATCATGAAGATAATAGTTTTAAAGTGGAATCCCAAATATCAACGATTACACTTTTAAATATTATTACACTTATTTTTAATCGGTTAGATAAACTAGTATTCCGTACTAATGGCAATATATTATTTTATGGTGAATCTTTAGAAGATATAAATTCATCAACTATGTTTGATCCCCAAAATAAAAAAATCTACAATGATACAAGTATTCACTGGGAGCTGTGTGACTGTTATGAGTAAAACAGAGAATAAAATTAAGCCAGAAATAACTAATAAAACAGAGTATTGGGATATTAATTTATCAAAAATTACAGATGCAAATTTAATAGATGAGGTTATCAAGTTTCATCAAGGTACTACTATCATAAAGAGGGACAATAATAGCAATCCTTATAACATTGATATTATCAAATGGCTTAGTAATACTGAACATACAGATGTATTACCAAATTTATATATTTCTGAACACCCATTAATTCCTTTTGATTGTAATAATCAAGGGAGTATTCGAGAATTTAACATAAACGAGGAGTTGAATTTTACCACTCTTTCTAGAATTATTAAGAATACCTTTGGAAGAACAAATGAAAAAAAATCGAAAAGACATCCATCTGCTGGGGGACTATATCCCGTTATACCAGTGATTTGTATACTAAATACATTTACTGAAGCTATTCTCACTCGGGGGGCTTATGTCTATGATTCCTATAGTCATTCTTTAAAAAAAATTAAAGAATGGACAGATAACGAATACTACGAATTTGTTAATGTCTTAAACCCATGGGAAAAAGGGGCTCTATTTTCAAACTATTTGATTGCATATGCAATAGATATTAAAAGGGCTGTAGCTAAATATAAGAAAAGAGGCTATAGGCAAGCACTAATTGAATTAGGCACTATGGATCAAGCATTTAAAGAATCCTTAATAGAAGAAAATCAAAACTTAGGTGAATTTAGTTATTCTGCTTTCGATGATAATGCTCTAACCTATCATTTAGGATTAAATCCTAGGACGTGTCCTGTTGCATTAATTCAGTGGTTTGGTAAGCGTGGTGTTAAATCATGATCCATATAAACGAATGTTCAATGGCCTATAATGTCCCAACTAAAAAGTTTTCATTGGATAAATTTTACAAAAGTTATACATATATAGGCACTATTAAAAAAGGTAAATACCTCGGTCCAACTGGAAGTAATGCATTGTCTAGTGATAAAACTTTGGCAATGAAGAAATCATTATCAGAAGCGGTTGAAAGAAAGGCCCTTATGGCAGGAGGAGTTATTGATGCTGAAGGCTATTGTCCTACTTACGATTTAATACAAAATAAAATTTCAAGTTTAAGTCACGAATTCACTTCTTATAGAATAACCACACCACATATAATTGACTCTACTGGAACTTCTGCTCATATAAATAGTCAACTAGCTTTGCAAAAAGCACTTGAGGAATTATTAGAAAAGAATTCATTGTTTTTGTTTTGGTATGGGAGAGAAGGATGGAAACTTAGGTTAGAAGATTACGAATATCATCCACTTTTTAATCAAATTATCAAGGAAGGTTATGATTTATTAGTCTTTCTTAATGTAAGTTTTCCTCCGTTGTATACAGTGATTGTCGTTATCTATACTGGTAATTTAATCATTTCTACTGGTATATCAGCTTCATTAGATTTTAATCTAGCCCTAGATGCAGCTATTAGAGAAGCGTATCTGCTAAAATGGGAAAAACATGGGTTAGATTTAAGAATTCAAACTAGAAGTAATAGAGATGATTTAGAGTATCTAAATCATCTAATGAATTTTGATTATTTTGATAAGGAAAAAAAATCCACAGAATATTATATATCCAAGAAAAGTTACCTTGAAGATCTATTAGAGTGTATTCCTAAATGGGTTTCAAATCTACACACTTTTGTTCTAAAAAATACTACATTTCCCAATTTAACCTGTATTAAAGTTTTTTCTACAGATTTATACAATCATTTGCCGCAAAAAAAATACTTAGATTTAAATCAAACTATTAATAAAATGACATTAAACATTAATGAGGAACAACTAATTAAAATATGTAATTGTATCATAAAATAAACAATTTAAGGAGTTTATTATGTTACTTAAATCTTATCAGAAAGGGACACCTTTTATTGGGGAAGTTTTTAAAATTGACAGATCGGTCTTCCGAAACCAAATAAAACAAGCACACCTTACTTCTGCTTCTAACTATTCAATTGTCGGCCATAATGGCAATCTTAATCTAAACCATGTCATAAAGTCTGCGATGGGCGAATGGATTGAGAGGCTCTCCTTATTTTATGATAGGTACTTAAGCCAAGAATTCATTCCTGCAGTAAATTTAATAAATGGAGAAATAATAGAGGTAGAGAAAGGTAGAATTATTTTTAAAGAAAAAGAGATGTTTAACGACTCTTGTGGAGTTGCTTCTCACTTAGTATCTAAAAAAGTGATCCGTTCTAGTTATTATGAATTCTTTGAAAGGCAGAGCTTAATCTATAATTGGATTACTGAGTCAAAAGGGACAATAATTGATTATTCAGATATAAATCATCCAATTATAAATCATCTTATTGAGACGAACTATAAATTTATTGATGAATTATATTTGTTTGATATATCCCTTCATAAGTCAATTAAAGTAGTTCTCGCTCTAGGTTTTGGTGAGAATTATAAAACCGTTGGGTTAAATGCAAGTTTTAATAGTAAACAAGCTATTATTGGAGCGTTAGAAGAATCTATTCAGACATTTGCTCCCAACTGGACAAAAGGGTATATAAATTCATTCTATACTAGTGAAAACAAACGAAAAAACTTTGATATGTATTTACAATTATATATGGATTTAACACCACAAGAATTTAAGCGTAAATACAATTACCTAATAAATAGTGAAGAAAAGGTAAAAATAGTTAATTATTTGGAACAAAGCCAGGAATTCTCAGTCAATGCTATGAAGAGAGTAGCGGATGATTTAGATTTGCATCCATATTGTGCCTTTATTCCTTCTTTTTACGATGGATTATCCACAAAAATTATTAAAATCTTTTCTCCAAATGGATATCCACATATGCATCCACCGTTTTTTTCTGAAGAAGAGACATCGATTACCTTTAATAAACAAAATGAGAAGTTTCCGAACGCATACATGGAAATACCTTTCCCATAGTCAAATGAGGATACTTGGAATTTGGAGTTCGAAATTATTTATTTAGTAATATAAAAAGCAAAGTTTCACCAAGCGTATATTAATTGAGTTGAAAAATAGGTAAATCAGCTGGATGATAATTTGAAAAATGATTTTACAATTAATCTGCTAGGGGTATGATATGAGAATAGCTCAGTTACACAATGGAATAAAAATAGTTTATGATAATTTAGATTTATTTGGAACGGTTTCTTTCGGGATATTTTTGGGAAAGGGTTCAAAGCATGAGAAGGATTATGAACATGGTATCACACATTTTATAGAACATATGCTTTTTAAATCTAACATTTCTTTTCTTAAAAGTAGTTCCATAGATAATATAGAAAAAAGAGGAGCATTAGTAAATGGTTTCACAACTAAAGAATTTATATGTGTCCATACTAAAGCATTGAAATCAGAAATTAAACCAATAATAAATTTATTGTTTGATATGTTTTTTTCCCCGTTATTTCTTAATGATGAAATCAATATAGAAAAAAAAGTAATGCTTCCTCGCTATTTAGTGTTTAGTTTAAAATTTCATAAAGCAGTCTATACTGGGTAAAAACTATTAGATACCCTAGGAGTTGATAGCTTTATGA